>CAZMCT010000099.1:0-15331 GCA_964564785.1 uncultured Planctomycetales bacterium
GGTCCGGAGCGGCGCAGCCGCGCAGGGCCGTGGTCGGGTGCTCCACGGCGCTCCGCGGCTGCGCGGCGTCGGACCGTGCCACGCCCGCTGCGGGTCGCTCCGCGGCGGCCTGCGTGAGCAGTTGCTCGAGGCGTGCGATCCGCTCGTCGGCCGCGGCCAGCCGATCGTTGAGTCGCTGGAGCTGGGTATCGGCGCCGGCCTGCACGCGGCGGGCGACTTCGTCGAGCTGGGTGAGCAGGGTCTCCATGCCGTCGCGCAGCTCCGCCTGGCGGCGCAGGCTGGCCCGCTCGGCCCGGGTCAGGTCGCGCGCGGTGACGCGGCGGAACTGCCAGCGGCGCAGCGCCACCACGCCCAGCATGGCGACGCACAGCAACCCCAGGACGAAGAACGGCGCGCTGTCCATGTTCATGCTTCGCGATCCGGGGCGCCGGACTCCCGCCACGGCGGGTCAACTGCGGTCCGGCGCTACGCGGAGGTCCGGCGCTACGGCTGCGACCAGGCCCGCAGGGCCGCGGCCTGCACCTCTCGCAGCGTAACGCCCGCTACGCGGGCGGCGGCCGCGCAGTCTTCGTATTCCGGCCACGCTTGCACCGCCCGCTCCGCCCGGCGGCCGACCTTGATCCGGATCGGGCCGTAGGGCGTGCGGACCGGCTCATGCGCCCGGGCCAGAACGTGCCGCTCGCACACGTGCCGCCGCACGCCGAAGGTGGGCGTCTCGGCGAACAGCAGGTCCTCGAGCGCGGGCGCTGACTCCGCCGCGGCCAGCACGGTCAGCAACTGGCCCGGGCGGCCTTTCTTCATGACTATCGGCACGGTGAAAACGTCGAGCGCACCGGCCTCGAGCAGCCGGGCGGCCGCGTGCGCGACGACCTGGCCGGTCGCGTCGTCGAGCTGCGTTTCGAGCACGACCACCTGGTCCCGCAGGTCGGGCGCCGGCTCGAGCTCGCCGACCAGCACCCGGAGCAGATTCGGCCGCCGGCCGTTTTCGCGCGTTCCCGCCCCGTACCCGAGGTTCAGGATCCGCATCGCCGGCGGCGGGCCGAACCCGGCCGCGAGCGTCGTGAGGATCGCAGCCCCCGTGGGCGTGGTCAGCTCGCCCGGCTCGTCGCACGCGGCCAGCGGCACGCCGCGGAGCAGTTCGGCGGTCGCCGGGGCCGGAACCGGCAGCACACCGTGGGCGCAGGTGACCGTGCCGCAGCCGGTCGGGAGCGGCGAGCAGAGGACGCGCTCGACGTTCAAGAGGTCGATGGCCGCACAGACACCGACAATGTCGACGAGCGCGTCGGCGGCCCCGACCTCGTGGAAGTGGACCTGCTCGATGGGCACGCCGTGGACGCGGGCCTCGGCCTCGCCCAGCCGCCGGAAAATGCGACCCGCCCGCTCGACCACCGGGGGCGGCAGGCCGGCCCGCTCAATCAACGCCAGAATCTGCGGCAGGTGCCGATGACCGTGGCCGTCCGCCGGAGGCACCCCGACCGTGACTTGGCAGCCCCGCAGGCCCCCGCGGCGGACCTCGGCCACCGCCAGCGTCACACCCGGCAACCGCAGCGACGCAAGCCGCGCCCGCAGCGCCTCGACGTCCACCCCCGCGTCAACCAGCGCGCCGAGGAGCATGTCCCCGGCCGCACCACTGAAACAATCGAAGTACAGGCACCGCATGGCCGGCCCTCCCACGCGATGCAGTGTAGCCGCGGCGCGGGGCCGATTGAACCCCGCGCCGCCGCGGCGGCCGGGCGAGAAGTCGGCCAATTTGTCCGTCGCCGGCACAAACCGCGCCGGCCGTGGCCGGGGCGGTCCGGCGCGGCTCAGCCGCTCGGGGACCCGAATCACCACCGGCGCATCGACGAAGCGGGGATCGACAGAGGCCACGCGGGGCACGGCCATGGACCGGCCCACGATCCCCGATGCAGCAAACCCGATCGATGTCGGTGACCGACGTGGCTCGCAGCCACGAAGCGGGCCTCTGCCGGGGTATCGGGGCGCTCCTTCGCACCCAGCACGCGCATCTGCGCCCCCAGGCTGATCGACCCCCGCGGGCAGGACGGGCGGAGCCGCTCAGGCCTCGACGCTGCGCGGAGTCGCCTCGGGCGGCCGGGGGGTGGCGGCCTCGCGCGCGGCGCGATCGAGCGTCGGGGAGTCGGGCTGCGGCGCGGGCGGCTCCTCGTCCGTGGCAACATCGGCGAAGGCGTCCTTGTTGCCGGAGAGGATCATGATCATGTAGCGGCCGTCCATGCTGGGGGGGCGCTCGACCTTCACGCGCGGGCCGAAAAACTCGAGAATGCTCTTGAAGATGTCGATCGCGATTTCCTTGCGGAAGCGTTCGCGGCCGCGGAACTGCATCGTGAACTGGACCTTGTCGCCGCGTTTGAAGAACCGGATCGCCTGGCGGATCTTGATCTCGCGATCATGCGTGTCCGTCTTGGGGCGCAGGCGGACTTCCTTGGTCTGCTGCTCGTGATGCTTCTTGACGTTTTTCTTCTGGTTGTATTTCCACTTGCCGTAGTCCATCAGCCGGCAGACCGGCGGGCGGACATTGGGCGCCACTTCCACGAGGTCGAGCCCCTGCTCGCGCGCCAGCCGCAGCGCCTCGTAGTTCGGCATGATTCCGAGCTGCTCGTTCTCCGCGCCGATCACCCGAACGGGCGAAACGCGGATCTGCTCGTTGCATCGCAGGTTCTGATTGATGGGCGTCACCACCTTTCTCTCGCGGCCGACGCGGCCGCCCGGCTACCGCGGAGTCCGGCCGGCTCCGGCGGGGGCTTGTTCGCCCCGCGTTGCGATCTCGGTCGCGCACGCGGCCAGAAACTCGGGCAGCGGGAAACTGCCGAACTGCTTGCCCTCGCGCGTGCGCACGTTGACGGTCCGGTCGGCGGCTTCCTGCTCGCCGACCACGAGGATATAGGGGATCTTCATCAGCGTGGCGTCGCGGATCTTGGACCCGATCCGCTCGTCGCTGTTGTCGAGCTCGACCCGCAGGGGCGCGATGCGGCACAGTTCGAACACTTCCTGGGCGTACGTTTTCGATTTCTCGCTGATGGAGCAGACCCGCACCTGGATCGGCGCCAGCCAGAGCGGGAACGCCCCCGCGAAATGTTCGATCAGGATGCCGACGAACCGCTCAAAGCTGCCGAACGGCGCGCGGTGCACCATCACCGGACGGTGCTCGCGGTTGTCCTCGCCGACATACCGCAGATCGAACCGCTCCGGCAGATTGTAATCGACCTGCACCGTGCCGAGCTGCCACTCGCGGCCGATGCAGTCCTTCACGATGAAGTCGATCTTGGGGCCGTAAAACGCGGCCTCGCCGCGCTCCTCGGTGTACTCCAGGCCGCTTTGCCGCACCGCGTCGAGCACGGCCGCCTCGGCCCGGGCCCAGTTCTCCGGCGTGCCGATGTACTTTTCGCTGCCGTCGCCCAGCCCGACCCGCACGCGGTACTCCTTCAGCCCGATTACGTTCAGCACCAGTTTGGCCATGTCGACGCAGCCGAGGATCTCGGCCGGGAGCTGGTCCGGCGTGCAGAACAGGTGCGCGTCATCCTGCGTGAAGCCCCGCACGCGGGTCATGCCCGAGACCTCGCCTGACTGCTCGAAGCGGTAAACCGTGCCAAACTCGGCCAACCGCACGGGCAGCTCACGGTAGCTGTGGGCCTCCGAGGCGTAGATCCGCACGTGGTGCGGGCAGTTCATCGGCCGCAGCAGGTAGCCGTCCTCGACGGCCAGCCAGCGGCGGATGCGCAGCAGCCGCTCCTCCATCGGAAGCTCGACCGGGTAGCCGGCTTTCAGCAGGTCGCTATGCTGGGCCGCGATGCGCTCGAAGAGATCGATCTCGGCCTGGCTGGCCCGGTCGGCGTTCGACGCGCGGGCCAGCTCCCACAGTTCGTTGAGCTGCCGGGCGCGGTCCGAGTCGAACAGTGGCGGGTACTGGCTGTCCTTGTAATACGGAAAATGCCCGCTGGTGCGGTACAGGTCCAGCTTGCCGATCTGCGGCGAGTAGACCGGCTGGTAGCCGCGCCGCAGCAGCTCGTCGAGAATGAAGTTCTCCAGCACACGCCGCAGCACGGCCCCGCGCGGCTTCCACAGCACCAGCCCCGTGCCCACCATCGAGTCGAGCGTGAACAGCCCCAGCTCCTGCCCGAGCCGCCGGTGGTCGCGCTTCTTTGCTTCTTCCAGTTGCGTCAGGTACGCGTTGAGCCGCTTGCGGTCCGGCCAGCTCGTGCCGTGGATGCGCTGCAGCATCTGCCGGTTCGCGTCGCCGCGATAGTACGCCCCCGAAACCTGCATCACCTTCGCCGCGCCGATCTTTCCCGTACTGGGGACGTGCGGCCCCCGGCACAGGTCTTCGAACGCCCCCGAATCGCGGCGGCCCGTGACGTAGAAGCTGAGCGTGTCCCCCACCGCCCGCTCCGCGTTGTCCAGCTTGTACTCGTTGCCCTCCGCCCGCAACTTCGCCATCGCCACTTCGCGGGGCAACTCGTAGCGCGTGAACGGCCGGTCTTCCTTCACGATTTCGGCCATCCGGGCCTCGATCGCCGGGAAGTCGTCGGGCGTCAGGTTCCGGTCGAGATCAACGTCGTAGTAAAAGCCGTTCTCGATCGTGGGGCCGTACACCAGCTTGGCCCGCGGCCAGAGCGAGCACACCGCCTCGGCCATCACGTGCGCGGCGCTGTGCCGGGCCACCTCCAGCCCTTGCGGGTCTTCGAGCGTCAGCGCTCGCAGTTCGACCTCGGGCCCCTGTAGCCGCGCGCCGAGCTCGACCACCTGCCCGTTCACGAGTGCGGCCACGCTCTTGCGGGCCAGCGCCGGAGAGACGGCCTCCAGGACCTCGCCAACCGTGACACCGTCCGGGTGCTCGACGACCTGGCCGTCGGGAAAGCGAATCTTCAGCATGCCGGTAGAGTCCTCATGAGTACGGGGTGGGCGGGCCAGGCGGCATGCCGCGATCCGGTAGCCGGCCGGCGGGGCGAGCGGACGCGACGCTGCGACCGGCGAGCGCGCCATCCACGCGCCCGCCCAAACGCTGGTCCATCACTCTGTAACCCTGCGGTCCACTACGGTCGCTCGCGATCCAGACAGGGGGGTGTCGGTCACTCCCTCTGTGCACTTTATCGGCTGGGGATGGGATGTCAACCGCGGCTTCCAGCCGGCCGGCGACGCGCTCCCGGCACTTCGGGGCTGCTCAGACCCAGCTCGCCTGCTCGGTCGTTAGCCTGGTACGAGTACGCGGTCACGACCAGCATGATGAGCAGGATCGGGATGATCACGGATCGGCCACTGCCCCACTCACAGACCGTGCTGCCGACGCTGGGGATAAACGCCGCACCGACTCCGGCCAGCCCCACCACGAAGAGCCCGGCGCCCGGAAAGGCAGTCAGGAAAATGATCATCGTGTGGCGGCCGACCAGGGTCAGTACCAGAGCGCTGACGCCCAGCAACCCGGCCGCGATCCAGCTCGGCACGTCCGGTAATCCGAGTTGCCCGGAGAAGTACACGCCCAACCCCGCCCACAGCACGCTGCTGGTCAGTACGATGAGCGGAACCGGCCAGGCAAGGGCTGCGGCTCCCAGAGCCGTGGCGACGACCGAACCCACGATCGGCGCGCCGAGCGGTCCGCGCGCCAGTTCACTCCCTACCCACGGGAACAGAACCACGCCGGCGGCATAGCCGAGCGCCGCGGCATACACCGCGACCAGCAATCGGATCATGCGAACGCCGTACAACCCCGAAAGCAGGCCCGCGGCCAGAAGCACCACGGCGGTGAGCGGCGGTTCGCCGGCGATCCAGTCAAAGAGCATTCTCTGGTACGAAAGCACGAAGGTCTCCCGCGCAGCGGTCCCACCGTCGGCTTATCGTCCAGCGAAAGCGTTCAGGCCAACAACATCGCTCCCCCCCGCCGACCTCCAGGCCCGATTTCCGGCGAGTCGGTCGGCTTGGCGTTGCCTCAGGCCGCTGCCGGCTTGCCGGCCGCCCCGCCCCCGGCCGGTGCGGCCGCCTTTTTCGGTCGCAGCCCCTGGATATCGGCGAAATTCCAGAGCAGGGCAAGCGCCCAGACCGCTGTCGCGGCGGGGAGCCCCCAGCGCTGCAACCAAGGGGATGCCGTCGGCCAATAAAGCTCGGCCACGGCGCCGAAGGCGAGCATGACCAGGAGCGTGCCGAACGAGGCGGCCCAGAATGCGCGGGCCAGCTTGGGAAGCAGCAGACCGAAGATTACACCCGCGAGAGCGGTCGAAATCGTGATCGCGAACACGCTGACCTGAAAACTCGGCACGGTCTGGCTGAGATGGGCCCAAAGACCGCTCAACTCCGCTTGCCAGTTCGGGTGCTGCGCCGGCGCATCCGGTAACGTCACGAGCCGGTTCTGGCGATCAAGTCCGGCGGCCAGGTACGCGTTAACGGGCTCACGGAGCACACGCCCTCCGTAGAAACCCAGCGCCGGTACGACCAGACACGCCGCCACCAGGATCGCCATCCACACTCGGAACAGCAACACGCCGAGAATCGCCGCCACCACGCCGCTGACGGCCACCGTCGGCCAAAAGGGCGTCCCCACGAACCGCGGTAGCAGGCCGCCGGCCACAGCACCGACCAGCCCGAACAGCGCGGCCGCCAGTGCGGGAGCAAGCCGCGCCCCTTTGGCCATCAGAACCAACCCCGCCAGCCCGGTCACACCAATCACAAGTACGGGAATCCAGCCGGTCTCGGGAGTCACGTGCTGCCGCACGGTCTCGAGGATCATCGCCGAAGTCTCACCGGATGGGGGCATCGCGCACCTCCACGTCATTGGCCGCGGCCAGTCGTGGCCGGCCACCTCCAAAGGCGGCCGGTCTGATTGTCCCGCGCGTCGAAAACACCGTCGGGGAAGCGGCCGCCGTTCTCAACATAGTAGGTTCGAAGCAATTCGAGTTTGCGACCCGGATTAGGCTCGACGTCGGCTTCCTCTCCGATCGGAACGCCCCAGATGATGGCAGTGTTGGGCTGCACGGTTTGGATGCGAATCTTTCCCAGCGGGTTCCTGACATTTGCGAAGTCCTGAACATTGATCGCCGTAAGCCACGGCCGAAACGGGACTTCGCCGCGAGCAGCGGCTTGCTGTAGATAATCGATCAGCGCCAACGCCGCCGCGAGGTCGGCCCCAGGCCAAACCTGCCCCGGTGACGGCGTCGGTCCGGCCACGTTAATCACGCGAAACCACGCCGTCCAGAAGACCGGATCCACCGCCGCGACCGGGTAGTCATACGGCAACCGAACTCCATGCCGGTCAATGAGATATGCGACGTTGTCACGCTCAACGAACGCGAATGGTTCCCGGAACGCCGCGTGAACGGTTACGATGCCGACTGGCTGTTCCGTGTCCCACCCGACGACCCGCCGCGACACACGTTGCACATCCGCGACCCAGGGGCAGGCCCGCAGATTGGTCGCAACACGTTCGCAAATATCTGGAGCGAATATATTTGCGTACTGTGGCACGCCCGCCGCCTCCACGATCTCTCTCATCGCACGCTCGCCGGTCGGCTGCTGAAGCCACTCGGGAACCCCGATCCACTCCATGCGGCAATCGAGGCCGGCAGGCGGCGACTGGGCCATAGCGGTTATCCGCTGTACCCCCCAACCGACCGCGGCCAACGACCCAAGCCACAGTGCGCCATGCGCCAAAAGACGCCAGGCGCCAGGTGAAAGCCGGGGGGGCTCGTTGCCCTCGCGTCCGACGCGACTGCGACCTCGAGTCCGCGGCCCGGTCATGGGCTGCCCTCGTGAGCCATTTGCACGAGTCGCTCCACGAGTTCATCGAAGCCGATGCCCATCCGGGCCGCGGCCTTCGGCACGAGGGAGTGGCTCGTAAACCCGGGTAACGTGTTCACTTCCAGGAACCAAGGGCGCCGGTCGTTGTCGATGATCCAGTCGATGCGCGCCAGGTGTCGGCAACCGAGCCGCTCGAACGCGAGGCGGCTGAGTTGCGCCAGCTCGCCCAGGAAAGCCTCGGGCAGGCCGGTTTCGAACAGGTATTCTGTCGCGTTGTCCTGGTATTTCGCCGCATAATCGTAAAACGTCCGCTTCGGTCGGATGCAGATCGGCGGGAGCGTCCGATCGCCCACGATGCCGATCGTCAACTCGTCCCCGGTGATAAACTGCTCCACCAGGGCGCGACCAAAGCCTTCCACGGCCAGCTTGACCGCCGGCAGGAATTCGTCCGGCGAACGGACGATCGTCGTCCCCACGCTGCTGCCCTGGTCGACCGGCTTGACGATCAGCGGCAGCGACAGATCGGGCAATCCGCGGCTCAGGGAAGCCGCGTCCCAGATCTCCCAGGCGGGCGTGGGGATGCCGATCGCGGCCAGCGCCTTTTTTGTTGCGGCCTTGTCCATGCACAGCGCCGAAGCAGCCGCCTGCGACCCGACGAACGGCAGGCCGCGCTCGGCCAGCAGCCGCTGCACCGTGCCGTCTTCGCCGAACGGGCCGTGCAATGCGGGAAACACGACATCGGCGGGGTGCTCGAGGGCCGTGAGGTTGTCCGGTGCGATGTCGGCCTCGAACACGGCATGTCCGCGGCGACGAAGGGCTTCGGCCACGGCCCGACCCGATTCGAGGCTGACCTCGCGCTCGGCGCTCGGACCGCCGCGCAAGACCGTCACTCGCAGCCGTCCGGACCCGCTCCTCACCACACTTCGACCTCCAGTTCGAGCTCGACGCCCGCGGTCTGACGAACGCGCTGACGGGCGAAGTCGATCAACGCCAGGACATCGGCGGTCTTCGCGCCGGGATACGCGACAATGAAGTTCGCGTGCTGCGTGCTGATTTCGGCCCCGCCGCGGCGCGTGCCCTTGAGCCCGGCGTCGTCGATCAGCTTGCCGGCCGCGTGGCCCGGCGGATTCTTGAAGATACAGCCGGCCGACCTCGCGGACACCGGCGGCTGCGAGGCGTGCTTCTCGTTCCAGATGCGGCGGTAGCGGTCCAGCACTTCCGCGCTGTTCTGCGGCGTCAGCAGGAACGTGGCGGCGAGCACGATGCTCTCTCCCACCCCGCTGCGACGATACGCGAAACACATCTCGGTTCCGGAGCGCGTCTCGACCCGGCCGTCCGGCGCCATGAGACGAACCTCGCGAATGACGTCGGAGATCGTGCCATACTTGCCACCGGCGTTCATCCGCACGACCCCGCCGACGCTGCCGGGAATGCCGGCGAGGCCTTCCAAGCCCGCCAGCCCGGCCGCGGCGCTACGCTTGACGAGTTTGGGAAAATCCGCGCCGGCCCGCGCCCGGACCGTCGGCCCATCGAACTGGGCCGCTTCCCAGTAGGGCCCGCGCAGGTGGATGACGGCGCCGTCGACGCCGGCGTCGCGGACCAGCAGGTTGGCACCGCAGCCGAGCACATGCCACGGCACGCGATGCGCAGCACAGCGCTCCAGCACGTCAGCCAGCTCGTCTTCGTCGCGCGGCGTCAGGAAAAACCGTGCCGGCCCGCCCAGTCCGTACCAGGTGTGGGCGCTCAGCGGCTCGTCACGCCGGCAGATGGCCTCCAAGCCGCTCCACCAGTCCATCGGCGACCTTCCAGATGTTGCCGGCCCCCATCGTCAAGACCACGTCGCCGGGCTGCGCCTCGCGCTCCAGCCGGTCCACCAGGTCCTCGAACTTCGGCAGGTACGTCGCATCCCCCCCGCGGGCGCGGATCGCGCGCACCAGATCCTCGGCGCACACCAGCTCCTGCTCACGCTGGCTGTCGCGTACAAAGTAGATGTCGGGCACCAGCACGCGCTCGGCCAGTTCGAAGCTGGCCGCGAAGTCCGCCAGCAGAAAACGCGTCCGCGAGTGTTGATGCGGCTGGAACACGCACCACAGCCGCCGCGGCTGGTAGCGCTCGCGAGCGGCCATCAGCGTGGCCTGGATCTCGCTCGGGTGGTGCGCGTAATCATCCAGCACGCGGATGCCGTGCACGTCGCCGCGCAGCTCCAGCCGCCGCCGTGCCCCGCGGAACTCCGCCAGCGCCGGCTCCATCTGCTCCCACGTCACGCCGCAGTCCGTCGCCAGCGCCACCACCGCCAGCGCATTGAGCACATTGTGCCGCCCCGGCAGCCCCAGCCGCACCCGCCCCAGCGGCCGGCCGCAGTGCAACACTTCCAGCGCGTAGTGCCCGTCCACCAGTTCCAGGTGCTCCGCCCGCCACGTCAGCCCGGCCGCCGTGCCGAACGTCTGCACCCGCACCGGCAGCCCCTGCACGATCAGGCGGCACTGTGGATCCTCGCCGCTGATCACCAGCAGCCCCTCCGGCCGGATGCCGCGGGCGAACGTGACGAAGGCCTCGCGGATCGCGTTGATGTCGGCGTAGCAGTCGAGGTGGTCCTCCTCGATGTTCAGAATCGCCGCCCGCCACGGATGCAGGTTGAGGAACGAGCGGTCGTATTCGCAGGCCTCGGCGACGAAATGCCGGCCCGTGCCGACACCGCTGCCGCCGTCGAGCTGCTCGACCGTCGCACCGATGACGAAGCTCGGATCCAGCCCCGCCCGGCGCAGCACGAACGTCAGCCACGCCGTCGTCGTGCTCTTTCCGTGCGTGCCGCTGATCGCAATCCCCTCGTAGCGTTCCATGACCGCGCCCAGCAGCTCGGCATATTTCACCACCGGCAGACCGCGCCGCCGCGCCTCGACCAGCTCCGCATGGTCCGCCGGGATCGCGGCCGAGGCCACGACCAGCTCCGCGTCCTCCGGCACCGCGTCCGCTTGTTGCCGGGTCGTGATCCGCGCCCCGGCCTCCACCAGCCGCGCGATCTCGGCCGAAGGCCGGACATCCGTGCCGCTCAGGCTGGCCCCGCGCCGCAGCAGCAGCGCGGCCAACGCCGACATCCCGCAACCGCCAATGCCCACGAGGTGCAGGCGCCGGTGTTCGAAATCATGGGGAATCACCGCTGCGCTGGTGCGGCTCGCATCGCCGCGGACTGCTGTGCTGAGCATGAATACGCCACTTCCCGTCCTGAGGACTGCGACGCGGGGCCGGGCGGCCCGTTCGCACCGGGCCGTCCTGGAATATACTGCCCGCCTCGGTGGCGCGCGGGCTGCCATCCGTGGCAACCGATCTCACGGCCGCTGGCCGCATTGTAACCCGTAAACGCCGATGTCAAGACAGGGCAGAACATGAACATCACGCCCGCCGTCGCAGACCCGGCCCCCCGCCCGGCAGAGTGGGAGTCGCGCGCGGCGCTGGCGCTGGCGGTGGCGGTGGCGGCGGCCGCGTTCCTGCTGATGAGCCCGCCGCACGGCCGGACCTACCCCGGGGCGATCCCCTGGAAGACGACCTCACTCCTCAAACCGCTGATCGACGTGCTGACCCTGGGCGGGTGGGTCGAAACGGCCCGGGGGGTCGAGATCAAGGATTTCGCGCTGCACATCGCCGCAGCACTCGGGCTGCTGCTTGCGGCAGTGCGTTACGCCCGGGCAACACCGGCTGCCCGACCGGGGAGCGCGGGGCCGGTGACGTGGGCCATCGTGCTCCTGGCCGGCTGGGTGTTGCTATCGCTGCTCAGCGGGCTGTGGAGCCAGGCACCCGACGTGTCGCGCGGACAGGCCCTGCTCTACGCGCTTCTGCTGGGCTGGGCAGTCTCGCTGGCCGCGACGCTCGATCGCCGGGACGTGCCGGCTCTGCTTTACAGCCTGTTGGTCATCACGGCCGTGGGCGGCGCTCTCTGCCTCTGGTACTTCCGGGAGCGCAACCCGTTCCATCGGCCGGGGTTTCCGATCGGTAATCCGAGTTCGTTGGCGGCGGCGATGGTGCCGGGGTTGCTGACCGGGCTGGCATTGCTCGGGTCGGCCGGCGGGGAACTACGGCGGACGGGCCGGCTGACGGCGCGGCGCGCGGGATCCGTGGGGGCCGTCGTCGTGGCGCTGGTGCCGATCGTGGGCTGCCTGGGTCTGACGCGCGGTCGCGGCGCGCTGCTGGGCATTCTGGCGGGATTGGCGACGATGGGGTACCTGCTGCTGGGCCGGCATCGCGTGGGCCGGTGGGTGCGGTGGGGTCTGGTTGCGGCGTTCGGGCTGGCGATCGTGGCCGCCGGCGCTTGGTGGTCCTCGCGGTCGCAGGTGGACGTGACGATGGCCCGCGGGGCAACCGTGCGGTTCCGGCTGTATGCATGGCGGTACGCAGCCGAGCTTTGGGGGGCCAATGCGTGGGCACAGGTGGCGGGTCAAGGCGCGGGGGCGTACCCGCGGCTGGCGGGGACGCTCGCGGTGCACGACCGGGTGCTGGACCCGGCCGCGTTCATGGGCGAGATCGTGGAGCATGCGCACAACGAGCTGTTCGAAGTGCTGACGGAGATCGGGCTGGTGGGCGGCGTGACGTTCGTCGGGGGGTTCGTGGCCACGCTGTTGGCGGGGGCAGGCGCGGCGCACAGCGCCGCCGAGGGCACCGAGCGGTGGCTGCGGATGGCGCTGGTCGGAGCGATCGTGGGACTGCTGGCGGATGCGATGACGGGAGTCGCGTTGCGTCTTCCCGGCGTGCCGGCGTTGTTCTGGACGCTGGTTGGCACGCTGTGGGCGGTTTCCCGGGCGAGCCCGTCCGCGCTTCCCGGCTCACGGACCGAGGTTGGGAAGTCGGATGAGCGCGCCACCCCGTCGGTCCTTTCCGCGCGGTGTTCCACGGGCGGGCAGCGGGCGGCCCGTGTTGTGAGCGCGGGAGTCTGCCTGCTGGCGGCGGCGGGGGCGGGGTGGACCGGTCTGAGAAACTGGCAGGGCGTTCAGCATGAGCAGGCGGCGGAGACGCTTTCGGCCCGGGCGGAGGACGAGGGCACGGCCGAGTCGGCGCTCTCGCACGCCACGCGGGCAGAGGCGTGGCTGCTCGACCCCGTGCGCAAGATCATCGCCGGCGATCGGGTGCTGCACATCCGCTACGGTCGGGCGGCGAACGCGGTGCGGTCGTGGCTCGCGCTGCGCGAAGCGGCAGCAGACCCGCAGAACGCCCCGGCCGGCGCGACTGCGTCCGTCAACCTGGAGGCCGCCCGCCGCCGCGCGATCGTGCGGGCACAGGAGGCACATGAAGCGGCGTATCGGCTGGCGCGCCGGGCGCCCGCGCTGGAAAGCACGCTGAAGGTCGCGGCCCGATCGGCGGAACTGCTGGCGACGCTCGAGGGGACCGCGGACGCGGAGCGCGGCCGGGCGTGGCTGGACGCGGCCGAGCGGACCTGGCGACAGCAGCGCACCCGAACGCCGCTCGATGTCGAAACACTGCTGGCGCTGACGCAATACCGCGCGTCATTCGAGTCCCACGTCGCCCTGCTTCGCGACGCGCTGCGGTTCGGCGGCCCACAGGGCTACTGGAAAACGCGCCTGGCCGAACTCGCCGACCAGCCGGGGTTCGAGGATGTGCTGGGACGCTTCCTGGCCGCGGCCGGGCCGATCACGCCGGCCACGGACGCGGACACGGTCGTGCTCTCCATGGCTCCGGAGACGCGACGGCTCGCGGCCGCGTGGCTGGCTTTGCAGGGTGACCTGAACGCGGCCGCCGACGAGGCGCACCGGGCCGCGGAACTTTATCTGGGCCTGCGGCCGCGACTGCCGACGCTGCACTCGGTGGCGCTGGCGGAGGAGGCCGAATACCGGCTGCGGGCTGGCGCCCGTCCGGAGCAGGCGGTCGAACTGCTCGAGCAGGCGATCGCGGCCTTGCCGCGGATCCAGGAGCAGAAGTACGAGGAGCTGGTGCAACCGTTCCGGTTTCGACTAGCGCTGGCGCTGCTGGCAGCCGGGCAGACGGAAGCGGCCGTCGACGTGGTGATCGCGGCCCTGGGGGAGCTGGGCCGCGATGTCGACGCGGTGGAGCAGGCCTTGCAGCGCGTGGTGTACAGCGCGGCGGCCGCGGGGCACTCGCCGGCGCTGCTCGAGCGCATCACGGCCGCGCTGTGCCCGCAATACCCGACCTTTTGTGGTGCGGGCTCGCGTCCGACGCCCTGATCCGGAGCCGCAGCGATCCGGGCCGGACGTGATGGGGTCCCGAGGCGATGCGAGCCCGTTGCGCGCGCGCGGGCCGTCGCGGTTGTCCCGCGCTTGCGCTTCGGGCTCGGATGCCCACCACTCGCCGGCGCGTCGCGTTCCGACGGACGGGGCGCGCTGGAGCGTAGCGTCCGACGGACAGCGTGCGGCGCGGGTTCCGCGGCCCCGCGCCGCGCTGGGCGCTCCGGTCTGTGTTAATCTGTGCCCATCTGTGGCTCGTTTTCTTCACGACGACGGAGTGGACCCATGCCCATTGGAATGACGACGCTCGCGGGCCTGGCGCGGCTGCGCGAGTTCCGTGCACGGCGGCTGAGCAGCTTCGACCGCACCGGGGGGAACCGGGACGCGATTCCCATCGCCCCCGGCGGGCGGCTGAAGCTGGGCGAGATCGACGGCCCCGGCTGCATCAAACACATCTGGTCGACCAACAGCCACGCGCACGACCGCGACGCGATGCGCTCGCTCGTGCTGCGAATGTGGTGGGACGGCGAGCGCACGCCGAGCGTCGAGGTCCCCGTGGTCGATTTTTTCGGCGGCGGCTTCGGCATCTGCCGCAACTTCTGGTCGCTGCCGTTTCAGATGAACCCCGACGCCGGTCGCGGCATGAACTGCTGGCTGCCGATGCCGTTCCGGCGACACGCGCGGCTCGAGGTGCACAACGAGTGGCACGAGCCGATCGAGTTCTTCTACTACGTCGACCATGAGCTGTACGGTGCCTGGGACGAGGAGCTGGCGTACTTCCACGCGCAATGGCGGCGCGAAAACCCGACCCGCGGCTGGGGCCGCAAGGACCTCAAGGGTCCGAAGCACGTCGACAACCTGCGCTGGTACTGGGCGACGAAGAACACGACCGGAGCGGAGAACTACGTCATCCTCGAGGCCGCCGGCCAGGGCCAGTACATCGGCTGCCACCTCGACGTCGACTGCTTCCAGCGCGAAAAAAACGACTGGTACGGCGAGGGCGATGACATGATCTTCATCGACGGCGAGCCCTGGCCGCCATCGTTGCACGGCACCGGCACCGAGGACTATTTCTCGACCGCGTACTGCCCGCGAACCGAATACAGCTCACCGTACTGCGGGATCACGCAGTACCACGGCGGGACCTGGGGCCGCGAGGACCAGAACTGGCCGTTCCGCGGCAAAAACTCGCTCTACCGTTTTCACATCGAGGATCCGGTGCGGTTCCACAAGTCGATCCGCGTGACGATCGAGCACGGCCACAACAACAAGCTCACCAACGACTACAGCAGCACCGCCTATTGGTACCAGCGCGAGCCGCACGCCGCGTTCCCCAAGCTGCCCCCGGCCAGCCAGCGGCTCGCCCGGCCGGACTGGCCGGCGTTCGAGCCCGCCCCGGGCAC
>CAZMCT010000100.1:0-15125 GCA_964564785.1 uncultured Planctomycetales bacterium
GCCTCGGCCACCGGCGGGCGGCGCCGCGCGGCAGCGGCGTCGCGGCCCGCGTCCTGCGTCTGACGGATCACGCCAAACAGCGTCAGGCCGGCGAGCAAATGGATGGCGAGGTTGACCGCGTGCCAGCTCCAGGGGTCGAGGCCGCTGATTGCGTAGTTGACGGCCAGCGTGAGGCAGACGACGGGGCGGCCGGTGACGGTGGTGTCGTCGGGGGCCCACAGGGCGCGGGTCAGGGGCCAAAGGCGGCGGACGTGCGGGTTCTCCACGATCGCGTTGATGTCGTCGTAGACCATGACGCCGCGGAAGCTGGGCAGGTACGCTGCGGCGCCGGCCAGCAGGAGCATCCACGGGGCGAGGTGGGCCAGTCGTGCTCGGCGGTCCGCGTCCATGGCGACCGATTAGACCACGCGGGGCGCCGGGACCCAAGACGCAGGAGGGCCGGGCGCGTCGCGTTTCCGCGACGCGCCGTTGCTCCGCCGCAGCCGGCGTGCTAAGGTGAAAAGGGGGTTCGAAAGTGCACTGCCGGCAGGGCAGTGGCACACGGACGGGTGTGTCGAGGACGCACTCTGAGCGTCGGGTGCGTCGCGGACGCGCCCGGCTACCAAGTCCTCCGTCCGGGGCGAACGGATCGACGCGGGTGACCGAGCAGCCGCACATTCTGCTGATCGACGACGATCCGGACATGCACGACGTCGTGCGCCTGATCCTCGAGCCGGTCGGCTACCGGGTGTCGTGTTGTTCGACGGCCCGCGACGGGCTGGAAACGCTGCGGCGCGATCCGCCCGAACTGCTTCTGCTGGATGTGATGCTCGGGACACCGACGGAGGGGCTCGAACTGGCGGAGCGGATCCGCGCCAACGGCGGTCTGCACCGGCCGATCATCCTGATCTCGTCGGCGGCGCTGGACAGCGAACTCGAAGGGCAGGGCGGGGCGGGGCGTCTGCCCGCCGAGCTGTTCCTGGAGAAACCGCTCGACGCCCCGGGGCTGCGCGCGGCTGTCGCCCGGCTGCTGGCTGCGCCGCAGACGGAGAGTTAGCCGGGCCCCGCATGCGCGCGGTGCGACGGATTTCGCATGAGTGACGAGACCGAACCGCTGGTACCCCCGTGTCCGACGGCGGGCAAGCCGTATGCCCTGGTGGCGCTGCTCCAGGTGCACTGGTTCATCCGGCTGCGCTGGATGTTCGCGGCCGGAACCCTCGCGGCCCTGGCGATCGAACGCTTTTTGCTTCCGGGCGTGCAGCGCCCATGGCCGCTGTTGGCCCTGGTCCTGGGCATCGGCCTGACGAACGTGCTCTGGACGATCGCGTCGCGCCTGCTGCGCCGGCAGATTGTCGAGCCCGACGCCGACCAGCGCCTCGCGATCCGCAGCGGCCAGATCTTCGTCTCGGCCCAGATCGCCTGCGATCTGCTGCTGCTCACGGGCATCCTCGCCTTCACCGGCGGCATCGAGAACCCGATGTCGCTGTTCTACCTGTTCCACATCGCGATCAGCGGCCTGCTGTTGCGGACCTGGCAGGCCGCGATCCAAAGCGCCTGGGCCGTCCTGCTCTATGCCGGAATGGCCGCGGCGCAGTGCGCCGGCTGGTGGCCGCACTACGCCTTGCTGCCGCACCTCGGCCCGGCCGGGCTGCACGACCAGCCGCAGCACGTGGCCCTGGTTGTCGCGGTCGTCGCGCTGGCCGTCTTCGGCACGCTGTACTTCACCGACCGCATCGGCAAGGTGCTCGATCGCCGGCAGGACATGCTGATCGAGATGAATACGGCCCTCGAGCGCTCGCGCCAGGCGATTCAGGAGCTGCAACGCCGCCGGTCGCGCTTCATGCAGACCGCCGCCCACCAGCTCAAGAGCCCGCTGGCGATGGTTCAGACGCTGGCCAACCTCATCCGCGACGGCATCGTGACCGACATGCCCGCCATCCTCGGCACCTGCGACAAGATCATCCGCCGCTGTCGCGACGGAATCGCCCAGGTCGGCGAACTGCTGGCCCTCGCCCGTGTGCAGGAAGCCGACCCACGCCGCCACCGCACCTCGCTGGCCGACGTGGGCCAGATCGTCGCCGAGCTCTGCGGCCGGCACGCCTCCGTCGCGGCCGAGAGGCACATCACCCTCGACTGGACCGTGCCGGCGGGGCCGGTGTTGCGGGCCCGCGTGCATCCGGCCGACCTCGCCGACTGCGTGGACAACCTGGTGGAGAATGCGATCAAGTACACCGCGAACGGCGGGCGGGTGCGGGTGATCGTGCTGCGTGGCCGGGCGCCGACCGGGAACGGGATGCCCCTGGGGCCGGAGGTGCGGCTGGGGGTATCGACGCGTCGGGAGGCGGGTGCGACGGCGGAGGGTGAACAAGCATCGCGCGAGTTCGTGTACATCGTGGTGCGCGACACGGGGATGGGGCTGGGCGAGCCGCTTGTCATCCGGCAGACGCCGCCGGCGGGCTCGATCTTCGATGCGTTTCGCCGGGGCAATACGGCCCTGGCGGCGGGGATTCCGGGCACGGGGCTGGGGCTGTCGATCGTGCGCGAGATCGTGGAGCAGGCGGGCGGGGCGATCCACGTCTGCTCAAGACCGGGCGCGGGTTCCAATTTCACGGTCTGCTTTCCGGGGGAGTGACGGCGGGGCGGCACTCGGGGAGCGGCTGGGACCCCTTCGCTCCGTCATGCCGAGCAACCGAGCGACGAGGACTCGGGCCGTCGGCGAGGAGCACCCTCGGCGGTCCGTGAGATTCCTGTTCCGCGGGCGCTGCACGCGGCGGTCGCTTGCGCGGACCGCGTGGTTGAACGAACCGCACCCCTCCTTGAAACGGCCCCAGGAACGGTGCGCGCCTTACTCGCCGTTCCATCCCTGCTCGCGCAGCGTCCGCAGGATGTCGGGCGGGGAGTAGCCCGGGCCCTTGAGGACCTTGCCGCCGGCGTCGCGGCCGCCGTTCTTGGACATGTTCGAACGGTGGACCTCGGCAAAGACCGGCTCCAGGTCGATCCCCAGCTCGACGGCCGTGCCGTAGGTCACGACCAGGATGTCGGCCAGAGCGTCGGCCATCTCGACGAAGTCGCTGCGGTCGGCGGCCTCGAGGAACTCGGCCGCCTCGCTGACGATCAGGCGCGCCCGGCGCATGCGGTCCTTGGGCGAGGGCATGACAGGGGCGGCGGGGGCGGGCAAGTCGTACTTCAGGTGAAACTCACGCACCATGCGCTGCTCGGGGCTCATGGGTTGCTCCGCGCTCGGGTCGCGTAGCGCGCCGCGCGCTACGCTTGGCTCTTACCCTCTTCTTCGCGAATCTCCAGCAGCTCGAAGGCGTTGCCGTCGGGGTCAGCCACCGTGACGACCCGCAGCCCGCCGTACTCCTCGATTTCGTCGACCTGTGCGCCCCCGTGCTCGAGCACGCGCACCAGCAGCGCGTCGAAATCGGTCGTCGTGATGTCGAAGCTGATGGTCGGCACGGCTCCCATCGGCGGCCGGGCGTCGGGCGGCCAGGGCTCGACCGGGGCGAGCAGCCGGATCGACGAGCCGCCGTCGGGGAAGTCGAGCCGCGCGAACGCACTGTGGGCGCCGAGTTCCTTCTCGACGACCTGGAGCCCCAGTCCGTCGGCCCAGAACCGCAGGGCCAGCGCGATGTCGGTTACGTAGATGTGTACGTCTCCGAGGAACATCATGGTGCACCTCCAGTGCGCACAAGCACCGCCGAGTCGCCGTGTCCCTCCGCTCTCGGCCGGGATCGAGGACCGTTCCCTGCCGGTGGTGGCTGGGACTTGTGGCGGGCGCCCGCGACGGCGGGCAGGTTCCGGTTCGGCGCTACACGGTTCGCGGGTCGGTGATCACGCCTTTCAGGGCCGAGGCCGCGACCGTAGCTGGGCTGGCGAGGTAGATCTCGCCCTCCTTGCAGCCCATCCGCCCCTTGAAATTACGGTTGGAGGTCGAGATGCACACCTCGGCCGGCGCGAGCACGCCCTGGTGGGCCCCCAGGCACGGGCCGCAACCCGGCGGCAGAATGACCGCCCCCGATTTCGTCAGTGCCAGCAGTGTGCCATCGGCCGTCGCCTGCTCGTACACCGCCCGCGAGGCCGGCAGCACGAGCAGCCGCACGCCAGGCGCCACCTTGCGGCTCTTCAGCACGGCCGCGGCCTCGTGCAGGTCGCGCAGCCGGCCGTTGGTGCACGTGCCGACCAGGGCCTGGTTGATCTTCTTGCCGGCGAACTTGGCGACCGGGTGCACGTTGTCGACGGTGTGCGGGGCGGCCAGGACGGGCTCGAGCCGTCCGAGGTCGTAGGCGAGCGTCCGGGCATAGCTCGCGTCCGCATCGGCCCACACGGCTTCGTAGCGGTCGCGCGGAACGCCCGATTGGAACAGGTACTCGACCGTCACGGCGTCAACGGGGAAGACCGCGATCTTCGCGCCCATCTCAACGCCCATGTTCGCGATCGTGAACCGCTCTTCGATCGAGAGGTTGGCCACGTCGCCGTGAAACTCGACCGCGGCATAGTCGGCGCCGTCGGCCCCGATGTCGCCGATGATCCGCAGGATGAGATCCTTCGCGCTGACAGCGGCGGGGAACCGGCCGCGCAGTTCCACCTTGATCGTCGGTGGAACCTTCAGCCACGTTTCGCCCGTCAGCAGCAGGGCGGCCGCCTCGGTGCGGTCGATCCCGCTCGAGAAACAGCCGACCGCGCCGTACGAGCAGGTGTGCGAGTCGCTGCCGACGATGATCGTGCCGGGCAGCGCCAGGCCCTTCTCGACCACCACCTGGTGGCAGATGCCCTCGCCGACGTCGAAGAAGTGCTGCACGCCGTACTGCTCGACGAACTTGCGGACCTTCGCGTGACCCGCCGCCGTCTTCTCGTCCGACGCGGGAATGACGTGGTCGAGCACGATGATCGGCAGGTCGCGCCGGACCAGCCCGAACTCCTGGAGGTCCTTGTCGATCTTGCCGACGATTGCCGCCGTGTTGTCGTGGGTCAACAGGTGCGCCGGGCGGATCGTTACGATCTGGCCGACGGCCACTTCCTTCAGCCCGGCCGCACGAGCCAGGACTTTCTGCGCGAATGTCTGGGCCATGTCGCAGCTCCGGGATTACGAAGCAGCCATGTTACCCGAAACGGGGGCAGGCCACACGGGCCGCCGGCCCGTCCGCCGGGCGCACGCGCAGCCGCACGGCCCGCCGCGGCCGACTGGGCCGGACAGGCCGGGCAGACCGGTCAGGGCTGGACCGGCCGGGCTGCTATTGACCGGTAAGCAGCGTCACGAACAGGTTGATGTCGGCAAAGCCGAGGGCGTTATCGCCGTTGAGGTCGCCATTCAGCGCGTTGCAGCCGGGGAATAGCTGCACATACGCGCCGGGATCCGTAAGCGCCTCCACCAGCGGGTTGATGTCGCCGAAGTTCACGACTCCGTCGCAGTTCATGTCGCCCGCGGCCCACACCGACAGCACCGCGGCTGCGCTCACGGCCGCGCCGCAGGCATTGCCGACCAGCACGTCGTACGCACCGCTGTCGGTCAGCTCCAGCGGTCCGATCGTGAGCTCCGCGGAGAGCACGCCGCTGAACCGGCCGCCGTCAACGAGCGGGACGCCGTCCTTCCGCCACTGGTACTCCAACGGCTCGCTACCGCCGGCGGCGACGGTGAAGACGGCCGTTTGGCCGACCCGCAGACTGAGCCCGGCCGGGTCTTGCGCGATTTCGGGCGGGTTTGCGACGGTCAGTACGGCGGCCGCGCTGGTGACTGACCCGCAGTCGTTGGACACCACGCAGTCGTAGCTGCCGCCGTCCTCCGGCGTCACGATCAGGCCGAGCACGCTCGCGTTCGCGCCGGGCAGCTCGACGCCGTCGCGCCGCCATTGATAACTCAGGGGGGCCGCGCCGCCGGCGACCACCGCCAGCTCGATGTACGAGCCGACGCAGGCGAGCGCCGATTGCGGCGGACTGAGGATGCTCGGGCAACCCGGGTCGCCCAGGCCGCCGGTCGCGACCAGGGCGTAGCCCTGCTGGCCATTGTTCACGGCCGTGGCGCTGATCGTGAGCGTCCACTCCCCGAGCTCGGGGTTGTTCAGGTGCACCTGCTCGAGGTTGTTCTTGGGGTCGGACGTGCCGCCCGGGACGGACACTCCGCCCGAGAACACGTTACCCTTGTAGACGGTTCCCGACGGCGATTGCACCACCAGGTCGAGGTTGTTCACGACCGGGTTGCCGCTGTTGACGGCGCCGGGATAGTCGTGCCAGGCGAGCGTCACGCGGAGCTGCTGGGTCGACTCGGTCACCTCGACGGTGTAGGTCGCGTTTTCGCCGGTCGTGAGGGCCGCATCGGTGCTGTTGCGCACGTCGAATACGATGAGCCGCCGCGCGTCGCCCGGGAAGTACAAGGCGTTGTCGGCCAATACGCGGCCCCAGCCCTCGAGGTTCGAGGGGTACCCGCTGATGCCGGTCATGTCGACCGAAGAGTTGATCAGCACCGCCTTGATGAGCGCGCCGGACGGAACGAAGCCGTCCGCCGGCGTCGCCAGCCCGCTCGGGTAATAGCCGTCCGTGAAGTACTGCCGCACGAGCAGGCCCGTGCCGACCACCGCCGGGCAGGCCATCGACGTGCCCGTCAGCGACGAGGTGCTGCATCCGGTGCTGCCGGACGACGAGTTCGTGCCGCAACCCGGCGCGTAAATCTCGGGCTTGCGCCGGCCGTCGGCGGTGGGCCCGACCCCGCCCGAGCAGTGGTTGTTCTGCGACGGGGTATCCTGCGAGGCGCCGACCGCGAGGCAGTTCTTCGCGTTCTCAGGGTTCTTCAGCGAGCTGAGATTCGTCACGGCGAACGCGACCAGGTTGTCGTCATACAACCAGGAGAAATTGTCGATCGCCCGGCATAGCCCGTCGTACGCCACGGTCCCGTCGTTCCCCCAGCTATTGGTATGCACGGTCGCCCCCTGCGAATAGTGCAGCGTCAGGCGACTGAACATCTGGGTCTCGCTGAAGCTCGGAATCGTGTTGTGCGCGAGCCGCGCCAGGTACGCCACTCCGCGGGTGTTGCTGTCCGTGCCGCCGTCACCCACGGCCGTGCCGGCCGTGTGCGTGCCGTGCAGGTCATAGCCCGAGCTGGCGTTGTACGCGACGATCTTGCGGTGCTCGGGCCCGATCGGGTGGTTGGGATCGGCGAAAGAGCAATGGTTGCTGCCGATCCGACCGTCGATGTGCCCGAGAATCTGGCCCTCGCCGTGGAGCCCGTGATCGTAAAGCGGTGTGACGTTGGTCACATTACTCTGCACGATCCAGCGGTTGCTGTTATTCCGCAGCGTGAACTCGGGGTATTCCTCGACGAACTGCACCGCCGACAGGTTTGCCAGCGCGCTCAGCTCCGACGCCGGGAGCACCACGTTGAGCACCGGCTGATCGCCGATCAGGTCGACCGCCGACAGCTCAGCCCCGGTCTCGGCGAGGTCCGCGGCCGCCGACGCAACGTCCGCGCCGGCGAAGAGATAAACGCTCAGGACCAGCTTGCCCGCGGCCGCGAGCGCCTGCCGCTCAGGTGTCTGCGGCGTCAGCCTACCCATCTGGGGATCGAGCCGCCATTCGGGCCGGTACCGCCCGGCCCACCGCACAAAACCCGCGCTCACGAGGCTCGCCGGGGCCGATTCGCCGCCGCGCACGATAAATGCGTTTTCCGGCAGATAATCCCCGATCGTCAGGCCCATCTGCTCCAGCGCCGCGCGCCGCGCGGCCGTCATCGGCCCGTCCAGTTGAATGACAAAATGTTCGCCCGCCGCGATCCGGGTGTCCGCCGCGTCCAGCAAATTCGGTAAGGTACTCGGGTCCACCTCGCCGGTACGCAGCGCGAGCACTGGCCCGGGGCCGGATCCGGCGGCCTGGGACCCTGCGTTAAGAGCGGATGCGAACGTCAGGACAACCGCGACAGCGAGCAGCAGCGAGTTCCGGCGCGGACAGCTCATGGCTTTTCCCTCTCTCAAACGGCTACAGAATAGCAGATAAGTCCTTGATGAAACAAGGTTTCGTGCGACGGTCCACAGCCGCGCCCCCCATGAGGCGGCCGCAACCCACCCGCCAGCCCGTTGAAAAAGCGGGCTGCCTCGGCGACTCCCCGGCATCCCGGTAGCGCCACCAGCTACTGCCCCTGCGGTGCCTATCCCCTTTTTCGAACGCATGTTATGCGTATCACGATCGCGCGCAATTCTCATGCCCGTGCAACTCGGTGCATCGTCATCCACGCCAGAACGCCAACACCTGCCGATCCCGGCAATGGCTGCGGCGCTCGGGAGACGGTCGCTAAACTGTTTCTCGGCAAAAAGATAAAACGATTCCAATCCAGCGCAGCGGTTCTCGGTCCGCCTACCGAAAAGCGTATCAGTATTGTCCCCTTTTTTCAACGCCACCCGACGCAGAACCCCCCCTGTGACGCTAGTCCGTCAGCGGCCCGTGGTTTCCAATCATGTGCTCACGGGGTGCAGGACCCGGACACTAACCTTGAACTGCTGTGCGAGATCGCGCGCGAGCGCATCGGCCGATCTGGCGCCAGCCTGATGGGCACGGAGCAGGACCCCCAGTTCTGCCTCGGGGATCGGCCGATTCGATGCCAGCACGATGAAGGCCCGCGTCTGTGTCGGTTGTCCGTCGCGGGCCCGGCCTTTCAGGTGCAGCGGGCCGAACGTCACGTTCGTTGCCTCGGCGACCGCGACCTCGTGCGCGCCCGAGTCGCCAAGCCCCACGTGCGACACTTCGTCGCGATCCGAGATCGCGAGCACGCGCACATACCCCCGTCGGTCGAGGCGTACGCCGATGAAGAACTGGTCGTTCTCGGCGCGGCCGCCGCCGTTGCGAAACAGCGCGGCCGCTTCTCCCGCGCCATCCGCCTGAAGTCCGGGCGACACCCGGTGGTCCCCGCGGCTCCAGAGGATGAAGAACAGCGCGATCGCGGCCGCGGCCGCGAGAATCACGCCCCGCGCGCGATACCAGACCGGGAGTTGTGGGCGGATCGGAGTGGTCGCCGTGCCGTTCGCGGTGGTGACGAGTCCCCCCGGGTGTTCATCCGCGTTTTCCGGCCGCAACCGGCTGCGCAGCGCGGCTGCTTGCGACTCGCTCATCAGCCGTTCGGGCGGCAGCGTGCGGCCGTACTGCCGTAGCAGCGTTTCGACCCGTTGCTCGTCCATTCCAGCACCGTGGCCGGCGGCGGGCGCGCTGCCCGTCCGGCCCCTCTATCTCACCGAATCCCCTTGCGGCCCAGGCAGGCCTGGATCAACCGCAAGCCCTCCATCTTGAGTTTGTGAACATTCGCGGGCGAGCAGTCGAGCAACTCGGCAATCGCTCGCTCGGGCAGTGCAGGCTCAAAATACACCAATTCCAAGACCCGCCGCCGCTTCTCGTCGAGTTCGTGCAAGCACATGCGGACGGCCGCGATCTCTTCCCGCCGATGCATGCCGTTCACTACGTCCGAATCGGCGGGATCGCGGGGCGTCGTCTCTTCGTCGGGCGGCAGCGGCCCCATCGCCCGGCGAGCCTCGCACTCGCCGATCCGTCGCCGCTCATTGTCGCAGATTTGCGTCAGCCACCGCCAGAACTCGGGCTCGCTCGCGCCGCGATAGCTGCTCCGAAACTGCCAGACCCGCGTGAAGACGTTCTGCCCACAATCTTCGAGGCTGCGGGGAGATAAATGTCGCGACAGGAGCCGAGCCCGGACAAACCGCTCCAGCGGTAGCCACGCGACCTCGAGCAGCGCCCACGCCTCTGAGGGCTCAGCCCGCAGGCCGCCGGCCGCCAGCCGCGCCAGAGCCTCAACGGCGGTGGTGCTCGTGGTCCTCACGTCCGGAATCTACTCGTGCCGGGGGGCGGCGGACAATGGGGTGCCACCCCACGCCGCAATCGCGGCCTGGCCCAGCGCGAGGCCACCGTCGCCGCTCGGCACCTGCCGGTGGTAGATCACGCGCCGGCCCGAGCCTTCGATGAGCTCGACCAGACGCGTCAACAACCGGCGGTTCGCAAAACACCCGCCCGAAAGCGCGATCGTCCCGACGCCGGCCGGGCCGGCCGCGCGGTCCGCAGCCTCGGCCAGCATGCGGGCGACGGCCTCGTGAAACCGCGCCGCCAGGCGCCCCACCGACTCCCCCGCGCCGCGGGCCCGCAGCAGGTCGCGGATAAGTTCCGCTACCACCAGTTGAAGCCCGTCACGATCCGCGCGCACCGAGTACGCCAGCGACTCCACCTCGGCGGGCTGGCCGGCCGCGGCCGCTTCGACCGCCATCGCGCCCTCGGCTTCGTGGCGATTGCGGCCGCACAGGCCGAGCAAGTACGCGACGGCGTCGAACACTCGGCCCAGACTCGAGCAGGGCGGCGAGTTGAGGCCGCGGGTGAGTTGCTGCTCGAAGATGCGCAGGGCTTCGGGCGCGGGACGGATCTGCTCGGGCGCGGTCGCCAGGGCCGCGGAGTACGCGGAAATTCCGCAGGCGGCGCGCAGCAGGGCGGCCGCAGGGCGCCAGGTCTCCAGAGCGGCCGCGTCGCCGCCGACGAGCGGGAAATACGCCAGGTGGCCGAGCCGGCGCCATTCGGCCCGATCGCACCACAGCACTTCGCAGCCCCAGACCGCACCGTCGGTGCCGTAGCCGGTGCCGTCGCACGAAAGCCCGATCACCGGTCCGCACTCGCCCCACTCGGCCATGACGCTGGCGATGTGGGCGTGGTGATGCTGGACCTCGATCAGCGGCAGGCCGAGTTCGCGGGCGTACCGACTCGCGAGATAGTGCGGATGCAGGTCGCAGGCCACGCACTCGGGCTCGAACGCGCATAGCTCGCGAAGGCGCTCGACGGCCGACACGAAGTGCCGGAAGGTCTCGGGGCGCGTGAGGTCGCCGAGGTGCTCGGTCAGGATGGCCTCGCGGCCGTCGAGCAGGCAGGCCGTGGACTTGAGCTCGCCGCCGGTGGCGAGAATGCGCCGGCCCGCCCCGTGGCGCACGAGTTCCGGCGCAAGCCGGACGGGGCGGGGCGCATACCCGCGAGCCCGGCGGAGCGGGATGGTCTCGCCGCGGAACGTAAACACCACCGAGTCGTCGACCGGGCGGAAGATCTCGCGGTCGTGCACCAGGAACGCGTCGGCCACCTCACCGAGTTCGGCCTGCGCATCCGCGTCGCGGTACGTGAGCGGCTGGCCGGCGAGATTCGCCGAGGTCATCACGAGCGGGCCGAGCCCGGCCGCGAACAACAGGTGGTGCAGCGGCGCATACGGCAGCATGAGACCGAAGTCGGGGCAGCCCGGGGCGACGCCGGACGCGAGCCCGTGGCCGTCGGCCTGCGGCGCGAGGACGATCGGCGCCGCCGCCGATGACAGCGCTTCGACGTCGGCGGCGCTCAGACGGCAGAGGCGGCGGGCGACGTGCAGATCGGGAACCATGAGGGCCAGCGGCTTGCCGTCGCGGAGCTTGCGCTCGCGGAGCCGCGCCACGACCTCCGCGCGGTCCGCGCGGCAGGCCAGGTGGTAGCCGCCGATCCCCTTGACCGCGACGATCGCCCCTTCGCTGAGCAACCGAGCCGCGGCCTGAACACTGGGAAAATCGGGCTCGGCCCCGCCCCCCAGGATCCGCACGCGCGGTCCGCAGGCCGGGCACGCGTTCGGCTGCGCGTGAAAACGCCGGTCGGCCGGATCGCCGTACTCCCGCGCGCACGCCGGGCACATGCGGAATACGGCCATGGTCGTCTGCGGCCGGTCGTACGGCACACCACGAATGATCGAGTACCGCGGGCCGCAATTAGTGCAGTTGATGAACGGGTAGCGGTAGCGCCGGTCGGCCGGGTCGAACAGCTCGCGGAGGCAGTCATCGCACGTGGCCGCGTCGGGCGTCACTTCGGGCCGCTCGCCGGCCTCGCGTTCGGAGGCACGGATCGTGAATTCCAGCTCACCACGGGGCGTGAGCTCGGTGCGTACGAGGGCGGTGATGCGCGCGAGCGGCGGCAATTCCTGCGCGAGCTGCCGCTCGAATGTCTCGAGCCCGGCGAGCGGCCCCTCGGCCTCGATCGCGGCCCCGCGGCTGCTGTTCCGGACGAAACCGGCCAGGCCGTGGGCGCTGGCCAGACGATAGACGAACGGGCGGAAGCCGACGCCCTGCACCTGGCCACGGATCTCGTAGCGGCGGCGAACGATCGGCGGTCGGGGCACGATGGGCTCCACGCGAGCGCTACACGCTACTTGCGGCGGTGCGCCTCGCCAAGGTGAGGATATCCGGCGGCCTCGGTGGCCGCGGCGTGCGGCCAGGTTATCAGACCTGGTTATCCGGCAGATCGGCGGGCAAGGTGTCCGATATAGCCTTTGCGGCCGCCCTCGGGCGGCCCCAAACAGGAGCCTCGCGATGGGTGGCGATCGGTGGCGGACTTGGGTGACGCAGGTGTTTCTAGGGGTGGCGCTGGCAGCGGGCGGCTGCGGGCCGCTGCTGTACCCGGCGGGCACGTTCTACAGCGGCTGCTTCGGAGAGAGCGAGGGCGCGCCAGGGTCGGTGATGGCCGGTACGTGGTGGGGGCCGGTCGAGATCCGGGTGACCGACCAGGCGGCCGACACGGTCGACGTATCCGCCGGTCACATCACGGTGGCGTTCGACGCGTTGGGCCGGCCGATGGGCAGTGGCGGGGTGTGGCCGGAGCGCTGGCCGGCGTGCTGGCGGGTCGACGCGCGGGTGGCGAGGATCGTGAATGCGTGCGGCGACGATCCGTTCCGCATTCCACCGCAGCAATCGATCGAGACGGTGACGCTGCGGGACGTGGTAATCACGCCGACAAGCCTGAGTCTGGACTGGTCGCGCTGGTACGACGAGGCCCTCTGCCCGGACGGCAAGCGGCCGACCGTATACGAACACCGGTTGTACGAGCTGCGGGTGGAGGGCGAGCGGCTGCTGTGGTCGCTGACCGTGGAATACAGCGACGACTGGTCGTGGGGGACGTATCTCGACGAGAGCGTCATCACGGAAATGACGGGCGAGCTCGAGCGAGTACCGGGCAGCGAGTAGCGCGTCAGGATGCCGCGGGCGCGTTGCGCGTGCGGCATGGCTGCCGTTTCGGGCAGCGCCGCGACGAGGAATCGGCCGTTCGCCATGGCAGGGCGCGCGGCGGGCGATGCTCGCACGCCGCTCCGGCTGAATCCTGAGCGCGGAAGGCCGCTCCCGCATACAATCGCCCGGATGACCTCCAAGGAACGCCTGCTTTGCGCGTTGCGGCGCGAGAAACCCGACCGACTGCCGGCCAGCGTGCACCAGTGGCTGGGGTATCACCTCGACAAGTACCTGGGCGGCATGGAGCCGCTGGCGGCCTTCAAGCACTTCGGACTCGACGCCGCCATCCCCTGTTTCCCCGCGGTCGAAACCGAGTCGCCGGACTGGCGGGTCGAGGTCCGCACGGGCCGCAACGAGCGCGGCTTCGAGCTGCGTCGGCACATCATCCACACGCCCGGCGGTGAGCTGAGCTGCGCGTGGGAGATCCAGCCCACCACGACCTGGATGGTCGAGTACCTGGTCAAGCGGCCGGAGGACGTCGAGCTCCTCGACCGCTACCAGCCGATCCCGCGGCTGGATCGAGCGGCGATCGCGCGCGAGTACGACCGGGTGGGCGACGCGGGCATTCTGCGGGGGTTCGTGTGGGGTATCCAGGGCGGCTGCTGGCAGCACGCGGCCGAGCTGTACGGGCTACAGAACCTGATCCTCGCCACGCATCGCAACCCGGCCTGGGTGCACCGGTTCCTGACCGTGCTCAACGCCAAGAAGCTGCGGTTCATCGAAGATTCGCTGGCGGGTGCGAAGTATGATCTGATCGAGACCGGCGGCGGGGCGGCATCGAGCACGTGCATCTCGCCGAAGCTGCACCGCGAGTTCTGCCTGCCGTACGACCGGGCGCAGCACGATGCGCTGCACGCGCTCGGACACCGCGTGGTGTACCACACCTGCGGCGGAATGATGCCGATCCTCGAACTGATCGTCGAGAACGGCTGCGACGCCAGCGAGACGCTGACGCCCCCGGGGATGGGCGGCGACGCCCGACCGGCCGAGATCAAGCGCCGGATCGGCGGCCGCGTGGCGCTGATCGGCGGGCTGAACCAGCTCGCGGTGCTCGACCGCGGCACGCGGGCCGACATCCGGGCGGAGGTGTTTCGCCTGTTCGCCGAGTACGGGGCCGGCGGGGGATACATCTGCTCGCCCAGCGACCACTTCTTCGAGGCCCCGGCCGAGAACCTGCGGCACTACGCCGAGGCGGCCCGCGAATGCCGGTACGACTAGCGCGGGGCGAGTCGCGGGGAGCGCGTCGGCACCCTGCATGCGGAGCCGCGGCGTCCCGGGCGGAGGGCGCGGCGGGCGGTGCGTCGTCCCGCATTCTGCGCTGTGTCTTCTGAATTTCGCGGCGATTGTCGCTATACTGCCGTCCGCGAGGTGCGCCATGCCCAACCCGAGCCGATCGGACGTGTCGCGAGCCGTCGAACGCCAGATGCGGAACTGGGAGCTGGCCCGCTCCCAGAAAGTCACGCCCCAGCCGGCCGCCGGTCCGGCCCGGGCCGAGCCCTTCGTGTGTATCTCGCGGGCGGTCGGGTCGGGCGGGACGCAGGTGGCCGCTGGCGTCGGACAGCGGCTGGGCTGGCCGGTGTTCGATCGCGAGATTCTCCAGGCGATGGCGGGCGACGATGCGATCCGCAAGCGGATCTACGAGCAGCTCGACGAGCGCGACCAGACGTGGCTCGAAGACGCGGTGCAGTGGCTGGTGGGCGGGGAGCTGCGCAAGGACGATTACTTTTACCGGCTCACGGAGACGGTGCTGGCGCTGCACCGGCGGGGGCGGGCGGTGTTTCTCGGCCGCGGGGCGGACCTGATCCTGCCGCGGGCCGAAGGGTTGCGGGTGCGGGTGACGGCGGGGCTGGAAACGCGCGCGCAGGCGCATGCGCAGCTCGTCGGGCTGGAGCTGAGCGCGGCCCGCGCCGAAGTGGAGCGGATCGACGCGGAGCGCGAGGACTTCCGCAAGCGGCACTTTGGCAAGACCGCCAACGATCTGACCCGCTGGGACCTGGTGCTGAATCTCGACCACATCACCATTCCGCAGGCCGAGGAGCTGATCGTGGTATTGTTGCGGCTGCGCGGCATGGTCTCGTAGACGCAGCTGCCCCCGCGCACCGCACCCCGGGG
>CAZMCT010000101.1:0-15123 GCA_964564785.1 uncultured Planctomycetales bacterium
TCCGCCCATCGACCTGTGGCCGCGCTTTGTTGCGCGCTGTGCCGTGCCGGCGGACGCGGGCGGGCGTTTTCGCGTCGGATGATCCTCGCGTAGCATACCGGCATGCCGCGCGCAAACGCGAAATTCCGTTTGGCCGCGGGCTCGCCGGCCGCGCTGCTCTTCCTGGCGCTGCTGACCGCCCCCGGCTGCACCTGGCTGGCCGGCGTCGGCAGCGACAATAGCGGCCTGGCGCAGGGGAAGACCTGGTTCGTCGGCGGGGCGGGCTCGATCGGCAATGTCGTCGGCACGCTCGACGTCCCGCGCGGACTGCGGCAGGGCGGCTACCGCGGTGCAATCGAGGTCTTCGCCTGGCAGAGCGTCGTTGGTGACGCCATCCGCGACCAACTCGACCGCCCGCGCAACGAGGAGCAAGCCCGCCGGCTCGCCACCGCCATCGAGGAGTACCAGAACCAGTACCCCGGCCGACCGGTGAACATCGTCGCGCTTTCCGCCGGCACCGGCATTGCGGCGTGGGCGCTCGAGGCCCTGCCCCCCGGGCGGCGGGTTCAGACCGTCGTCTTCCTGGCCAGCAGTCTGTCGAAGGGCTTCGACCTGACGCCGGCGCTGGCCCGGGTGGAGGGGAACCTGTACGCGTTCCACTCGGAGCGCGACCCGTTGCTCCGTTACGGGCTGTTCGTGACCGGCTCGGTCGATCGCGAGTTCGACCACGCCGCGGGTCTGGTCGGCTTCGAGCTGCCGACCGGTGCGGACGATCGCACGCAGGCCCTGTACGCCGCGAAACTGCGCAACCGCCCTTATCAGGAGAAGTGGGCCGACTACGGCTATTACGGCCTGCACGCCGACAGCACGGCCCCGGACTTCATCGCCCACGTCGTGGCGCCGCTGCTTCAGGGCTCGACGCGGCGGAGGTGAGAAAGCGGCCGCCCGGCCGACCTCCTCCGATCTTCACCGGCTCGACGCCTCACCCTCACGCGTCCTCGCGGTGCTCGAACGGCGGCCGCGCGATCAGCATCGGGCGGCGTTGCGCCACGTTGACCAGCAGCCCCAGCCCCAGGAAGTTCGTCCACAGACTGCTGCCGCCCGCGCTCACGAACGGCAGTGTCATGCCGGTGATCGGCGCCAGTCCGATCGTCATGCAGATGTTCAGCAGGGCCTGGACGACGATCATCACGATCACGCCCACGACCAGCAGCCGCCCGTACGGATCGTTCGTGACGGTCGCCACCTCCAGCCCGACCAGCACGATGATCGCGTACGCCAGGATCACCAGCAGCGCGCCGATGAACCCCCACTGGTGCCCGATGATCGCAAAGATGAAGTCGTTGTGCTCCTCCGGCAGCAGCCCGTCGTACTGCACGAACACCCCCGCGCCGTAGCCCGTCCCGGTCAACCCCCCCGTGCCCAGCGCGATCTTCGACTGCCGCAACTGGTAGCCCTGGTCCATGTGCCACGCCTCGTCGGGGCTGCCCTGCCGGAACAGCACTTCGATCCGCGCCTTCTGGTACCCGTGCATCCCGTACTGGTAGAAGAGCGGCATCACCGCCAGCCCCAGCCCCAGGATGATCGCCAGGTGCCGCAGCCGCGCGCCCGCCACGAACAACATCGAAAACAGCACCGGCAGCAGCATCAGCAGCGTCCCCAGGTCCGGCTGGAACAGGATCAGGAACATCGGCGCCAGCGTCAGCAGGAACGGCGGCAGCAGTCCCGGCCAGTTCCGGTACGAATCGCGGAACCGCAGGTACCGCGCCAGCGCCATCACCAGCGCCAGCTTCATGAACTCCGACGGCTGAACGCCCACGCCCGCCAGCTCGATCCAGCGCCGCGTGTTCCGCCGCACCGGGACGAAGGGCAGATCTGGCAAGCCGAACTGGTCCAGCAGCCGGTCCGCCAGCAAAAGCCCCAGCAGCAGCATTGTGATCGCGTAGAACGGGTACGAGTACCAGCCCAGCTTCTGGTAGCTCGGCCACAACACCAGCAGCATCAGCCCCACCCCGCTCAGCAGGTACGCCACCTGCTTCGTCGTCTGCGGTCCGATCCGGTAGTAGATTCCGAGCAGCCCCTGTTCCGCGGCCGGGGCCGCGCTGCCCCACGCGCTCAGCCCGGCCGGCGCGGGCGTATCCCGGTCCGTCGCGTGAATGCACGCCAGCCCGACGCCGGACAACAGCACCACCGGCACGGCCAATCCCCAGCCAAGGCGCGTCAGGTTCAGAATCTGCCGCCGTGCCATTTGATCCACCGGCGCGCCGGACCTCCGCGTCCGACGCCGCCACGCCTTCAATCGTCCACGATCATCTCGAACTCATCCGCCGCGTCACCGCGTTCGGACGCGTCCGCCCGCTGGTCCAGCAGATACTCGGCGATCCGCCGCGCAATCGGCCCCGCGACTTTGCCGCCGCTCTCGCCGAACTCCACCAGCACGCTGAGCGCGTAGACCGGGCCGCGCGGCCGCGCCCCGCGCGGCGTACGGGCCGGCTGCGTAAACCCGATGAACCACGCGTGCGCCGGCAGGCGCATACCCTCAGCCAGCGCGGGATGTCGTTCCTCGGTGCGCCGCCCAACGCACGGGGCGTCCTCCGCCCCGACACGGGCCCGCGCATCCTGCTCGAGATACGCCACCGACTCCACCCGCCGGCCGTCCGCCAGCTCGAAGGTCCAGCGGTACGCGACCGGCCACGGCTGCGCCTGGGCCGAGCCGGTCTTGCCGCACAGCACGTAATCGCCGTCCGCGAGCCGCGCCGGCCTGCCCGTCCCGCCCGCCTCGTTCACCGCGCGCCACATCCCCACGCGCAACGGCTCGAGCGCGCGCTCCTCGATCGTCACCGGAGCTTCCGGCGCTGCCCCGAACGCGTGCCCCGCATCGTCACGCGCCAGTCGCACCGGGGCCCACTGCCCGGTCGCGATCGTCGCCGCCACGTTTGCCGCCTGGAGCGGGGTGATCGCCACTTCCCCCTGCCCGATCGCGAAATTCCACGCGTCCGAAGGCTGGTGCCGGCGATGCTGGCGAGCCCACAGCCACTCGGCCGTCGGCACGATCCCCCGGCTTTCCTCGATCAGCCCGGTGCCCGCCGGCCGACCCAGCCCGCAGCGCACGAACCAGTCGCACAGCCGCTCCGGCCCCAGCCGTTCACCCACGCGGAAAAAGTAGATATTGCACGAATTCTTCACCGCGCTCGCAGCATCCTGCCCGCCCGGCTCCAGTGCGTCGTGCGTCAGCCCCGGCGTGCGGTTGTAAATCCAGCAGCGGAACCGCTCCGTGCTCTCCGGCAGCAGGTGCCCGGTGCAGTGTATCCGCGTGTCCGGCTTGACCACGTCCTCGCTCAGCGCCCCGATCAGCGTCAGCGTCTTGCAGATCGACCCCGGCGGATACTGGCCCTGCACCGCGCGAAACAACAGCGGCCTGCCGCGCGCATCCCGCTCCAGCGCCGCAAAACGCTCGTTGAATTCCTCCGCCTTGTAGGCCGGGTAGCTCACCAGCGCCCGAATGTCCCGCGTGGCTGCATCAATCACCACCGCGGCCGCACCCGAACGCTGCCCCTCCGGCCGCGCGGACACCGCCTCGGCCAGCAACTCGAACACGAAATGCTGGAGCTCGCGGTCGATCGTCAGGTGAACGTCGCGGCCGGCCACGGCGTCGACCCGCTCGAGCTCCTGCCAGTTGTAGTCGTAGATGATGCGCCCGCGCGCCCCGCGCAGTGAGGATTCGGCCAGCCGCTCCACGCCGGAGATGCCGCAGCGATCGTCCGGTCGCAGGGCCCGCAATTCGTCGCCGGCGTGCGGGTCCTCGGCGATGCTTTCCGGGCTGGCCGCGCCCAGCCGGCCCAGCACATGCACCAGCGCGTCGACATCGTGCGCGACACGCCGCGTGCTCGGCACGACCCGCAGCCACGGACACCGGGCGAACTCCAGCCGCACGCGCAGCGCGACCCGGTGGTCCACGTTCTCCAGCAGCGGCAGCAGTTGCGTTTCCTCGCGCACCGGTCCCTCGGCCCGCGCTCGCCAGCGCTCGATCCGGGCCCGGATGCGCGCGGCCTTCTCAGCCAGTTCCTCCTCCGTCTGCCCGCTGATCTCCGCCAGCCGTGCCCAGGTGACCGGAATCTCCGCCGCGAGCTGGTCGGCGATGTCCTGGAGCCGCGCCTCGGGCGGATACTCGCCCGCCCGGCGCAGCTCTCGCGCCACGCCGACCAAGTATTGCCGCAACGGCTCGGCCCGCCCCGCAAGAACCGCGTAATGCACGCTCACATCCGCCGACGGCTCGTCGCTCACCAGCGGCTGATGGTGCACGTCGAAGATTCCCCCACGCGGCGCGGTGATGTATGTCGGTCGACGCGTGAGGATCCGTGCCGCCAGACGCCGGTACTCGTCGGCCTGCACCAACTGTACCTGTGCCAGCCGGGCCACGATCAAGACCGACAGACCCGTCAGGAGCACCCAGAACCACGTCAGCCGGCGTTGGAACATGACATCCCTGTCGACGGCGCGAAGGGTGGCACGCGCGTCTCGCCCATCCGTTCGAGTCTGTGGCACCGGCTTTCCGCCGGTTCATCCACCCGGCACGAGGCCGGCTCGCAACGTCCGAGAAGTCTCGCCCGATCCGCCGCGGCCGTCAAACCTGGCCGACGGGCGGAACGCCCATACTCTCCTGCCCGTGCCGACCGCCCGCACCGCTGCCTTCCGCCATCCAGCGCCCGGCGGAAAAAGCCGGGCCTGTCGCGCTCTGGCGAGCGGGGGCAGCAACCCGTTGAGACCGGGGCTGGCTCCGCGCCGACCCACCATCACGGCAGCGCCAACAGCCGTTCCCGCGGTGCGTGTCTCCATTTTCGACCGCGGCCGCCGTCCCTGTCCCCACATTCAACCGGCTGTTAGAATGCCAAGCGGCGGAGTGGGCCGGGCGACCGCCGCCGAGCCCATCGCGGCACCGGCGGAGGAAAGTCCGAACTGGACAGGGCACGGTGATGGCTAACAGCCACCGGGAGTGATCCCAGGGAAAGTGCCACAGAAAACACACCGCTGGGGCGGCGTCTCCGCCCCAGTAAGGGTGAAAAGGTGCGGTAAGAGCGCACCGCATCCCGGGTGACCGGGATGGCAGGGCAAACCCCACCGCCAGCAAGCCCAAATAGGGGGCGAGAGCCGGCCCGGCTCGTGACCAGCCCCGGGTAGGGCGCTCGAGCCCGTCGGCAACGGCGGGCCTAGATGAATGGTCGCCCTCCGCTTCTGCGGAGACAGAATTCGGCTTACAGGCCCACTCCGCCGATTCTGTCGTCACGGGCTACCCGATCTCCCGCACGAGCATGAACGCCTCCGCCGCCGCCAGCCCCACCACGCTCCCGCGCCAGACCGCCAGCGCCCGCACCGCCTCCAGCGCGCGGGCGTCCGGCGCCGGCCGCACCTGCGAGGCGTAAGCCCTCATTGCGGCCAGCTTGGCCTCCAGGTCCCCGGAGATGTCCAAGTGCACATGGGGCGCAAACTCCGGCTCGACGTTCGGCGCGGCCCAGTGTGTCTCCGAAACCGTCTCGTAACACAGGATGCGGCGCGGCGTCGGCCGGCCCGCCACCGGCCGCAGCGCCACCATGGCCGCCTCGAAGCACTGCCGGTGGTCTGCGTGCCGGTCGCCCGGGTGCGGCAGCAGGACCCAGTCCGGCCGCTGCTCAGCGACGACACGGTCGAAGGCCGCGTTCAGCTCGGCCCGCGGCAGCTCGTGGAGCCGGGTGACGGGCAGGTCCATGAATCGCAGCCGGGTGCCGAGGATTTTCGCCGCCGCGTCGGCTTCGCGGCGCACCTGCGTCACCTGCGGCTCGGGAAACAACGGTGCCCAGCCTTTGGTGACGATCGCGACACAGACGGTGTGCCCCTCCGCGGCCAGGCGGTGCAGCGTGCCGCCGCACCCGAGCACCTCGTCGTCCGGATGCGGCGCAAAAACCAGGACATTCATCAGCGGATCACCTCTTCCGGCGCGATGCGCACCGGCGGCTGCGGCTTGGGCACGATGAACGACCCGATCGCCAGCGCATCGATGCCCGTGCTCCAGAACGTCCGCAGGGCATCGCGGGGCGAGCACACGATCGGCTCACCCTTGATGTTGAACGAGGTGTTGAGCAGCACCGGCACGCCCGTCCGGCGGCCGAAAGCCTCGAGCAGGGCGTGATAGCGCGGGTTCGTCCTGCGGCTGACGGTCTGCACCCGCATCGTCCGGTCGATGTGCACCACGCCCGGCACCTCGCGGACCGCAGCCTCCGTCGCGTCGAACGCGAGGATCATGAACGGCGCCGCGACCGGCCGCTGCATGTAGCGGGCCATGGCCTCCTCGGTCAGGCTCGGGCAGAACGGCCGCCAGTACTCGCGGAACTTGATGGCCGCGTTGACGCGATCGCGCGCTTCGACGCTGCGCGGATCGGCGAGGATCGACCGCGCCCCGAGCGCCCGCGGCCCGGCTTCCAGCCCAATCTGGAACCAGCCCACGACCTGCCCGGCCGCCAGCCGCTCCGCCGTGGCGTCGGCCAGGTCCGCCGGCCGCTCGTACGTCAGCCCGCACGAGCGGAGCTGCGTCTCGATCTGCTCATCGGTGTAGCTCGGGCCGAGGAACACGTGCTCGAGCGGCCGCGGCCGCCGGCCCGTGGCCTCGTTCCACAAGCCGATGGCGGCCCCGACGCCCGTGGCCGAGTCCGAGGGAATAGGGAAGATGAATAGCTCGTCGAACAGGCCGCTCTTGCGGATCCGGCTGTTCATCTTGACGTTCAGGGCCACGCCTCCGGCCAGGCACAGGTGCCGCAGGCCGGTCTTCTTCTGCCAGTGCTCGAGCAGTCGCAGCACGTGCTCCTCGAGCGCCCGCTGTACCTCGAACGCGAGGTCCTCGTGCACCGGCTCGAGCTTGCGCGGGCCCTGCCGCGGCGGCAGACCGAGCAGCTCGACCAGGTGATCGGTGAACCGGCCGGAGTAGGTGTGCGGCCCGTGGTGGAGGTAGCGCGGGTCGACGCGGTGCCCGCCGTCCGGGCCGGGGGTCACGATCTTCGCCAGGGCCGCGCGAAAACCCTCGTGCGGCCGGCCGTAGGCCGCCAGGCCCATGACCTTGTATTCGCCGTCGTAGGCGTCGAAGCCCAGGTACTCCGTCATGGCCGCGTAGAGCCAGCCGAGCGAATGCGGGATCGGCAGCTCGTGCAGAAACTCCAGCCGTGTCCCCCGGCCGTGCCACAGCGTTGCGCACTGGTGGTCGCCCGAGCCGTCGATCGTCAGCACCAGGGCTTCATCGAACGGCGAGCAGAAGTAGGCCACGCATGCGTGCGACTTGTGATGGGGATAGTAGCGCAGCGGCGGCACCTCGCGGACCCCGAAGTGCTTCACGACCTCCTGCCGCAGCCGCTCCTGAAGCGTCGCGGGCGTGAACCAGCCGCAGTTGCGTCGCTGCCACGCCAGCGTGCCCGCGTCGGGCGGATACGCGCGATTCAGTTGCTCATAGAACGCGGCCATCTCGCCGCTGGCGTACCGCGGCGCATCCCAGCCATAGGCGAAGCAGTCGATATCCGCGAGCGTCAGCCCCGCGCTACTCAAACAGAACTCGATCGCCCGGATCGGGAAGCGACCGTCCGCGTGCTTCCAGCGGATCAGCCGCTCTTCCTCGACGAACGCGGTCAGCTCCCCGTTCTGGACCAGCCCGGCCGCCGGGTCGATGCCGTGAAAGTACCCGATGATGTTCATGCCGAAAGCGTAACATACCCCCCTCCCCTTGTGGTATCGGCTTCCGGCCGGCGCCAGCCGGTATCAAGCCAACAGAAGGGCGCCGGGCCGGAACGGCGCGCTATTCTCCCTCCTTCTGCGCCTCCGCCCGCCCATACGGACTTGCGGCAAACGGCCGGGCGAACCGCGCTTCGCCCAGCAGCACCACGGCCGGCGTTTTCAGCAGGATTCCCAGGTCCATCAGCAGGCCGTGACGCCGCACGTAGTACACGTCGTACTTGATCCGTTCGTCCCACGAGAGCGTCGCGCTGCCGTTGACCTGCGCCAGGCCCGTCACGCCCGGCCGCACCAGCAGCCGCTGTCGCTGGAACGCATCGTACACGCGCGTCTGGTCCGGCAGGGTCGGCCGCGGTCCGACCAGCGCCATGTCGCCCGCCAGGACGTTGAGGATCTGCGGCAGCTCGTCGATTTTCAGGCGCCGCAGGACGCGGCCGACGGCCGTGATCTCGGGGTGGTCCAAGGGGACGAGTTCCTGCGGGTCGGGCGTGCGGCCGGCCCGCATCGTCCGCAGCTTGAACAGGCGAAACTCGCGCCCGAGCCGCCCGGTCCGCACTTGCCGGAAAAACACCGGCCCCGGCTCGCTGAACCGGATCGCGATGAGCGCGGCCAGCAGGACGGGCGAGACCAGGACAAGAATGATGACCGCCGCGACGAAGTCGCACACCCGCTTCGGCCCGCGGGCCCAGAGCGAAGGCGAAACAACGCGAAGGTCGAAATCCGCCGCCATCCCGGCGCCGAGGGACTCGCGACTCGTAACCTGCAACTCGTTACTCGCTAATCGCTTGCGCTGCTTTTGAACTGCGTCTCTGCCGTCCCGATCGCCGCCAGCAAACTCTGGGCCTTGTTCAGCGTCTCCTGATACTCGGAGGCCGGCACCGAGTCCGCCACCACGCCCGCCCCCACCTGCACGTCGGCCGTGTGCCGCCCCCCCTCCCCCGGCCGCACGACCAACGTCCGCAGCGCGATGCATGTGTCCATGTTGCCGCTGAAATCGACGTAGCCCACCGCCCCGGCGTACGGCCCCCGCCGCGTCGGCTCGCACTCGTCGATGATCTCCATCGCCCGCACCTTCGGCGCCCCGCTCACCGTCCCCACCGGCAGCGCCGCCCGCAACGCGTCGAACGCCGTCCGCCCCGCCGCCAGCTCGCCCGTCACCGTGCTTGCGATGTGCATCACGTGGCTGTAGAACTCGACCGTCATCACGTCGCGGATCTTCACGCTCGCGGGGCGCGAAACCCGCCCTACGTCGTTGCGGCCCAGGTCCACCAGCATGACGTGCTCGGCCCGCTCCTTCGGGTCCGCCAGCAGCTCTTCCTTCAGCCGCCGGTCCTCTTCCGCGCTGCCCCCCCGCCGCCGCGTGCCCGCCAACGGGCGGTTCGTCACCACCCCGTCTTCCACGCGGCACATGATCTCCGGGCTGGCCCCCACCAGCGTCACCTGTGGGGCCTTCAGGTAGAACATGAACGGCGACGGGTTGATTACCCGCAGCGCCCGATAAATGTCCAGCGGGTCGGCCGTCGTTTCCACCCGCAGCCGCTGGGACGGCACCACCTGGAAGATGTCACCCGCCCGGATGTACTCTTGGCAGCGGGCCACGATCTGCTCGAACTCGGCTTGCGTGAGATTGGCCGTGTAGCGGGCCAGCGTCGGGGCCGGTAGCGTAATCCGCACCGGCGTCAGACGCGACGGCCGGCCGAGCCGCGCCACCAATTCGTCAATCCGGGCTGCGGCCCGCTCGTACGCGTGGCCCAGCCGCCCTCGGCTGGGGGTTTCGTTGTGGCCCAGCCGCCCTCGGCTGGGTTCGTCCGCGTGGCCCAGCCGCCCCCGGCTGCGGGTTTCGTTGTGGCCCAGCCGCCCTCGGCTGGGGGATTCCGGCCGCGCTTCCCCCCCACCGCTCTCCCCCACATCCGCATGCGCCACTACCAGCGCGACCTTGCGGACGTGGTCAAAGACCACCAGCGACTCGTACAGGTCGAACAGCAGGTCGGGCAGTCCCCGGTCATCGGCCGGGGCGTTCGGCAGCCGCTCGTAATAGCGGACCACGTCGTAGGCCGCGTAGCCCACCACGCCGCCCAGAAAGCGCGGCAGGCCCGGCAACAGCGGAGCGCGGTACTGCCGCAGGTGCTGCTCCAGCTCGGCCAGCGGGTCGCGGCTCTCGACCTCGGTCGCCCGACCGGTCCCGTGATCGAGCCAGTGGACGCGGCCGGCGGTGACCTCGAATGTCCGGACGGGGTCGGCCCCCAGGAACGAGTAGCGGGCGACGCTTTCCCCGCCGACGACGCTTTCGAGCAGGAAGGCGCGCGGCGTGTTTTGCTGGAGTCGGGCGAACGCGCTCAGCGGCGTCAGGTCGTCGCACACCAGCGTGGCCACGACCGGCACGCGGTTGTACTGCGCGGCCAGTTCAGCGAACTCATCAAATGTGGGCGTCAATCCCTGCATGCAGGCAGTGTACGTCCGGCGGCGTCAACCGTCAGCCATCGGCCCGACGCGAGGTTGCCGCACAAACCGCAACCTGCTCTACGCGCGCCCGACGAAGTAGTAGATCAGGACCGCCACCCCCAGCACGACGCGGTAGATTGCAAATGGCGTGAACCGGTAGCGCCGCACGTACGCCATGAATGTGGCCACGACCAGCAGTGCCACGAGAAATGCCGTGGCCGTTCCGACCACGACCACGGCCACCCCCTCGCCTGATAGCAGCGCGCGGTTGTCCCACAGCCGCTTCGTGCCGGCCGCGAGCATGGTCGGAATCGCCAGGTAGAACGAGAACTCCGTCGCCACCGCCGGCGTCAGCCCCAGCACCATCCCGCTCATGATCGAGGCCGCCGCCCGCGACGTCCCCGGCCACATGCTCAGGCACTGCAACGCCCCGATGGCGGTCGCCTGGCCGATCGTCACGTCGTCCAGCGACATCGGACCCGGCCGTCGGAACCGCCGGTCGATCCACTCCATCACGGCCGCGCCGACGATCAGCGCCCCGGCCACCACGACCGGAGCGTATGTCGGCGTTTCGAGGTACTGCTCCATCAGGTCGCCCAGCAGCCAGCCCAGAAAAAGCGTCGGCACCATCGCGGCGGCGAGCTTCGTCAGGATGTGGTCGAACCAGCGCCGGTTCCTCGGCCGCACGATCCGCCGCCACAGATCGCGCCAGAAGTACACCACGACGGCCAGGATCGCGCCGATCTGGCTGACGAACAGAAACACCTTCCACTTCGGTTCGGCCGGATCGATGCCCAGCAGGGCTTCGACCAGGATGAGGTGCCCCGTGGAAGAGACGGGCAGGAACTCGGTCAGTCCCTCGACGATGCCCAGGATGATGGCGCTGATCAGTTCCATGTGAGGTCGGCTTCCAGCCGGTGGACCTGCCAGCTCGGTCTTGTGGCATCGGCTTCCCGCCGGTCACCTTGCCCGCTGGCTGTGGTGTGGGCTTCCAGCCCGGCTGCGCTCAACTCGCTGCTCCCAGCCACGCGGCCACGGGCGTCAGCCGCCACAGCAACTGCCCCGCCACATTCGCGTACACCCCGGCCATCAGGTCGTCCGCCAGGATGCCCCACCCGGCCGGCAGGGCCTCGAGTTGCCGGGCCGGCGGCGGCTTGACGATGTCCATGATTCGGAACAGCAGGAACTGCATTCCCGCCGCGCATGCCAGCGGCCACCCGCCCGTGCCCAGCCCGACGGGTAGCGCCAGCAGCGCCACCCACTGCCCCGCGAACTCGTCGAGCACGAATGGCGGTGGGTCCGCGCGACCGAAATGCGCAATCGCCCACGGCCCCCACACCACCGAAAACCGCGCCGCCAGCCCGATCCCTATCGCGGTCAGCAGTTCGAGCACGAACCGCGGCAGCCCCGCAGCCGCCACGAGGCCCCATAGGCCCGCCCACAGCAGCACGGCGACCAGCGAGCCGGCCGTCCCCGGCGCCGCCGGCGCGAAGCCGCTGCCCAGGACCGTAATCCAGGCCGTCCGCACCCCCGCCCCCTTCATCGCGGCTCTCCGCGCGCATCCGCCCGGGCCTGCGGTTCGCCCTGCGCCGCGCCGCCCGCCCCCGCCCAGGGCACCTCGGCTGCTCCGCTCAGCGCGGCCCCGCTCAGCAGGAACGCCCGCGCCCGGTGCAGGTACTGCACGGCCGACAGGGCCGTCACGACCACGGTGATCCAGATGGCCGCGATCCGCAGCGGCGCCAGGCCTTCCAGCTTCCACGCCAGTTGTCCCAGCACCACCAGCACCGTCGCCGACTGCACGAACATCTTCAGCTTGCCCATCCACAGCGCGCCGAACTCGCGGCCCTCCGCCTCCGACTGCGAGCGCACCGCCGAGACCAGGAACTCGCGCAGGATGATCACGATGACCATCCACGGCGCCACGCCCGTGATGTTCCGCTCGCCGTTCCAGAATGGGTGGCTCGCGAACAGCACGAACGCCCCGCAGACCATCACCTTGTCGACGACCGGATCGAGAATCCGCCCGAACGAGGTCTCCGACTTCATCATCCGCGCCAGCAGACCGTCCAGAACGTCTGCCAGCGCCGCCACCAGGAAAATCCAGAACCCCACCTCCAGCAGCCACCGCTGCCCCGCGAGCTGCCGGGCGTCGAACAGCGACAGCACACCCATGAAGATGATCGTGAGGCCCAGCCGCCCGAGCGTGATCTGGTTCGGGACGTTGATCCGCATGCTGGGCAGCGCTCCTTCGGCCGTGGCCGGGCCGCAGTGTAGCGGATCGCCGCCGGCCGCAAAACGACAGCCGCTGCGCAGTGGCGGACGCGCCGCAAGGGATTCGAACCCCTAACCTTCGGCTCCGTAGGCCGACGCTCTATCCAGTTGAGCTAGCAGCGCTCGTTCAATGCCCGGAACTGGATTCGAACCAGCACGAGGTTGCCCTCACCAGGCCCTCAACCTGGCGCGTCTGCCAATTCCGCCATCCGGGCGCGGGCGGGCTTTCGGTGGCCCGCACCGGAACGCCGTAGCCTAGACCCTCGGCGGCCGTGCGTCAAGATGCGACGCGCTGTCCGCATCCGCGGTGCCCCACAGCCGAGGGCGGCTGTGCCACGCTCTGTGCCACGGCCGTGTCGGCCGTGCAGGGTGCATTCTCTTCGGCCGACGAGCCGTCGGCCGCCACGTGGGGAGCGCGGTGTCCCTTGCCGGCGTACCGGGCTCGAATGGCAGCTTCGCGCTCGGCTTGTGCCGCGGACAGGGGTATATTGTCTCCATGCACCGCACGTCATGCTGCACATATACCCGGACTGGAAACGCGGGGCTCGCTCTGGCGGCCGTGCTGGCGGCGCTGGCGAGCTGCAAGTCCGGCCGCGACTCGACGCCGCCGCCGGATGTCCGGCGGCCGCAGATCCGCAGCGAGGCCGAGCTCGCGGCCGAGCGCGCGGCGCGCGTCGCGGCCGGCGAGATCGTCGCCACGACCTCACCCACGCTGACCGGCCTTGAGCGCGGCTCCGCTGCCGCCCGCCGCCCACGGGTCCAACCGCAGCTCGAGCCGGTGCCGGGCGCGATCGAAGCCGACATCCTGCTGGTGAACAGTACGGTGCTGACGGTGCCCGAAGTGCTCTATCCGCTCCGCGGCGACCTGGAAACGCTGCGCCATAGCCGCACGAAGAGCGGATTCCGCGAGGAAGCCCGCCGGCTGGTGCGTCGCAAGACGCAGGAGGAGATCGGCACGATCCTGATCTATGCCGAGGCCGTCGCGGCGCTCAAGGACGAGCAGCGCAAGACGATGGACGCCGCGATCGACAAGGAGCTCGAGAACCGCGTCGCGCAGGAGTTTGAGGGCAGCGAGGCCCGGCTCGAAGCCCATCTGCGCGCGTACGGGCTGACGAAGGACCAGCTCCGCAACCAGCTCGGACGCCACCTGGTCGTCCGCCAGTACACGCGCGAGAAGCTCATGCCCCAGGTGCAGCTCCGCCGTGACGAGCTGCTGGCCTTCTACCGCGAGAACCAGCCGCGCTACACCACGACGGCGGCCCGCGAGCTCCTGCTGATCGAGCTCCCGTACGAGAAGTTCCTGCCCGCAGACCGCACCTGGGACCGCGCCACGCCCGCCGAACGCGCCCAGGCCCGGCTCAAGGCCATGCGCCGCGCCCGCGAGGCCCACGCCGCCCTCGCCGAACGCAGCTTCGCCGAGGTCTCGGCCGAGTTTTCGCTCGGCCCGCACGCGGCCGACGGCGGCTCCTTCGGCTTGCTCAGCCGCCCTTTGCAGCCGCCGCACGACGTCACCAGCAAACTCATTTTCGAGTATCAGGAGGGCCAGACCAGCGACCCCATCGAAACCGATACCGGATGGTACATCGTCCGTTGCGGGCGCATCCAGTCCGAGGCCGTGCGCCCGTTCGTCGAAGTGCAGGAAGAGATCCGCAGCGAGCTGATGGAAAAACGCTTCAGCCGTCTTTCCGTCGATTACATGGTGCGGCTGGCCGAGAAAGCCACGATCTCGCCCATCGAACCGTTCGTCAACGCGGCCGTTGAGGCGGCCGACCGGGTGACGACGGCGGCTGCCGGCGTCCGGTAGCGCCGGCGCTTCGCCTCCGATGCGCCCGGTCCAGCCGGCTGTGAAGCGCCGCCGCGGCCGGCCCTGCTCGTGCGAGCGGGCGGGCCGGGGGGATTCCAAAGAACACCGCGAGTTGGAATGTACCCCGCGCCCGCTTGCTTCTACCATGACGGTGACAATGCAGAGATTCGAGCCCGGCCGGCGAGTGGTCACGTGGCGCGGCGCAGCAGTGGCCGCGGCGCTGGCGGTCACCTGCGCCGCGCAGCCGCTGCCGGACCAGCCGCGCAACTACATCGTCGACCTGGCGAACGTGGTCGATGACGGCAGCGAGCGGCAGATCGACACGATGCTCAAGGAGCTGGAACAGAAAACCGGCGCGCAGGTCATCGCGCTGACGATCCGGAGCACCGGGGGCACAGACATTCGCGATTATGCCCTGCGTGCGGCGGAGAAATGGAAGCTCGGCACGCGCGGCCGTGATGACGGCGCGCTGGTCGTGATCGCGGTGGACGATCGCAAGTGGGCGTTCGAAGTCGGCTACGGGCTGGAGTCGATCCTGCCCGACTCGTACACCGGCCGGATCGGCACGGATGTGTTCAAGCCGCATTTCCGCAACGGCGATTACGGCGGGGGGCTGCGGGCCGGCTTGCAGCAGTTGGCGGCCCGCGTGGCGGCTGCGAAGGGTGTCGAGCTGTCGGGTGTGCCGCGGGGGACCGCGCCGCGCGCCCAGCCCGCCGGACGACCGCGGCAACGCGGCGACGGCGGGGCGCTGTGCTGGATTGCGTTCGTCCTGCTGCTGGTGCTGCTGTCGGTGGCGGCTCGCGCCGGCCGGATGCGGCGGTATCGGTACGCGCATTCGGGTCTGGGCAGCGTATGGCCGTGGCTGCTTCTGGACGCGATGA
>CAZMCT010000102.1:0-14968 GCA_964564785.1 uncultured Planctomycetales bacterium
CAGCCGCAGCGGCCGGCGGCCCGGGGGCGCTGAGACGGGCGAGCGCTACGCGCCGCGCCTCGGGAGACGCGGCGCGAAGGAGGTCGTCGGCTGCCGCACGAAGCGCCGCCGCGTCGGCCGGCCTGCTGGTGACCGCCGCATGCGGCTTCGGTCGGACGCCGTGAATTCCGTACAGCCGCACGCCGATCGCGGCCGCCAGGATCAGCGTTGCGGTGGCGGCGCCCACCATGCCCCAGGTACGAAGCGGCAGCAGCCGCAGTCGGCGGCCCAGCGGTAGGCGGCGGCCGGTGGCCAGATCGGTATGGCAGCGGTGACAGATCCGTGCGGTCGGGGCGACCTCCGTCTGGCAACGCGGGCAGCGGGGGACGGCGGGCTCGGGAGCGGGTGGCTCGCTGGCGGCTCGTGGGAGCGGCACGTTGAAGAGCTGGCTACATGCAGGGCAGATCCGGGTCTGGCCGGCCGCTTCGGTCGCGGCCACGAGCACGCGCATGCAATGGGGGCAGCGGATCTTCAGTGCCATGAGCGGATCGCCGAAGGCCCCGATCGGTCGGGACCTGGAGGTCGTTGTACGTGCGGGTGTTGGCCGGATCAAGCTGCCGCCCGCCCCCGCTGGGGATCAGCTACAATCCCCCCGGAAGGCAGGTGGATGGGTGAGCGCGTTGTTTGAGCCGACACCCCAGATGTATGACGCGTTGATCGACTGGCCGAAACGGCTCGCGGCCGAGACGCCGCTGTACCGGCGGCTGTTCGAAGCGGTCGGCGCGCGGCGGGTGCTCGATGCGGCCTGTGGATCCGGCCGGCACGCCGCGCTGTTTCACGCGTGGGGGCTGGAGGTGGAGGGCGCCGACGCGAGCGGGGCGATGATCGAGCACTGCCGGCGGCAGCACGGGGTCGGCGACCGGCTGCGGTGGGTCGTGCGGGCGTTCGAAGACCGGCCGACGCCGGAGGGGCAGTTCGACGCCGTGATCTGTGTGGGGAACTCGCTGGCGCTGGCTGCGGACCATGCGGCGGTGGCCCGCGGCCTTGCGGCCTTGCTGTCCGCCGTGCGGCCGGGCGGACGCGTGCTGGTACAGGTCGTGAACCTCTGGCGGTTGCAGCCGGGTCCGACCCACTGGCAACGGATCCTGCGTGTGGATGTCGGAGGGCGCGACATGTTTCTGCTGAAGGGCATGCACCGCTGCGGCGAGACGGGATTCGTGGAGTTCCTCGCGCTCGAGCCCGGTCCGGGTCATGAGTTTCGCAGCACGGTCAACGAGGGGCGGTTCCTTGGGTTGACTGCCGACGAGTTGCATCAGGCGGCCATTGGGGCCGGCGGCCGCGTGATTGAGACACTGGGCTCGGTGCAGGGCGATCCGTACGACCCCGGCACCAGCCCGGATCTGATCATCATCGCCACGCGGTAGGGCCACGACGGTGGGAACGCGTTCAGCCGCGCTGCACGTGCCCCTTGGGCCGGCGACTCCAGAGACTCGGTAACCCTTTGGGACCCGACACTGAAGTGCCGGCGATCGCGGCGCGTCAGCGCGTCCCGATGGGGCTGCGCATCCGGCTGATACCGGCCCATCTCCGGCCGCGCCGCGCTCGATCACGGGGCAGATTCGGCCCAAGACCCGCGCTTGTTGCGGGCTCGGACCGCAGCGGGCCGGCGCGGACGTTTCCGCACAGCAAACCGCCGCCTCGGGCGCCCATGGTCCGCCGCAGGCGGGCCGCCGCAATCCGGGTCGCCGCCGCGTTCCCTCCGCTACGGCTTCGACAGAAACCCGACACTCGACGCAAAGCACCGCTCCCGCAGCCGTTCGTGTGCGGCCGCGTCACGCTGATCCTCGCTCCGCAGGTCGTCGAGATTAGCGCTGCACCGGTCGCAGTCCGCCTGCCGCACGTGGAAGTCAATGTACTCGTTCCAGTCCGCGTCCAGCGTGCCGAGCAGGTAGCGGCCGAGCGTCGAGCGCTTCAGGCACGAGATACCCTCCTCGCGCCAGATGCGCCCCAACGTGCTGTCGCGGGCCAGGTCCGCCTCGCCCCAATCCCGTGCCCCCTCGACTGCGGCCGTCAGCCCGCGCCACTGCTCCAGCACGCGGAACTTGATCCCCGCCACGGCCGTCTCCGTCAGCCCCAGGTCCGGGGCGACCTCCTTGTTGCGCAGCCCGAGCACTACCAGCATCTCGATGACCATCAGGTCCTGGAAGCGGCGCTGCGCCGTGCACTGCTCGACCCATTGTCGCAACGCCGCCACCACGGCCGCCCGCTGGGCCGCCAGCCTCTCCTGGTCCGCGACGTGCCGGCTGGGCGTGTCCGCGTCGACCCACGCCTGCGTGCCCTCGTCCAACGCGAGCTGGTCCAGGCTCTGCCGCTGGCCCTTCTGCCGCCGACGCACCACGTCGTGCAGTTTGTTCCGCAGAATCGCGAACAGGTAGGTTTCGAGCGACCGGCTCGGATCGTACGTCGGCAGGCTGCGCAGCAGCCCGAGAAACGTCTCCTGTACCACGTCCTCAGCCTCGCTCCGCTCGGCCAGCATCCGCCGCGCAAAGCTCAGCATTCGCCCCTGATAACGCTCGATCAGTTCCCGCCACGCCTCCGGCTCACCACGCTGCACGGCCTCAATCAGATAGGCATCCGCGTCGGCGGCGGCCATCGAAATCGCTCCGCTGGGTGCTGCGGCCCCATTTCAGGATACCGCTCCGCCCGCGTGCGGCAACGTCCGAAAACGCCGCCTCAGCCCACGGCCGCCATGCACGTCGAACAACGGCCGTACAGAACCAGCTCGTGGTGCTCGAGCGCGAAGCCCCGCGGCACGAGCGCCTCGAGCAGCGCAAGCGACCCCGGCACCTCGTATACCCGCCCACACCCGCGGCAGAAAAAGTGGTGGTGGTGCGGTTTGCCCGCCCGCTCGTACCGCGGCGGTTCGCCCGGCAGCCGCACGCAACTGAGCCATCCTTCTTCAAGCAGGATCTTGACGGTGCGGTAGACCGTCGCGATCCCCAGCCCCGGCCGGTGCGCCCGGGCCGCCCCCAGCACTTCCTGCGTGCTCAACGGCCGATCCGAGCGGTCGAACACATCCCGAATTGCCTTGCGTTGATTCGTGTTGCGCTTGGCCACCCGCGTACTCCAGGGGCAAGACCCGGCGGCATGGCGGTGAGCCGTTTGACGTTGCGAAACCGTTGCAAACGTTCGTCGGCCGGCCGGTCACCGAACGAATGCCCCCGCGCCGGTCGTGCGCCATGCCATTTCATTATGCCGATTCCCCGCCGCGCGTCCAGCGCTGTCCCCCACACTCGGCTGCGGTCCCCCGCTCTGCTTCAACTCGGGAACAGCCCGGGCGGCTCAACCGCTGTCCGCACCGGCAGCCCCAGGTGGGCGTACGCGGCCGGACGCGCGACCCGCCCCCGCGGCGTCCGGATGACGAAGCCCAGTTGCAGCAGGTACGGCTCCACCACATCCTCGAGCGTGTCGCGCTCGTGCCCCATCGTGGCCGAAATCGCCTCGATTCCGGCCGGACCGCCGTCGTAGTGCTGGATCAGGGCGTTCAGATACGCGCGGTCCAGGCTGTCGAGCCCGAGACGGTCGATCTGGAGGATGTCCAGTGCGCGATCCACGACGGCCGGCGTGAGTGTGCCGTCGCCGCGCACCTCCGCATAATCGCGCACGCGGCGCAGCAGCCGGTTCACGATTCGCGGCGTGCCCCGCGAGCGGGCCGCCAGACGCGCGAGCGCGGCCGGCTCCGCCGGCACGCTCAGCACGGCCGCGCTGCGCTGCACGATCCGCACCAGCTCGGATTCGCTGTAGAACTGCAAGTGAAACAGCAGGCCGAAGCGGTCGCGGAGGGCGGCCGACAACATGCCGGCCCGCGTCGTCGCGCCCACCAGCGTGAAGCGCCGCAGGGCGAAGTTCACCGTGCGGCCGCCGATGCCGCTCTCGGTCGTGTAGTCGACGCGGAAGTCCTCGAGGGCGGGGTAGAGGAACTCCTCCACCACCTTCGCGAGGCGGTGGATTTCGTCGATGAACAGCACGTCGCCGGTGTCGAGCTGCGTCAGGAGCATCATCAGGTCGCCCTGCCGCGCGATGGCCGGGCCGCTGGTGACGCGGATCGGCCGGCCCATCTCCTGCGCGATGACGTGGGCGAGGGTGGTCTTGCCCAGCCCCGGCGGGCCGTCCAGCAGCACGTGGTCCAGCGGCTCGCCGCGCCCGCGGGCGGCGTCGAGGGCGATGCGGAGCTGCTCGCGCACGGTCTCCTGGCCGATGCACTCGTCGAGCCGCCGCGGGCGCAGCGAGGTGAGGAAGCGTTCCTCGTCGGGGCCGGGCTGCGTGAATACGCGCTCGATGGCCATGCGGGCAGTCTACCCCGGAGTCGGGAGGTCGGCACCGGGCGCCGCCGGGAGCGTCGCCGCGCCCGGCGTTCCACACTCGGGGCACACGCCGGACAGGTTGCCGATCAGGCTGTAGCCGCACTTGCGGCAGCGATAAGGACCCAGCATACGCTCGACATCCTCGTCGCGGACGCCCATGAGGCCGACCTTCAGGCCGGCGTTCTTCAGTGCCCGCGTCGCGCGCGCGTTGGCCGAGAGCAGCATGAGCAGGCTGATGCAGGGCGCGAAAAGCAGCAGGATGTAGACGATGCGCCAGACGATGTGGACGCGCAAGGCCGCGAGCAGGCTGACGACGGTGACGACGACGGCGATCTGGACAACGACAGCGAACAGCCCCACCAACAGGTCGAACCCGAGCGGCATCCCTCCCAGGCCGAGCAGCCCGAGATTGATCAGCAGTGCCGCGAGGATTTCCCACAGCAGCAGCCGTTGGCGGCGCGCGACCGTGCGCAGATCTACGTTGCCCACCTGCCAGCCGATCGGCGCGGGCTGGTTGAGCGGATGACGGCATGCCGGGCAGAAGCGCAGCGGCTCCGGACCGCTGGCGGCCGGCAGCGGACTCTGGCATACGGGGCACTGCGTCAGCGACATTTGCATCCTCCTCGGTCCGCACCAGCCGCGCGGGCGTCAGGCGCCGATCATCTGTCGGGTGCGGTATGCCGCCCGCACGATCGCGTCCGGCTCCGTCAGCGACGGATCGGCCTCAACGGCCGCGGCAATCCACCGCTGCGCCTCGGCCCGGCGATCGCCCCACTGCACCAGGATCTCGAGCGCGATTCGCTGCGCTTCGGTCAACGCCGGGACCGGGGCGGCAACCGCCGCCGCGACCAGGAACGCCTGGCACTTGCCCTGCAACTCGGCGATGACCTGCTGCGCCGTCTTCTTGCCGATCTCCGGAAGGCTCGTCAGCACCCGCCCGTCGCCGCTTTCGATCGCGGCCGCGAGCTGTGCCACCGGGATGCACATCGCCCGCAGCGCCCGCCGCGTGCTGATGCCCTTGACCCGCGTAAAGAGCTGAAAAAACTCGCGCTCGGCCGCCGTCAGGAAGCCCACCAGCCGCGGCACCAGGTTCGCGCCGGCCGGGTTGCCCTCCAAGTATTGGAGCGTGTGCAGCGTCAGCTCCTGCCCGAGCTGACCTGCCAACTCGGCCGCGCTGCTGGCCGGCAGCAGCACTTCGTACCCGACGCCGCCGACGTCCAGCACCGCCGCCTCGCCGCGGACCTCCAGCAGTCGACCGGCCAGCCGACAGATCACGACGGCCGTCCTCCCCTCGTCTCGACGCGCCGCGCCGCGAACAGCCGCGCTCCGCACAGCGCGATCGCGATCGCATCCGCGACGTCGCTCGGCTCCGGCAGGGCCGGCAGTCCCAGCGTCGCCGCGACCGCCCGCTGCATCTGCCGCTTCCCCGCGCGCCCGCTGCCGGTCAGCAGCTTCTTTGCGTTCGTGGCCGCGACCGCGACCAGCGTCAGCCCGGCCCGCGCGGCGATCAGCAGCACGACGCCGCGGGCGTGCCCCATCAGGATCGCGGTCCGCGGATGGCGGTAGTGGGCGTACAATTCCTCACACACCAGGGCGCCGGGCCGGTGCGTTGCGATCAGCGCCTCGAGGGAGCTTTCCAGTTCGACCAGCCGCGCTCCCAGCGACAGGTTGCGCGGCAGCCGGATGACACCCGCCTCGACCAGCGTGGCTTCACGCGGGCCGCCGCCGGGCGCGAGCAGCGCGTATCCGGTTCGCTGGAGCCCGGGGTCGATTCCGAGTACGACCCCGCCGGCCGGACGCGCGGCCGGACCCTCGGAAGCTATGGGGCGAGCGGCCGACATGCGTGCATGATGCGCCTTTTGCGGCCGGTGGCAAACGGGTTTCCGGGACGTGCCCGGCGGCGGTGTGCAGCGCCGTTACCCCGTCCTGCTACAAAGCGACGGCCGGAACCGGTGGGAGTTTGCGACGTGGGCGGTCATTTCGTACCGTCATATAATAGGGAACAAACGGCAAACCTGCGTCCCGGTGTGAACCCTCCAGCCGAACTGAGCCGGGTGCGTGGAAAGGAAGAGTGGGACATGACGTATCGTCGCGCACGCTGGGCGCTGTTGTGTGTGCTCGTCCTGGCGGTGGCCCGCGGGGCCTGGGCCGGCGACGAGACACTGGCCGCGGCGTATTCGGCGATTCTGCGGGGAGACTATGAGTCGGGCCGGGCGACGATCGACCGGTTGCTCGAGGCGGGGGCGGACGGCAGCGCGCAGCGCGTTCATCACTGGCTCGAGTGCTACCACTCCGCGGTCGCGCGGCGCAACGAGCTGAAGTCGGCGACGTTCGCATGGAACGTCGAGCAGGCCCGCCAGGCACTGGCCGAGGGCCGCGACTTCCTGGCGCTGAGTTTCCTCACCCAGGCGGTGCCGTACGCGGCGAATCTCGAGGACCTGCATGGCGCGGAATGGGTCCGCCAGTTGGTGCAGCAATGCCGGGCGGCGGCCCTGCGGCAGGAAGAGCAGGACCACTGGGCCAGCGCGCTCAACTACTACATGCTCCTGACGCGGATCTTCCCCGAGGACGAGCAGCTCAAGGAGCTTTACGAGCGGGCCACGCGGCACGCGCGGATCGAACTGATCTACAAGGATGAAGAGGCGTTGCAGGAGCGTATCAAGGGCGTGGACCGCAAGCTCCTGCGCAGCGCCGTCCGCATGATCGAGCAGGTCTACTACCAGCAGCCCGATTTCAGAACGCTCGCCCGCGGGGCCCTCGACAACCTGGGAACGCTTGCGAACACGACCGGGCTGCGCAAGTTCCTCGACGGGCTCGGCAACCCGGCCCTCCGCGAGCACTTCCTGGCGCGCATCCGCGAGCTGCGCGACCAGGTGACCCGCGAAAAGACGTGCACCGATCAGGACCTGGTGCGCCTGTTCAACCAGGTCGCCGACCTCAACCGCGCCAGTGTCGAGCTGCCCGAGGGGTTGCTGGTGGTCGAGTTCCTGGAGGGCGCACTCCGCGAGCTCGATGACTACAGCGGCATGATCTGGCCCGCCGACGCGGCCGACTTCGACAAGGTCATGATGGGCGGCTTCGAGGGTGTCGGTATCCAGCTCGGCGTCGACGAGCGCACGAGCCGCCTGAAGGTCATCACCCCGCTCGAGAACTCTCCCGCGCTCGAGAAAGGCATCCAGCCCGACGACCTGATCATCGCGGTCGACGGCGAGAGCACCGCCGGTTGGACCACCGACGACGCCGTCCGCAAGATCATGGGCCCGGCCGGCAGCACGGTGCGGCTGACGATCCGTCGCTCGCGGACTAACGAAGAGCTGAGCTTCGATCTCGTGCGGCGCAAGATTACGATCACGACCGTGCGCGGCTACGAGCGGCTCCCCGGCAACAGCGGCGGCTGGAACTACATGCTCGACCCGGAGGCCGGCGTGGCATACATTCGCCTCAGCGGCTTCCATCCCGACTCGACCCGCGAACTGCGGGAGGCGCTGGGGCAGGCCCAGAACCAGGGCATGAAAGGTCTGGTCCTCGACATCCGTCACAACCCCGGCGGCCTGCTCGACACGGCGATCCAGATCGTCAGCACGTTCCTGGACAAAGGCGACGTGGTCTCCACCCGCGGCCGGCTCGAGGCCGAGCGTCGCGAACTCGTGAAGGGCGACGCCCCCTACCGCGATCTGCCCCTCGTCGTGCTGGTGAACGAGGGCAGCGCCAGCGCATCCGAGATCCTGGCGGGGGCCCTCCAGGACCACCACCGCGCGATCATTCTCGGCGACCGCACGTTCGGCAAGGGCAGCGTCCAGCACGTCCGGCCGCTCTCGGAAGATGCCCGCCTGAAGCTGACCACCGCGCTCTACTACCTGCCCAGCGGTCGTTCCCCGCACAAAGCCCCCAAGGCCGAACAGTGGGGCATCGATCCGGACTGGGAACTGAAACTCACCCCCAAGGAGTTCCGCCGCGTGCTCGAGCGCGAGCGCAAGTCGTTCATCATCCACACCGAGCCGGCGGGCACGGAAGCCCCCCCGTCCGAATCCCAACCGGGCGACGTCGACGCGGGCCGGCCCGCGAGCGAAGAGAGCGACGAGCCGCCCCTGCTGAACGAAGAAGACATCGAGCGGCTCGAAGCCGACCCCAACGACGCGCCGGACTTCGACCCGCAGCTCGAGACCGCGTTGCTGCTCATCCGGGTGAAGCTTGCTTCGGGCGTGCCCTGGCCGGCCGAGCTGGCGTCCGCGATCAAGCAGAAGCCCGGCCCCCGTTGAAAGCTGAACCGCCACCGGCCCCGAGGATACGTACAGCCGCACAACCAAGCACTCGATCGCTCGGCCGCGCACCGCCCCGCGCGCCGCCCAAGCCCGTCACGCACACGCGAAACACGGGCCGCGCGAGAACCCGCGTAGGCGTGGCCTCCTTTCCATGTTGCCTCTTCGCGGGCGTCCCTCTCGCGCCGCCGGCTCGGGGCTACCGCGGCTCGAGCGGCTGCACGGCGATCTTGCGGTAGGCCACCGGCCCGTGGTCGCCCTGGAGCATCAGCGGACCGGTCGGGCCTTCCGGCCGGTCGAGCCCCGCCCGCGTCGGCCCGGTGAGCTCGACGTTCTCGTGGACGACCTGCCCGTTCAGCGCGACCCGCACGAACCGGGCGTTCTCCACCTTCTTGCCGGCCGCATCAAACCGCGGCGCCCGGAACTCGATCTCGTACGTCTGCCACGCGCCGGGCGCCCGGCACGCATTGACCCGCGGCGCGTGCCCCTCGACCGCCTGTTCGTTGATCCAGCGGGCATAGATCCCGCCGCAGTCGCTGAACTCCGGCCGCTCCTTGCCGAAGCTGTCGAAAATCTGCACCTCGTAGAGCCCCATCACGTACACGCCCGAATTCGACCCGCGGGGAATGTTGAACTCCAGCCTGAGCACGCAGTCGCCGAACTCCTCCTCGGTCACCAAGTCGCAGGTCTTGCCGGCCGCTCCGTTCACCAGCACGCCCTGCCCCGCCTCGATCCGCAGTCGCCTCTCATCGCCCGGATCGAGTTCGACCGCGCCGGCCACCCGCCACTCGCCCGTGCCCACGCCGCCGCGGCATTTCCAGCCGCCCAAATCAGTCCCGTTGAAGATCGGCCGCCCGAGACCCTCACCCGCCGGGCTGCGCCGGCTCGGCAGCGGCCGCAGGCGCACATTGCGGAAGTGGATCTCGGCGCCTTCCGATTGCAATCCGATCTTGCCCGGCACCTCACGCACGTCCCACGCCTCGTTCAACACCTCCCCGTTGACGCGCAGCGTGATCCGCGGGCCGTCGACCGTGATGTCGTACCGGTTCCACTCGCCCACCGGCCGCTCGTTGAAGTGCGTCCTTTTCGTGTTGCGGCCCTGCGTGCGGCTCGGATCGGTCCGCATCGGGAAATCGTCGATGTTCCAGAAGTCGCCCGCGTTCTCGTGCTGAAGCTGCGCCTCGACGCACCGCGGCCACACCTTGTCGGGACCCACGATCCGGAGCAGCACGCCGCTGTTGCCCGGCTGCCTGGTCACCGGGCTGAAGCGCCACTCGAGCTGAAGCGCGTAATTCGTGTAGTCGCGCTCGGTGCGGATGTACCCGATCGGCTGGCCCTTGCAGACCAGTACGCCGTCTTGCCACGACCAGGTGTCCTCGGGTTTCGCGCCTTCCGGCAGGATCGCCTTCCAGCCCGACAGATCGCGGCCGTTGAACAGCTCGATCCACTCGCCCGCCGTCGCCGGCGACATGGCCGGGGCGCTCGCGGGCGGTTGAGAAAGAACCAGCGCGGGCGAGAACAGCAGGATCGTTGCGATCAGGATTCGAGGCACGTGAAACCACCCTTTCTCATCCAAGACGCATCACGGCGCCGCTGCCGGGGGGGCCGGCGAAAACCCGCCGCCGCCACATTCCTTGTCGCTGTGCTCCCCGGAATGACAGCTCCTCCGGATCGCCGCGCAGCGCTCACGGCGCGCGGCTGGGAGCGCGGCTAGCCCAGCAGCTTCCGCAGTCCCGCCAGCGATTCCTTCACGCTTTCCAGCGGCGCGCCCTTGTAGCTTTCCTGCTCGACAATGAACCACTCCGTACCGCCCGTCGTGCGGCACTCCCGCAGCACCTCCGCCCACTTCACCTCGCCTTCGCCGATCGTCGCCCCCGCCTGGCCGTACTCCTTGACGTGGATCGTCAGGCTGCGGCCGGGGTGTTTCTTGAGCACTGCCACCGGATCGCCGCCGCCGGCCAGGCAGTTCGACGTGTCGAGCTGCATCAGCACATCCGGGCCCGCATTCGTGAAGATGACGTCCCACACCGTCTCGCCGTCGTCCAGCTTCTTGAAGTCGCCGGCGTGCGCGTGGTAGCCGACCCGCATCCCCTGGTCCTTCACCTTCGCCGCCAGCTCGGTGAAGAGCCGGGCCGTCTCCTTCAACGCCGCCACGCTCGCCGTCCGCTCGGCCGGCAGCGACGGCACCATCAGGAACCGATTGCCGAGCACGCGGTTGAACTCGACCGTTTCCGCCAGCTTCTCGCTCGCCAGCGTGTCGAGCCCGGTGTGCGTCCCGCAGCACTTCAGCCCGTTGTCGTCCAGCATCTTCCGCAGCTCGGCCGCCGGCCGGTTGTAGTACCCCGCGAACTCGACGCCCTGGTAGCCCATCTTGCCCACCGCTTGCAGTACGCCCGACAGGTCCCGGGCGCAGTCGTTCCGCACCGAGTAGAGCTGGAGCCCGATCAGGTACGGCTTCTCGCCGGCCGCCGCCGCGTTCGCCTGCCCCGCCGCCCGTGAGGCCGCGCCGGGTTCCTCCTGTGCCCCGGCTGCCCGCAGCCTCCCGCCCGCCGCCCACAGCGCCGCCGCACCGAGCCCCGCCTGCATCAGCTCTCGTCGTGAAATGTTCATGGTGTCTCCCACTTGCCCTGCCAGATCGGACCGGGCACAACAGCTTACCCCGCTGGCGCGCTGCCGGCTACGGACGCGGCACGCGGGCGCACCGTACCTCTCGCTGGCGCTGCGGGCTCCGATTAGACTCCCCGCGTTTCACGGCCGGCGGCCACGCGCCGCCTCGCAACGGAGGACCATCATGCCCAGTGCCCCGCACTCCTTCCGCTCCGGCCTCGGTAATCTCCCCCTTCTCGACGCGAGCGAGACCCGCTCCATCTCGCCCGAAAACCCCACCGGGGCCGTCGGCGGCGGCGCTCAGGAGGAGCCCCGCGGTCAGGGACCGGCCGCCAACCTGGGCAAGGGCTGGAAGGTCCGGCCGTGCATCGAGCTCGAGCCGGGTACGACCGTCACACTGGCCGAGATCACCGGGCCGGGCGTCATTCAACACATCTGGTTCACGGTGGACCCGAAAGCGTTCCGCGACTGCATTCTGCGAATGTACTGGGATGGCGAGCCCCGCCCCTCGATCGAAGTCCCGCTCGGCGATTTTTTCGCCTGCGGCCATGCCCTGCGGGCCAAGGTGAACTCGCTGCCGGTGGCGGTCAATCCGGCCGGCGGGCTGAACTGCTACTGGCCGATGCCGTTCCGGCAGGCGGCGAAGATCACGGTCGAGAGCCAGCACCGCGACCGGATTCCGGGCTTCTTCTACCAGATCACGTACGCACTGCGGACGATTCCCGACGAGGCGGCGTATTTCCACGCCCAATGGCGCCGCTCGTTGACGCGCCGCGAGCTGCCCGAGCACACGCTGCTCGACGGCGTCCGCGGCCAGGGCCACTACGTCGGGACCTACCTGGCCTGGACGCAGCTCTCCAACGGCTGGTGGGGCGAGGGCGAGTTCAAGTTCTTCCTCGACGACGACCAGGAATACCCCACCATCTGCGGCACCGGCACCGAGGACTACTTCGGCGGCGCGTGGGGCTTCTACGGCCCGGACAACCACGAAGAGCCCTATTCCACCCCGTTTCTCGGCCTGCCGCTCGTCCGCCACGTCGACAACGAGGTGCCGCGCTTCGGCCTCTACCGCTGGCACGTCTTCGATCCGATCCGCTTCCGGAAGGCCCTGCGCGTCACCGTCCAGGCCCTCGGCTGGTGGCCCAGCGGCAAGTTCCAGCCGCTGACCGACGACATCGCCTCAACCGCGTTCTGGTACCAGGCCGAGCCGCACGCTGCGTTCCCGCCCCTGCCCTCGGTCGAGGAGCGCTGGTCGCGCTGAGCTGTAGCGTTCCCCCGTGGCACCGCCATCGTCCCTTGCACCTCCGCCCCATGTGGCACCGCCGCCGCGTGTGGCTCCGCCGCCGCGTGTGGCACCGCCGCCCCCGGCGGTGAGTCTGTTATCAGACTTCCGACGCCCGCTACATTGTCACGACATTGCTAAGTCCCCCGCAGGCGCCGGCGGATTCCTCGCCGTCGGCCGCGGCGACCCCCAGGGAATGACAACATGTCTGGCCGTGGGAACAACGGGGCGCCGGGCCCGATTCCCGGACGCAGTCACCTGCAAGTGAACCCCGACCCCGATCGACACGATGCTTGTACTGCGTGAGAGTTCCGGCCCGTGCGGGTCGGTCCTCACCTGAGGCGCCGTATGGACATCGCCAGTCTCATCGGTTCGCTGCTCGGCATCGTCCTGCTGGCCATCGTCGGCTACGAGGCCTCACACGGGCACATCACCGCCTTTTATTCGCAGGAAGGTGTGCTGATGGTCATCGGCGGCAGCATCAGCGTGGTGTTCATGGCCATGCCGCTGGACAAGCTCAAGTGCCTGCCCGGCTACCTGCGGCGCTTCATGTTCAACAAGACCACCAGCCCGATCGAGACCATCAACCTGTTCCGCACGCTGAGCGAGAAGTCACGCCGCGACGGCCTGCTCTCGCTCGAGTCCGAGATCGCCAAGATCAAGGACCCGTTCCTCGTGCAGGCCCTCAAGATGGCGGTTGACGGCACCGCTCCCGAAACCATCGAAACCACGCTCCGCATGGAGATCCTGGCCATGCAGGAGCGGCACAAGGCCGGCAAGAAGTTCTTCGACCTGGTCAAGCTTTATGGCCCGGGGTGGGGCCTGGCCGCCACGCTCATCGGCCAGGTCGGCATGTTCAGCAACCTCGGCGGCGGCGACGTCGGCACGCTGGGCAAGCTGCTGGCCATCGCCGTCGTCGCAACCATGTACGGCACCGTGTTGGCCAACGCCGTCTGCGGACCGATCGGAGACAAGCTCGCCCTGCGTTCCAGCGAGGAGATCCTCAACCGCGAGATGATGCTCCAGGGCGTGCTGTCGATCCAGTTCGGCGACAACCCGCGCGTGACGATCGAGAAGATGCTGGCCTTCATCCCGGCCGCGTCACGCTCCAAGCTGAAGGCCGCCGCGTAGCATGGGCCCCAGTGCCCGGCGATCCGAGCCCGACGCGCCGGCGACGGACGATCGAGCAACCGTGCCCAGCCGACGCCGCGGCTGCACATTGAGGGCTGACGGCGGGTAGCCTCCTATGAGCGACGAAGAACGCAAAGCGGCGGGCGGCGAAGACGGCGGCCACGGCGGCCATAAGAGCCACGCGGGCGGCCACAAGAGCCACGGCCCGCCGCACGGCGGCCACGGTGACGAGGAGCACGCCGGAGCTCCCGAGTGGCTGATCTCGTTCGCCGACAACGTCACGCTGATGATGGGGTTTTTCGTCATCCTCCTCTCGCTCAATCTTCGTCCGCCCGACTCGGCCAACGGGTCCGGGGCCGGCGGCGTCCCGAGTCCGGAAACGCTCGACTGGGCTCTGGCCGTCCGCGAGGCCTTCAACAACCCCGTCGACATCAATTCCACGGACCCCCGCGATGCCCTTCTTGTCCAGCGGCTGCTGGTCCGCTCCGGCAAGGGCCCCGCGCTCGAACCCGGACCGCGCGGCCGCAATGAGCGCACGCACTCGATCCGGCCGACCGACTACTACGGTCAGGGCGGCGTTGTCCCATTCGTCGCCAACAGCGCCGAGCTGGCCAGCGATACGACCGCCACGGCCCGCGAAATCGCCAAGCACTTGCGGGGCTTCACGGCCGTGATCGAAGTCCGGGGGCACGCGAGCGCAAGCGAGGCGCACGCGGGCAACGGGATGTTGCTGTCGTACCAGCGGGCGGCGGCCGTGGCCGAGGTGCTCGCGGGCGAGGGAATCGAGTGGCGGCGGCTGCGGCTGATTGCGTGCGGGGCAGGCGAGCCGCTGGTCTCGCCGGCCTACGATGCCGCCCAGGAGCAGCTCAACCGCCGGGTCGAGGTCATCGTCACGCACGAGGGCGCGGGAAGCGAGGAGACGAAGAACGCCGAGAGCACGGAGGACGCGGACGCGGGGACCGCCGAAGGCGCCGAGAACGCGGAAGACGCGACGGACGCAAGGGACGCAGAGGACACGACGAGCATGACGGGCGGGGAGGGCGGCACGGCCGAACCCGAGCCCGGAGCGGAAGCGCCGGGTCCATCCGAGCCCAAAGTGCCACCCAGCGAGTCAGGACGCGAAGCGCCAGCGGGCGTTCCTCCGTCCGAGCCCGAAGCGCCAACGAGGGACAACGGCGCAACCAGCTAAGTAGACAGGCACTGCCGATACGGCAGTGGCACTCGGCACACGTGGCCGGGGCCCGTCGGAACGCGCAGCGCCCTCCGCCCCGGCGGGGCGGAGGCGGTCGCGGCCGATGGCCCGGGTGGCACGGTCCAAGCATCGCGGGCGATGCGCCGGGCCGTGG
>CAZMCT010000103.1:0-5587 GCA_964564785.1 uncultured Planctomycetales bacterium
ACGGAGGCGTCGAGACAGTTGCCGGTCTCGCAGGGGTCGGCGAGACCCGCCGGGGGCCGATTGGAGCGCCCGTGCAAACGCGGCTGCGATGCGATTACTCCAGCGCGGCGACCACTTCGATCTTGGCGAACGTGAGGTCCTTATTGACCCAGAACGTGCGGACGACCAGCCCGTTTTGGAACAGCCGCCACTTCCACTGCGGTCCGATCTTCTGCTCGAGCACGGAGTACATCTGCCCGTTGCCCAGAATCGCGTCGCACTTCAGCGCTTCCTGCGTGTTGAACTCGCGCACGAAATCGCCGTTGCGGTAGACCTCCCAGTGATGCCACGGACCGAACGGCTCGTTCACCACGCTGAACACGTCATCGCCCCGCACTTCGCAGATGTCGATCTCGTCGGGCGTGAAGAACTCACGCACCAGGGTCCCGTTCTGGTAGACCTCCCAATACCACCACAGGCCCTGATGGTAGCTGTGGTACAAGTACAGGTTGCCGTTGCGGACTCCGATCAGGTTCAGCCCCAGCTCGTCGTAGAAATCCTGAATGAGCTCGTCGTTCCGCCAGAGCTCCCAGTGCCACCACGGCCCCGCGTCTGTCACCCGCACGAACCACGCGTTGGGCCCGCCTTGGATCGCGTACAACTCCAATGCCGCGTCCTGGTAGAAGGACCGTACCTTGATGTTGTCGCGCCAGATTTCCCAGTAATTCCACGCGCCGGCAGGCACGACCCGATACGAGAACAGATGCCCGTTGTCGATCGAGCTGGGCGTCAACGCCTGGTCCAGGAAGAACGACCGGTGCAGCGTCTCGTTCTGGTAGATTTCCCAGTAGTGCCAGGGACCCTGCGTGTACGTGCGGTAGCTCCACACGTCGGGAATCAACGCGTGAGCTGCGGTCGCGCCGCTCAGCAGCACCGCCAGCACCGCCGCCCGTCTCCAGTTCTGTGCTTCTTTCAGCATGTTTTCCTCCAGTTCTTGCTCGCGTGAACGAACACCATCCCCACCTGACCTTCGGGAGCGGCGCGCGCCGACCCGCAGGTGGATCTCGCGTGCGAGCGCGCCTGTCGCCCACACCCTTTCGGCCCGCAACGCCGGGCTGCGGGCGTGCGCTCACAACCTCTTGAATAAAGCCCGATAATCCGCTCGCCCGGCTAGCCCGTAACGCCGGAACAGCGGCCCAAACACGATCTTATAGGACCGATTAACTATATCTGCATCGCGGACTGATTTCAAGCGCGGCGCGCGTAGGGGAGCCGGCCCGACCGTGCTTGGTTCAGGTCGGCGGTAGGGGGGTGATGTCCCGGAGCGGGTAGTCGGGTTCGTTCGGGTCGTTCCACCAGGCCGTGGGGTCGCCGGACGTGCTCGATGAACCCGTCTTCCAGCCCAGGCCGCGATTGCCGCGCGCTGTGTCCGTGAACAGGTTGGCCGCGTGCCCGTCGAGGAACAGCAGTGCGTGGCGGTTGAGCTCCATGTGCCAACCGCGGCGGGGGATGCGCATCCAGAGGGCCGAATCGAACGGGTCCTCGTACAGGATCACGAACACCGAAGCCTGCTTCTGCTGCTGCACCCGCAGGTAAGCGTTGGCCCGCTGGAGCCAGCGGGGCGGCGTCTCACTGAGGAACATGCGCCGCGCCCAGTTGATCGCGAAATGGTAGTTCACCGTGTAGCTGGTGCCGCTGAACCAGTAGAGCTGCCGGGCGTTCGGGTTGTCCTGCGTCTCCGTGAACCAGAATCCGCCGGTGTCCGACGGGCACCGGTACACGGGCACGTTCCGCACCGGCTCGAACTCCGGGTCCTCGGGCAACACGTCGTAGTTGGCCAGGCCCGGATAGAGGTAGCGGTTGAACGGCCGGCCGCCGGGGGTGTCGCGGAACGCCGTGTTGACGTAGCCCCACCACTGATACGAGTTGGGCGCGATCCGCCGCCCGGGATGCCCGCCGTAGTAGTACCCGTGCAGGTAGGGGTAGCCGAAGAAGTTGTGCTTTTCGAACGGGAACCAGTCACGGGATTCGGAGAAGTACTCGCCCATCGCGAGCCCGATCTGGCGCAGATTCGACAGGCATACGACTTTCTTGCCCTGCTGCCGCGCCTTGCCCAGGCTGGGCAGCAGGATCGACATCAGCAAAGCCAAGACGGCCACGACCACCAGCAGCTCGATCAGCGTGAACGCGTGGCGCGGCCCGCGGGCGACGGAGCCGTCCGGGCAAGGCGTTGCAAGGGTGGAATCCGGTGCGCGCGGTCTCATGGGCCCGGGAACTCGCACAGATGCGAACGACGGCGCTCTTCCGCCAGCATCATAGGCGCGCGTGACGGACAACGACAGCGCTCGCCGGCCTGAGGCGCGCGGCGGGGCCGGAAAGCGGCCGGGCCGCGCCGGTCAGCCCCGTTCAGCTCCCGGGCAGGGGGGGAATGTCGCGGTACTCGTAGTCGGGGTCCTGGTCGTCCTGCCACCAGGGGGTCGAGATCTCCCAGTTCCCCGAGCAGGTCTTCCAGCCGGGGCCGGAGGAGCCCTTCACGGTGTCGGTGTGCATGTTGGCCGCGTGGCCGTCGAGGAACAGCAGGTTGTGCTTGTTCATCTGCTGGTGCCAGCCGCGCTTCGGGATGCGCAGCCACAGGGCCACATCGAATGGGTCTTCATAGAGGATGACGAAAATGGACGCGTACTTGCGAAGCTGGACCTTGAGGAACGCGTTGGCCCGGTGCTGCCAGCGCGAGGGCGACTCGTTGAAGCTGCGCATGGCCCAGTCGACGACGAAATGGTAGCTCGCGTCGTAGCTGCTGCCGGTCTCCCAGTACATCGGGTGCGTGCCCATTTCCGTGTCGGTCGTGCGCCAGATACCGCCGCTGTCGGACGGGCACATGTAGACCGGCATCTTGCGCACGATCTCGAATTGCGGGTCCGACGGCTGCACGTCCCAGGTCGGCATCTCCGGGTAGATGTGCTTGTTGAACGGCCGACCGCCGGGGGTATCGCGGTAGATGGGGTCCACATAGCCCCACCACTCGTCGGTTGTATACTGCCGGCCCGGGTGGCCGCCGTAATAGAAGCCGTGCATGCCGTGGACCGAGCCGCCGTCGTTGTTGCGCTTGGCCCACGGGAACCACTCGTTGTTCTCGAGAAAGTACTGGCCCATCGCCAAGCCGATCTGCCGCTGGTTCGACAGGCACACGACCTGCTTGCCCTGCTCGCGGGCCTTCGACAGCGAGGGCAGGAGGATCGAGATCAGCAGCGCGATGATCGCGACCACGACCAGGAGTTCGATGAGCGTAAAGCCCAACCGCTGTGCCGCGCGTGTCTGAGTGCTCATGGTGTGTCCGCCGCTTGGAACCTCTGTCAGCGCAAAGCGAAATGCCGCCGGTACTTGCAGGCGCACCGCAAACGCCGGCCCGCCTCGAAAGCATACCGCGCGGCCCCCCGCACTCGCAATGCCAAACACCGCCCGAGGGTCGACCGCGCCGACTCGCAGCCCGGCGCACCGCGTGCTACCATGCACCCCGGTTCATCGGTTTCACCAGACCGTCGCTTACGCGAGGAGCACCCATGAGAAAATTCCGCCTGTTCACGCCGGGGCCCTGTGCCGTGCCCGAAGAAGTCCTGATCGAGATGGCCCGGCCATTTCACCACCACCGCACCGACTGGTTCAAGGGCTACATGAAGCAGGCCACCGAGAAGCTTCAGCAGGTGCTCTGCACGAAGAACGACGTGATCATCATCACCGGCTCGGGCACCGCCGCGGCCGAGGCCGGCATCGTCGGCGCGATGGGGCCCGGCGCGAAGCTGCTGACAATCGAGGGGGGCAAGTTCGGCGAACGCTGGGGCGAGGTCGCGCAGCAGCACGGCATCCCGGTCACTCGGCACGCGATCGAATGGGGCACCGCCGCGACGCCGCAGATGGTGGCGGACCTGCTGAAGAAGGACCCCGCCCTCACGGCCGTGATGGTCGTGCATAGCGAGACGTCGACCGCGACGGCCTGTGACCTGGCCGGCATCGGCAAGGTCTGCCGCGACACCGGCAAGCTGCTGATGGCCGACTGCATCACGTCGGCCGGAGCGCTTCCGTTGAAGCCGGACGAGTGGGGCGTGGATATCGCCATTACCGGCGCGCAGAAGTCGCTCATGCTGCCGCCGGGGTTGGGCTTCCTGGCCGTCAGCGAGAAGGCCTGGGCTGCGATCGAGGCCAACAAGTCCCAGCACGCCTACTACCTCAACCTCAGCAAGGCCCGCAAGATGGCCAAGGAAAGCGACACGCCGTTCACGCCGGCGCACCTGCTGATTCGCGGGCTGGTCAAGGCGCTCGATATCCTGCTCGAGGAGGGGATCGAGAACGTGTGGAAGCGCGTCGCGGCCATGGCGGCGGCGACGCGGGCCGCAGGCGAGGCCATTGGCCTGAAGGTCTTCAGCAGGTCGCCTTCGGATTCCGTCACCGCGCTGTGCCCCCCGGCCGGCATCACCGTCAAGGACCTGCGGAACGAGCTCGAAAAACGCTACGGGATCGAGTCGGCCGGCGGGCAGGACCAGCTCAAGGGCAAGATCTTCCGCCTCGGTCACATGGGCTACGTGGACGAGATGGACACGCTGCTGGCGATCGGCGCCCTGGAGCAGTGCCTGTACAAGATGGGGCACAAGTTCAACCTGGGCGCGGGCGTGACCGCGGCCCAGAAGGTGTTTGCCGAGCGGCTGTAGGCCGATTCGGCGTCGGATTGGCGGCGGCATCCTTCCCAGCGCGGCCGTCGCGGCGACCGGGCAGGCAATCGGGCGGCGGCTGCGGTGAACCGGCCGCGCCCTGAAAACGAACCGGCCGGAGGTTCGATCCCCCGGCCGCGATTCTTGACGAACGCCCAGACCACCCGCTCTTGGGCATTGCTCCGCAGGAGCGGTCGGGCGCTGCTGCGTCGGTTATTCCGGTTTCTTCTCTTTTTCTGCGTCCTTAGGCGGAGACGCCGTCTGCACCGGCCGGCCTGACGAATCGAGACGGTTGATCCACTCCCCCGTCTTGCGGTCCTTGTCAGCCCGCACGACGGTGAACGCTTGGCAGGATTCGCACCAGAAGACGGGCATCTTGGTCGTGAAATTGGGGTCGGTGCGACGCCGGGCGGGATCCTTGAACCAATCCTGGTACTTGGCCGGAGACAGCTCGATGTGGTTCCGGCACTTTTCGCAGATCCAGTGGGTCAAACCGGTGTCGGTCGGAAAATCGCCCTCCTTCTTCGCGCGGGTGAAGAAGAAGCCCGCCGCAATGACGATGATGACGAGCGCGCCCAGCAGGATGCCGTTCTTGACTGCCGGTGACATGGTTGCTCCTTCAGGGCCAATCGGGCTCACGCGGGACTACTTGCCGCACGGACACACAAGCTTATCGAGATCTCCACGACGAGGCAACGACTGCGGGCGGCCGACGGTTTCCGCAAGAAGCGAAGAGCCCGGGGCGTCCAGCGCTTGCCCCGGGCTCCGGAGAACGCATCGGCGGCGGCCCGTCGTGTCGGGCGGGCGGCGCGCTTAGTCGATCGGCGGGTTACAGTTCTTCAGCACGCCTGACTGCGGGTTCGGCTGATTGTAATAGATCCGCGGCAGCTCGGAGTACTCCTCCG
>CAZMCT010000103.1:5687-14947 GCA_964564785.1 uncultured Planctomycetales bacterium
ACGGGAGGAGGATCGAGATCAGCAGCGCGATGATCGCCACCACGACCAGCAGCTCAATCAGGGTAAATGCTTTTCTGAACATCACTTGCGAACGGCTCATTCTCAACTCCTAATCTGCCGGCGTTGAGCGCCCGGCGGTTTGCTGGCCGGCCTCCCGGAAGTGCTTCCAACAGGAAAGCCGCGGAGACGCCCAGCACTGACGCACTACCCCCCGTTTCCGTAAAAACTCTACTGAGCGCAAAGTCGCGACGTGAGATTTGCTCAGGCCGCTCTCCAGGCCGCTCCCGCAAGCGAAGCAGCCGGAAGGGGCTCTACCTCCCGGCTGCCCGAGCTGCAATAGCCGTCGTTACTGAGACCGCTCAATCAATCGGTGGGTTGCAGTTCTTCAGGACGCCCGACTGCGGGTTCGGCTGATTGTAATAGATCCGCGGCAGCTCGGAGTACTCCTCCGGCAGCGCCCAGCCGGGGCAGATCGCCGCCCAGCCCAGGCCGCAGAAACCACGCGTGTCAGCCAACTTGTACTCGCCGTGGCCGTCGAGGAAGCCCATCGAGAAGCGGCTGAACTTGCCGTGGTAGCCGACTTCCTGCTGGTTGTAGGCCAGGCCCCAGTCCATCGGGTCTTCGAGGAACATCGTGAAGACGCTGGCGTACTTGGCGAGCGTGTCGCGAACGAGGGCCTTGCCGTAGTCCTGCCAGACATGCGGGCCCTGCCACGGTCCGTTCTGATCCCCCAGGTACTGCACCTCCATGATCGCATGCAGGTTGTACTGGTACGTCGTGCCGACATCGTCGTAGCAGGAGATACCCTTGGCCTGCTGGTTGCCCTGACCGCCCCAGTTGAGCTGCTGGTGCGAGAACCGGTCCGAGGGGCACTGGAGGACGGGGATTTCCGTCCGCTTCTCGATCTTGCCGCCGACCACGATATCCGGGTCGATGGCGGTGCCCATCAGGTAGGGGTTCAGCGGCCGGCGGGTGACCTCGATGTACGTGTAGGGGTCGCCCTTCCAGTAGTCGTCGTTCGTCTTTCCTCCGTAAACCCATGATCCGATTGAGCTTGCGTTATTCGGATCCTGCCCGGGCGGCGTGACCTGGAACGGGAAGTCATCGCTGTGGTCGAGGAAATACTGCATCGCGGCGGCCGTGAGCTGCTTGTAATTGGCGAGGCACTTGGCGACCTTTGCCTGCTCGCGGGCGTCGCGCAGCGACGGGAGGAGGATCGAGATCAGCAGCGCGATGATCGCCACCACGACCAGCAGCTCGATTAGCGTAAATCCTTTTCGAAGCTTGACTTGTGATCTAATCATGCTGGACTCCTGCTGCGCCGGCATCGGGTGGCCGGCTCTTTTTTTTAAGCGTTCCCGGAAACGGCTGACGCGAAGTGCCGGGACGCGGCCCACGCGGGCATACCCGATCAAGAGTCCGCAAGAACGCGTGCAGGAGTCAAAACGTTGCTCACGATTTGTGGAATAGGTTGCTTCCGAGGAAAGAGAGCGGTAGCCGGGAGAGGTTTGTCCGCTCCCGGCTACCGGAGTTGCAAGAGCCGTGGGAACTGAGACCGCTCAGTCAATCGGCGGGTTGCAGTTTTTCAGCACGCCAGAGTTGGGGTTCGGTTGGTTGTAGTAGATCGACGGCAATTCGGAGTACTCCTCGGGCAGCGCCCAGCCGGGGCAGATCGCCGCCCAACCCAGGCCGCAGAAGCCGCGCGTGTCGGCCAGCTTGTACTCGGCGTGACCGTCGAGGAATCCCATGGAGAAGCGGCTGAACTTGCCGTGGTAGCCGACTTCCTGCTGGTTGTAGGCCAGGCCCCAGTCCATGGGGTCCTCGAGGAACATCATGAAACTGCTCGCGTACTTGGCCAGGGCGTCCTTCACCAGAGCCTTGCCGTAGTCCTGCCACAGCCACGGACCCTGCCAGGGGCCGTTGCTGTCGTTGCGGAACTGCAACTCCATGATCGCATGCAGGTTGTACTGGTACGTCGTGCCCACGTCGTCATAGCACGAGATGCCCTTGGCCTGCTGGTTGCCCTGCCCGCCCCAGTTGAGCTGCTGGTGCGAGAACTTGTCGGAGGGGCACTGAAGCACCGGGATCTCGATCCGCTTTTCGATGATGTTGCCCACCTTGATATCCGGGTCGATCGCAGTGCCCATGAGATAGGGGTTCAGCGGGCGGCGCTGCGCCGGGGTCCCGAGCCACGGGTCGTCGACCCAGTAGTCCGAGGGCGTCTTGCCACCATAGAGCCAGGAGCTGATGGCGCTGGCGTTGTTCGGATCCATTCCCGGCGGCGTCACCTGGAACGGGAAGTCGTCGCTGTGATCGAGGAAGTACTGCATCGCCGCGGCCGTGAGCTGCTTGTAGTTCGCGAGGCACTTGGCGACCTTCGCCTGCTCGCGGGCGTCGCGCAGCGACGGCAGCAGGATCGAGATCAGAAGCGCGATGATCGCGACGACGACGAGCAGTTCGATGAGGGTAAACCCGCGGCGTAAGCTGCACTTTTCCCATTGCATGTTCGACTCCTGGAGGTCCGGTGGGGACCTGGTCTGAAACGCTCTTCCTCGTTCCGATTCTGAGACGACGTGAGCGCTGATCTGGCCCGCTCAGCCCCTATTCTGCCTTTTCAGGGGGCCTGTGTAAAGACTGTGTGTGAAATTGTCGGGCACCCGCGCACCCGGGGGGGGACGAGCCGAGCAGACCGCTTTTTAGGACGTTGTTAGCATGCTATCGTACCCCGACTCGCTCCCAGCGGAGACGGTATGGACCCCGCAGGCTTCCTGGCGCGCATCACCAGCCAGCGGCACTATGCCGGCCAGGTTGCGACGAGCCGCTGGCTGCCCGGCCGCGCGGCCCGCTTCGCCGACCCGCAGCAGCCCTTGCCAGCGCCCCTCACGGAGCTGCTCCGAGCCGAGGGCATCGCGCGACTCTATCAGCACCAGGCGGAGGCGCTGGATGCCGTGCGGGGCGGCCACAGCATCGTCGTCGCGACCGGCACCGCGAGCGGCAAAAGTCTCTGTTATCACCTGCCGGTGCTGGCCGACCTCCTGACGCAGGACGACGGCCGGGCGTTGTATCTGTATCCGGCGAAGGCCCTGGCGTACGACCAGCTCGGCGGCCTGCACCGCTGGGTCGCGAAGGGGGAGCTGGGCGGCCGCGTTCGCCCGGCCTGCTACGACGGCGATACGCCAACGCACCAGCGCCCCGGAATCCGCCGGAACGCCAACCTGGTGCTATCCAACCCCGACATGCTGCATCAGAGCATCCTGCCGTACCACGCGAAGTGGGCGGGGTTCCTCGGCCGGCTGCGCCACATCGTGCTGGACGAAATCCATACCTACCGCGGCGTCTTCGGCAGCCATGTGGCGGGCGTGGTGCGGCGACTCCTCCGCCTCTGCCGGCACTACGGCGCCGACCCGCGCTTCATCTGCTGCTCGGCCACGCTCGGCAACCCGCGGGAACTGGCCGCCCGGCTGACCGGCGACCCGGAAATCGTGCTGATCGACCGCGACGGCTCGCCCCGCGGCCGCAAGCTGTTCGTCCTCTGGAACCCGCCGTGGCTGGAGTCGCAGACGCGCATCACGCGGCGCAGCGGAAATGTCGAGGCTCAAGAGCTGATGGCGCGGCTGCTCGAGGAAGGCGCGGGCACGATCACTTTCTGCAAGGCCCGCGTGGTGGCCGAGCTACTCTACAAGTACGTCACCGAACACTTGAGCCGCCGCCGCCCGGACCTCGCCCGCCGCGTGCGGCCGTACCGCGGCGGCTACCTGCCGCGGGAGCGGCGCGAGATCGAGGAGAAGCTGTTCGGCGGCGAACTGCTGGGCGTGTGCAGCACGAACGCGTTGGAGTTGGGGATCGACGTGGGTTCGCTGGACGCCGCGCTCATTGTCGGCTTCCCGGGCACGCTGTGCAGCCTGTGGCAGCAGGCGGGCCGGGCCGGCCGGCGGCAGGACGAGTCGCTGGCGATCCTCGTCGCGTACGACGACCCGATCGACCAGTACCTGATGCGCCACCCGGATTTCGTGTTCGACCGGCCGCTCGAGCAGGCGCTGATCGACCCGGAGAACCCGCACATTCTCGCGGCGCAGCTCGGCTGCGCGGCGTTCGAGCTGCCGCTGAGCCCGGACGAGTTGCCCGCCTTCGGCGCGGTCGCGCCGCAGGTGGTGGAGGTGTTGCGCGACGAGGGCCGACTGCGGCACGCGGCCGGCCGCGACTATTGGGCGACCTCCGAGTTCGCGGCCGCGCAGGTCAGCCTGCGGACGATCAGCCGGGCGACGTACGCGATCGTGGACGTGACGGGTGGGCGGAGCGAGGTGATCGGGCAGGTCGACTCGATCTCGGCGCCGGAGTTGATCTATCCCGAGGCGGTCTACCTGCACCAGGGCGAGAGCTACCTAGTGCGCGAGCTGGACCCGGCCGCCCGAATTGCGCGCGTCGCGCGGCTCGATGCCGACTACTACACCCAGCCCGTGCTGGCCAGCGACTGCCACGTGACGGCCGAGCGGATTGCCGGCGAAGTCCGCGGCGGCCGAAGGTCCTTCGGCGACGTCACCGTGAAATGGCAGACGATCGCATTTCGCAAGTTCAAGCTGTACACGCAGGAACTCATCGGCCAGACGGCGCTCGATCTCCCGCCGCAACAGATCGAGACGAAGGGGATGTGGCTCCAGCCCCCGGTGGCGGCGCGGGAGGCCGTGCGGGCGGCGGGTCTGCCACTGCACGAGGGCCTGGCGGGCGTGCGGAACCTGCTGACGGCCGCGCTGCCGGCCCTGGCGATGTGCGACCGCTACGACATCGGCGGCGTGGTGGATTCGTCGCAGTTCGGCGTCAGTACGATCATCCTGTACGACCGCTACGAAGGCGGCGTGGGCTATGCGCGGCACGCATTCGAGCAGGCCGAGCGGCTGCTGGAGCTGGCGACCGAGATGGTCCGCGGCTGCCCGTGCGCGGACGGCTGCCCCGGTTGCGTCGCGCCGCCGAACCTGCGGGTTGCGATCCATCACGACCCGGACGTGACGCGCGGGTACGAGATTCCCAGCAAGGCGGCCGCCTGCGGCCTGCTGGAGGCGTGGCTCCTGACCGTCCGTTGAGAGAGGGGGCTGGCTCCGGGCCAAACCGGCCTCGCGGTAGCGCCACCAGCCGCTGCCGCGGTGCCTGTCCCCTTTTTCAACCTAAGCGGTAAGCTCCAGCCCCGTGCCCGCCCGTCGGATCATGATTCGCCCACGCCACTGCGCGCCCGCGATCCGCACGACGGCCTCATCGCCGGTCAGCACCTCAATTTGGCATTCGCCGTGATCGAGCCGCCGGACGCGCCCGCGGCCGCCCCCGATCTCGCCCTCGTAATCGAGGTAGAGCCGCCGGTGGTCGGCGATGCGTTCCGCCGCGATCGGGCCGGGGGACGCGAGCGGATTGGCCGCGAGGCGCCAGGTCGGCAGAAGCTCGCGGCCGGCGACCTCGATCAGGAAGTCCCAGTGCGGGGGCTGCCCGGCGTCGGGGGGGTCGTGCTGGAGGAGGACGAACATGCGCGGCGGTCTCGGTGGCCATGTCCGCGGCAGAAGTCTTTTCGGCTGCGGCCGGATTGCTCGTCGCTGAGCTCCTCGGACGCGCGGCCGCTGAAAGTGCTCGGGCCTTGCGGCCTCGCTTGCGCTTGCCGCTCGGATTACGCTACCGACTACACGGAGGCGGCTTGCCAGTGACAATCGCGACGCGACTACGAGGATTGTATCAGCATCCGCGCTTGCAAATGGCCGCGTTGACGGTCGCGCCGGTCGCCCTGCTGGCCGGCGTCTGGCTGCTGGTCACGCAGGTGCTGCTGGTGCCGCGGGTGCCGGGGCCCGACACGCCGGCGGACTACGTCGCGCAGTTCATGATGCACGAGAAGGGCCTGCCGCGCTTGAAGCGCGCGCGGGCCGAAGCGTTCCTGGATCAAACGGTCATCCGTCTGCTCCGCGACAGCGCGTTTCGCGAGCGCTTCCTCGCCGAATACCGCACGGCCAGCCCCGAGGAGCAGAAGGCCTTCCGCGAGAACCTGTTCGACGCATTCAAGCCGCGATTCATGGACGACATCCGCGGGTACCACGACCGGCCGGAGTCCGGCCGGCGGGATTACCTCGACCAGCGCATCGTCGCCTACAACCGGCTCAGTGCGCTGGTGGGCTCGGTGAAGATCGGGCGAGCGGACCTGGGCAGCGGGGCGCCGACGCCCGACGAGCTGCTCCAGTTGCTGGTTTCCAAGACCACGGAAAAGGAGCGCGAGCAGGGAGCCGCGTACCTGGCGGCGCTGCACGCGCGCGTGCTGGAAATCCTCGCCGACCCCGCGCTGAAGGCTGAGTTCGAGGCCCGCATTGCCGCCCCCGCCGCGGGCCCGGCCGGTTCGAGCGCCGGTTAGCCGCTCGTTGGCAGAGCGGACAGGTTGAAAAAGGGGACAGGCACGACGGTGCTCGTTCAAAAGGGGGACAATCCGGGGGACTCACTGTTGGCGCTACCGTGATGCCGGTTTGGCGCGGAGCGAGTCCCTTTCTTCAACGGGCTGCTAGGGCCTCTCCGGGGCCGGCGCCGCCAGCTCCCGCACCTCGCCGCCCGCCAGGAGCTCGGCCGACCGCGCGATGTCCGCCACCACGCCCGCTCGCTCGTGCGCCACGACCGTGCCGGCAAGCCGCGCCTCGCCGAGCACGTCCGGGATGTCGCCGTACCGCGACTCCAGCCGCAGCCGGGCCGATTCCACGCTGACCTTCAGACCGCCGGTCCAGGGTTTCTCGGGGTACGCGAACGCCGTTCCGGAGTAGACCACCGTTCCGTTCGAGTTGCTGACCACGTAGCGCACCAGGGCGTCGGTCGCGCTGGACTCGGCGTAGGTCTTTCCGGGGTGCGGCCGCCAGAAGATGTGCAGGAGCAGGTACTGGGTGGTCGCGGGCTCGACGTCGGCGTGCGCGCGGGCCGCGAGGTGAATATCGCCCGTGGGATCGATGCGGTACGCCGGGTCCACGAGCCGGATTTGGTAGGTCTCGGGGAAGTACGGGTCTTGGTAGGACGTGACCCGCAGAGCTGACCCCCCGCAGCCCGCAGCCGCGGCGGCCGCCAGCAGGAGTGGCGCGGCCCACATCGGTTGCCGTCTAGTCATCTTCGAAGATGGTGCTCCGGGCCCGCGTCGCCGCGCCGCCGTTGGCGATGCCGAGCAGCCGCAGGGCGTCGCGCTCGACGATGCCGCGCAGTTGCTCGCGCGGGATGGGCTGTAGATTGCTGCCGTGGCAGTACTGATTGATCGAGTACAGGGCCTCGATGCACGCGGCCGGCGAGCGGAACGGAAAGTCGCTGCCGAACAGCAGCTTGTCCATGACGCCGTACTCGTACGCTTCGAGCAGCGCGGTGTAGCTCAGCCACGGCTGCGGCAGCAGGCCGGCGATGTCGGCGAAGACGTTCGCGTGTTTACTCAGCAGGACCACGGTCTGACTGACCCAGGGGTGCCCGAGACGCGCGATGACGATCCGCAGGTCGGCGAATTCCTGAGCCACCTCGTCGAGGAGCATCGGTTCAGCGAAGCGCATCCGCGCGGCGGGGCTGCGGTGGTTCTGTTCGAAAAGCACGGGCAGCCCGCGGGCGGCGCACTCGGCGTAGAGCTGCATCGCGCGCGAGTCGCCCGGGTGGAAATTCTGCATCTCGGGCGACAGCACGACACCCTTGAGGTTCAGTTCGTCCTGCGCCACGCGGAGCTGCGTCCGCCAGTCCCGTTCGGTCGGGTCGATGCCCGCGAAGCCCACCAGTTTCGCCGGGTTGCGCCGCACGTAGTCGGACACCAGCCGGTTCGGGATCTCCGCTTCGAGGAACCGGCTCTTGAACGCCAGCACAATGGCCTTGTCGACCGGGTCGGCGGCCGCCAGGTGGCGGGTCTCGTCAGCCTGAACGGCCCGGGCCACCGCGGCGGCACGCCCCAGTTGGGCGTGCGAGGACCAGATCTGCGTGTGGCAATCGACGATCATGGGAAGCTGCGCCTCTGCGACGAACAGGATACCCGCTCCGCGCCGAGCCGGCGATCCGCCGCTGCAAACCACAACATGTAGTGGTCATAATAGCTTGCGGAAACCATCGACGTCAAGATCCTGTGAGCCGGACCGCCACGGCCGCTTGCCCGGCCCAGGCCGCCTGAATGTGTTCGATGGCCGCCGTCGGCGTCTCCACGACGGGCAGTGCCACCGCTCCATCCTGTACGCGCCGGATCAGCGTGTTGAGCGGGGCCCAGTGATGACCGAGGAGCACCACCGGCGCAGGGCGCTCCACCAGGCCCTTGTTGATCAGCTCCCAGACCAGCGCCAGCTCCAGCAATGTGCCCGTGCCGCCCGGCAAGACGACGAAGGCGGAGCCCAGCTCAACCAGTCGCTCCAGCCGCGCCAGCAGGTTCGCGGTGACAATCTCCTCGCGGATGTACGGGTTGCACTCGCCCCGCCAGGTGAACGCGGCGCACGTCACGCCAATGGTGTGGCCGCCGGCCTCGACCGCTCCACGGGCCGACGCTTCCATCGTTCCACCGTACCCGCCGTTACAGAGTGTCCAGCCGGCACGGGCGACCTCCTGCCCGAGTTGATACGCGTCGCGCCAGGCGGCCGACTCGGCGCCGACGGTGCTGTGGCCGAACACGGTGATGACCGGTCTCGCGTCCATCACCAACATCGTACCGGCCGAGGCCGCGGCCCGCACCACGCCTGCGCAACAAGCGGGGGCCGACGGCTTGCGCCGCCGGCCCCGCCTGCAACCCCCACGTGCTGGCAGCCCGCACTCCGGTGGGCCGAGGCGCCCGCGCGCCACTACCGCACGTCGATGATCACCACATCCGAGCGGCTGCGGCCGAAATCCCACGCTCGGCTCTCCGCGTGCACGTGCGACCGAGCCACGCGGTGCGGCCCGCTCCAGCTCAGCCCCAGACCGTTCGATTGGGCCGCGGCGTGCCACCGCGCATCACTGATCACCCGGCTGCGGCTCACCGCCCGCCCGCCGAAGCCCGTTGACAGCGCGTCGCTGTTGCTCGTCGCCCGACCGCCGAACCAGCCGCGGCTGGTGGCGTGGCTGTTGCTCCGGGCCACGCCCCACTCGCTCAGGGCCGTGGACGTGGAGCGGCTGCGCGCGTCACCGCCGAAGGCCGCATCCGCCTCAGCGATGCTGTTGCTCTCGGCCAGCCCGCCGATCGCGGCCGCGATGCTCTCGCTGTCGGCCACCGCGCGCCCGCCGTAGACGCCCCGCGCGTCCGCCCGCGAGTCGCTCAGCGCCAGCCCGCCGCGGTC
>CAZMCT010000104.1:0-14857 GCA_964564785.1 uncultured Planctomycetales bacterium
GGGCCGTGGAGGGTCGGCGGGGTGGCCGTGTGCCACTGCCGTGCCGGCAGTGCCCCCGTGACCCGAGGCCCCACCCCCGCCCCGCCGGTCCGCTGGCTCGCTACAATCGGCGTGCTCGGGTCCGTCCTCGCCCGCACATTGGAGACCGCGATGATCCGTATCCGCCTCCTCGCCCCCGCGCTGGCCCTGGGCCTCGCCCTCACCGCCTGCGAGCGCCAGAGCCCCCCCGCCACCTCCGCCAACACGACCCCGGCCGCCACGCAGCCCACGGCCGAGGACCTCGCGGCCGTCCGCAGCATGAACAAACCGCAGGCGACCGCCGCCGGCCAGCGTACGACCGCCGATCAGTCCTTACCCGTCGGTCACCCGCCCATGGACGGCCGCAGCGCCGCCATGAAGATGCCACCGCCGCGGGCGGGCGCGGCCAATCTGAAGTACACGGCCCCCGCGACGTGGGAGAAGCAGCCGGTCCGCTCGAATCTGCGGGCCGACCAGTACAAGCTGCCGCGCGTGGAGGGTGATGCGGAGGACGGCGAACTAGCTGTGTTTACGGCCGGCATCGGCGGAGGTCCGGAAGCGAATATCGAGCGATGGAAAGGGCAGTTCACCACGCCGGACGGCCAGCCGATCCCGCCCGAGGCATTCGTCCGCGAGGAGTTCGAGGCCAACGGGCTGAAAATCACGCTGGTCGACATTGCCGGCCGGTTCAACGCCGGCGCGATGGCAATGGCCGGATCGGCCGCCGGCCCCAAGGACAATTACCGCATGCTTGGGGCGATCGTGGAGACGCCCGACGGCCCGTGGTTCTTCAAGGCCACCGGGCCCAGCGCGACCATGGGCGCGCACCGCGCGGAATTCGTCGAGTTTCTCAAGTCGATGCGCACCCCTGGCACGGAATCCGTCGGGACATCAGCGCCTGCCATGTCCCCGGCTGGTGAGCAGTAGAGAGATTCGCCCCCGCGCGGAACGGGCTGTTGCAATTTCACGGCCGCCGTTTCGTTCGGCCGTGGATGCGGCTGCGGCGCGCGGGTCACCGGGGGGGGGAGCGTGAGCGCTCGCCCTTGTTCGCAGCAGCCGACGCCCCTAGACTACCCAGTTCGGGGGCGCGCGAACCCGGCGTGCTGCCGGGGGCGTGCTTGCGGTACCCCTCGGACAGGAGAAGCATCGAATGGCGACCATGAAGGCCGTGGTCAAGACCCAGGCGGAACTTGGAGCCCAGTGGCTGGACAAGCCGATTCCCAAACCGAAGCCGGACTGGGTGATCGTCAAGGTGCGCGCGACCAGCATCTGCGGCACCGACGTGCACATCTACAAGTGGGACAACTGGGCCGCCGGCCGCATCGGCGCCAAAGCCCTGCCGCAGATCCTCGGCCACGAGGTCGCCGGCGAGGTGGTCGAGGTCGGCGAGCACTGCAAGCGGATCAAGGTCGGCGACTACATCTCGGCCGAGACGCACATTTACGACCCCGGCGACCTGACGAGCATGCTGGGCCAGGCGCACGTGGGCGTGCACATGAAGATCCTGGGCGTGGATTACGACGGCTGCTTCGCCGAGTACTTCGCGCTGCCCGAGATCATCTGCTGGCCGAACGACCGGTCGATTCCGCCGGAAATCGCGACCATCCAGGAGCCGCTGGGCAACGCGACGTACGCCGTGCTCGGGGAAGACGCGGACGTCGCCGGCAAGACCATGCTGATCACGGGCGACGGGCCGATCAGCCTGTTTGCGATCGGCGTAGCCCGGGCCGTGGGCGTGGCCAAGATCATCCACTTCGGCAAGTACGACCGGAACATGGAGATCGGCAAGCGGATGGGGGCCGATCTCCAGATGTACACGAACAAGAGCGACAGCAAGACGCGGCTACAGTTCGTGCTCGATCATACGGGCGGGAACGGCGTCGACATCGCGCTCGAGATGGTCGGCTCGCAGGACTCGGTCGACGATTGTTTCGCCTGCGTGCGCAAGGCCGGGCGGGTGACCGCGTTCGGCGTGGCCAGCGAGAACACGTTGCCGATCCAGTACAACAACGGCATCGTTTTCAAAGGTTGCCAGATCCACGGCATCAACGGTCGGAAGATCTTCGATACCTGGTATCGCAATCGTAACCTGCTGGCGAGCGGACGTCTGGACCCGACGCCGGTGATCACCGACATTTTCCCGCTGAGCGAATATGCGACCGGCTTCGGCAAGATGATGGAGCGCCCCCGGACCAGCGCGAAGATCGTGCTGTTCCCGGATCGCGCGGAATACGAGGCGGCGTTGAAGCGGCGGCGCTAACATCCGATCCGGCTGGATATCGCAGAGCCGCGGAGCATCGCAGAGGCCGCCGAGAACGGCCAGTGGTCCTTTTCCCGACGCGTTTCCTGCGGCCCCGGCGTCTCTGGAGTTTCGGCGCCGACACGCGAGAAAGACAGCGGCCGGAACCGCCCGGCCGCGATAGCAACCGGCCGGAACTGCCCGGCCCATAGGAGTGAGAATCGATGTTCGGCAAGATGAAGCAGGACCTGCAAAAAGAACTCTCCAGCATCCGCGATCAAGGGCTCTTCAAGGAAGAGCGCTATATCCTCACGCCGCAGGCCGCGGACGTGCGGGTGGAGTATCCGCCGGGCGCGCCGCCGAAGGAGGTCATCAATTTCTGCGCCAACAACTATCTGGGTCTGTCGTCGCACCCCAAGGTGATCGAAGCGGCCCACGAGGCGCTGCGGACGCACGGCTACGGCATGAGCAGCGTGCGCTTCATCTGCGGCACGCAGGACATCCACAAGGAGCTCGAGAAGAAGATCGCCGACTTCTTCCACACCGAGGACACCATTCTCTATTCCTCGTGCTTCGACGCCAACGGCGGTCTGTTCGAGCCGCTCTTCGGCAAAGACGACGCGATCCTCACCGACGCTCTCAACCACGCCTCCATCATCGACGGCATCCGCCTATGCAAGGCGACGCGCTACATCTACAAGAACAACGACATGGAGGACCTCGAGGCCAAGCTGAAGGAGACCCAGGGCGCCCGCTACCGCGTCATCGCCACCGACGGCGCCTTCAGCATGGACGGCACCGTCGCCCAGCTCGACCGCATTTGCGCCCTGGCCGAGAAGTACGACGCCCTCGTCATGGTGGACGACTGTCACTGCACGGGCTTCATGGGCAAGACCGGCCGCGGGTCCACCGAATACTGCGGCGTGCTCGGCAAGGTCGACATGATCACCGGCACGCTCGGCAAAGCCCTGGGCGGGGCCTCGGGCGGCTTCACCACCGGTCGCAAGGAAATCATCGAGATGTTGCGGCAGCGCAGCCGGCCGTACCTGTTCAGTAACACCGTCTCGTCGATTGTCGTGAAGGCATCGATCGCGGTGTTCGACATGATCTCCGAGTCCACCGCCCTGCGCGACAAGGTCGAGGCGAACACCAAGCGGTTCCGCAAGGGCATGACCGACGCCGGCTTCGACATCAAGCCCGGCGATCATCCGATCGTGCCGATCATGCTCTACAACGCGAAGCTCAGCCAGGACATCGCCCGCGACATGTACGCCGAGGGCATTTTCGTGATCGGCTTCTTCTACCCGGTCGTGGGCAAGGGCCTGGCCCGCATCCGCTGCCAGATGTCTGCCGCACACGACTTCAGCCACATCGACAAGGCCATCGCCGCGTTCACCAAGGTGGGCAAGAAGTACGACATTCTCGGCAAGACCAAGGAGCAGATCATCGCCAAGTACGGCGAATAGCCGGCCGCGCCCGCGCCCCCGCGCGGCCGCTGCCGCAGCGCCGGTCTGACACCTGCCCGCGAGGGCGGGGGTTCGCCGCCCGTCAGAACGCGAAGCGCCAGCCCGCGCCGCAGCGGTCGCGTGCTCTCATTCCGAACACGGCGTAGCGGCAGTGAGGAATCGGGCCCCGGGCAGGGGTGGCACAGCCTTGGCGCGAAAGTCGAGAACGCAGAACTGCTTCATCCGTGGGCAGATTCCGCCGCCTCCGCGCTGCCGGAATTGACAGCAGCGCGCGCTGCTTGCAATGACAACAAAGATCGGTCTCGATCCCCCACGCTCTGGCGCCGCCGCGCCCTCGCGCCCGGCGCCCGACAAGCTCAATTCAGCGCCAGCAGCGCCGCCCGCACCTGCCGCAGGTTCCGCCGCACCAGCCCGGCGTCGCGGCCGCGCGGCCACCGCCGCAGGTACGCCGCGAGGTACAAACCCGCCCCGCGCATGTCCCCCTGCCGCGCGCATACCGCCGCGAGGTCCTGGAGCGTCTTGCCGTTGCCGGGCCGGACCGCGAGCATGCGCCGCAGCGTGTCGGCCAGACGCGGCAGATCGTTGTGCGCGAGGTAGATGTTCCGCAGGTTCCGCAACAGGCGCATCAGGATGGCGCGCGTGTCGACGGGGCGGAGCTGCTCGGACGAGAACGGAAGCCGGCCCTCGAAACCTTCCTGCACCAGCAGCCGGCAGTCCTCGAGCGAGAGCGAGCGTCCGTCCTGGTACGGGTTCGCGATGACGAAGCGCTCGGGGTCGTCGAACCGCACGACGAAATTGCCGGGCAGCGCCACACCCGAGACCGGCCACTTCAGCCGCCGCGCCACCTCGATCCACACCACCGAGAGGCTGATCGGAATCCCGGCCCGCGCGTCCAATACGCGGTTCAGGTAGAGGTTCTCGGGGTTGTAGTAGTGGTGGGCGTTGCCGGTGAAGTTGTGGGTCTCCACCAGCACGCTGCGCATGGCCTCGTATCGCAGGTTCGCCGCCAGCCCGGGACGCCGTTCCGCGACCTCCTCGGCCATCTGATCGAGAATCCGGAGATAGCGCGGGAGATTCACTTCGGGGTAAACGTCGCGTGCAAGATGGAGTGCGGCACAGTCGAGCCGGATGACGGGGGTCTCCAGCTCCATAAGAAGATCGAACGGATGTCGGCTCATCTCTTTCCCCTGGCCCAGTGACCCGACACGTCTTTGGACGCCCGACTGGTCCTTCGGCGCTCGTTTCGTTTTCTTGACGCTCCGATCATATCATGTTGCCTGTGTCGCGCCGCGCTCTGCGCCCACGAAATTTCGCAAGTGCGATTATCAGACCTGCGCCCGCACCGTCGCTGCGATTCCTGCGCCGGCGCCGCACGCCGCGCAACCGTTGCGCAACGCACATCTTAGCGGTGTAGCCTTGGCTACATCAGCCCCCGCGCCGCCCGCTGCGCCCCCATCCCGGTCTGCAACCCGGAGGTATAATGCCCGCGCGCTCGCGGACACGTCTCGGAGCTTCGCTCGTGCGACCTTTCGTGCGCTGCGGCCCGCTGATCGCCATCGCCCTGACGCTCGTCGGGTGCGCGTCCGCAATTCTCTTCCGCGCGCCGCTCCGGGCCCGCTGGCACGCGGCGCGACTCGCGGCCGCCGACACGCCCGCCGAGCGGGCCGCCTTGCTGCAAGCCCTGATCGCGGCGGACGATGCGGCGCGCTGGGGCGTCTCCGCGCTGCTCGCTGCTTCGGCCGCCGAGAATCGCCAATACGGCGTCCTGGTGCTCCACCATCTGCGGTCCGACTGGGCCCGCGAGCGGCTGCTCGACGCGCTGCGTGACGCCGACCCCGCCGTGCGGCGGCTCGCCGCCGTCGGCCTTGCCATTCACGGCGACGAGCGCGTCGTGCCCGCGCTCCGGACGCTTTATCGTGACTCGGAGCCCGGCTCGGCCGCGGCCGCATGCCTGGCGCTCGCACGGCTGGGGACGCCGACCGCGGTGGCCGCCCTGACCCAACTCGCCTCCGAACCGGCGGATGTGATCCGTCGCGCGGCCGTGATCGACGCGCTGGGCGAGATCGGCGCCGCGGCCTGCGTCCCGCCGCTCTTGGCGCTGCTCGACGACGAGCGGCATTGCGACGCGCCCGCGCCCGACGAGGAAATGGCCGCCCGGGCGCTGGCCGCGTTGCACGCGGAGGGCCGGGCACTTGCGGCGTCGCAACCGATTTCCGCGTTCCGGCCGCGGACTGTCGCGGAGCGGGCGGCCGCGGCGTTGCACCGCATCACGCGTCGCGGCAGTCCGACGGCGTGGATGGACCTGGAGGCAAGCGCGCGTGCGGAGTGCCGGGCGGAATGGTCCGAGTGGCTGCGCGAGCACGGTTCGTGAGTCGCCGCCGGAGTGTCGTGCTTGACAACCCCCGCATCCCGGCCGAACCTATTCGGACCCGCCGGCGGCTCGGGCGGACCATCCCCCGTCCGTGCGGGTGCACAGGGAGTCTCTCATGGCCATCCGCATCGGCATCAACGGTTTCGGTCGCATCGGACGGCTCGTCGTGCGGGCCGGAATCAAGGACCGCAACATCGAGTTCGTCGGGATCAACGACCTCGTCCCGCCCGACAATCTCGCCTACCTGTTCAAGTATGACACCGTCCACCGCCGCTACGACGGCGAAGTCAGCCACAGCGAGTCGGCGATCCGGATCGACGGCCGCGAGGTGCGCTGCTTCTCGGAGAAAGACCCGGCCGCGCTGCCGTGGAAGGACCTGAAGGTCGACTACGTGGTCGAATCGACGGGCCTGTTCACCACCCGCGAGGGGGCCGCCAAGCACCTGTCGGCCGGCGCCAAGCGTGTCATCATCTCGGCTCCGGCCAAGGACAAGGACATTCCGACGTTCGTGTTGGGCGTCAACGAGGACAAGTACAATCCACAGGCGGACACGATCGTGTCCAACGCGAGCTGTACGACCAACTGCCTCGCCCCGCTCGCCAAGGTGGTGCACGATAACTTCGGCATCGAAGAAGCCCTGATGACGACCATCCACGCCATGACGGCGAGCCAGCCGGCGGTCGACGGACCGTCCAAGAAGGACTTCCGCGGCGGCCGGTCGGCCAGCATGAACATCATCCCGGCCAGCACCGGGGCCGCGAAAGCGGTGACGCTGACGATTCCGGAGCTGAAGGGCAAGCTGACGGGCATGGCGTTCCGGGTGCCGACGGCCGACGTGTCGGCGGTCGACCTGACGGTGCGCACCAGCCGGGAAACGTCGCTGGAGAAGATCGGACAGGCGGTGCGGCAGGCGGCGGACGGGCGGATGAAGGGCATTCTGGCGTACACGGACGAGGAGGTCGTGAGCTCTGACTTCATAAGCTCGACGTACTCAAGCATTTACGACTCGAAGGCGGGTATCGAGCTCAATAGCCGGTTCTTCAAGCTGGTCGCATGGTATGACAACGAGTACGGATACTCCTGTCGGGTGGTGGACCTGATCCGCTACATGGCGGGCAAGGACCGTTTGATTTAGCACCGCGCTTTTTTAGGATAATGATCCGTGCCGTCGGCGGCCCGTCCCGTGGGATGGGCCGTTTGCGATTACGAGGTGCGCCATGGCAAAGAAATCCGTACGCGATTTGGACGTCCGCGGCCGGCGGGTGCTCATCCGGGCCGACCTCAATGTGCCGCTGGACAAGCAGCAGCATGTCAGCGACGACCGCCGCATCCGCATGTTTCTGCCGACGCTGGATTTCGTGCTGAAGGGCGGCGGGCGGGCCATCGTCATGAGCCACCTGGGCCGGCCGACCGGCACCGACCCGGCGGCGGACGCGAAATACTCGCTGAAGCCGGTCGCCGAACGGCTGTCGGAATTGCTGGGGCATCGGGTTGCATTCGCGACCGATTGCGTCGGCTCGGTTGCGGAGCAGGCCGCGCGCGAGCTGAAAGACGGCGAGTGTCTGCTGATCGAGAACCTGCGGTTTCACCTGGCCGAGACGATCATCGATCTGGCGAAGAAGAATCCGGACAAGAAGCTTACGCCCGAGCAGGACCGGCTGCGGCACGAGTTCGCCCAGGGGCTGGCGGCGCTGGGCGAGATGTACGTGAACGACGCCTTCGGCACGTGTCACCGCAAGCACGTAAGTATGTACGATGTGCCCGGACTGATGCCGCCGGGCCAGCGGGTGATGGGCTTCCTGGTCGAGAAGGAGCTGCAATACCTGGGCGACGCCCTGCGCTCGCCCCGGCGGCCGTTCGTGGCCGTGCTGGGCGGGGCCAAGGTCAGCGACAAGATCGGCGTGATCCAGCAGTTGCTCGGCCAGGTCGATCACGTGCTCATCGGTGGGGCGATGATGTTCACGTTCTGGGCGGCGCAGGGCCGCCGCGTGGGCAAGAGCCTGTGTGAGCAGGACAAGCTGGACGTGGCCCGCGGTCTGCTCGAGCAAGGCAAGGGCAAGCTGCACCTCCCGGTCGACACGGTTGCCGCCGCCGAACTCAAGGACGGCGTGCCCACGCGGGTCGTCGAGGGTGACCTGCCCGCGGACCTGATGGGCCTCGATGTCGGACCGAAAACCCTGGCGCAGTTCGCCGACCGGGTCCGCTCGGCCGGGACGATCGTCTGGAACGGTCCGTTGGGCGCATTCGAGACGCCGCCCTTCGAGCGCGGCACGTTCGAAATGGCCCGCTACATCGCCGACGCGACCAGTCGCGGAGCGGTCTCGGTGATCGGTGGCGGGGACAGCGCGGCCGCGGTCGAGCAGGCCGGACTGGCCGAGCGCGTCACGCACATCAGCACGGGCGGGGGCGCCTCGCTGGAGTTCCTGGAAGGCAAGAAATTCGGCCCAATCGAAGTGCTCGACGAGAAGTGAGCGGAAACTGGCAACGAATCGCTGGCAACGGATAGCTGGTATCTGACCCCTTGTTCCCCCCGCGTCCCATCCGCATGTCCCCGTCGCTGCTCGATGCCGATTTCGGCCATCTGGCCTCGCAGATCGCGCTGGTCGAGGCCGCGGGCGCCGACGTCCTGCACCTGGACATCATGGACGGGCACTTCGTACCGAATATCTCGTTCGGCGTACCGGTGGTGGCCGGGATGGCCCGTTGCACGCGGCTGCCGCTCGATGCGCACCTGATGATCACCGACCCCGCCAAGTACGCAGCCGCGTTCGTGAAGGCCGGGGCCGCGAGCATCACGTTTCACATCGAGGTTGCACCGCAGCCGGTGGAGCTGATCCGCCGGATTCGCGATCTGGGCGTGCGGGTGGGCGTCTCGCTCAACCCTGGGACACGAGCGGAGGACCTTTTCGCCATTCTCCCGGATGTCGATTCCGTGCTGGTCATGACGGTCTGGCCCGGCTTCGGCGGACAGAAGTTCATGCCGGAGTGCCTGGCCAAGATCGAGACGCTGGCCGCCCGCCTGCGCCCGGAGCAATCGCTGGAAGTCGACGGCGGCGTAAACCCGGAGACGGCGCCGCTGGCCGTCGCCGCGGGGGCCGACACGCTCATCGCCGGGTCGGCGATCTTTCATGCCCCCGACCCGGGGGCGGCGTTGCGCGCCCTGCGCGACGTGGCCGAGAAGGCCCGCCGCGCTGCGGAGCCGTCGGCATGAAAATCGTCCTCGTCCCCTGCGGCCGCACCGAATGGCAGGACGAGGGTCGCCTGCTGGGCCGCGTCGAATTGCCGCTTTCGCCGCGCGGCGAACGGGAGTGCGCGGAGTGGGCGAAGCAGCTCGCGACACTGAACGTCAACCGCATCCTGCACGGCCCGGATGATCTCGCCACGCGCACCGCCGCAGTGCTCGCCCGCCAGCTCTCGGTCGCGACCAGGCAACTGGACGAATTGTGCGAAGTCGATCTGGGCCTGTGGGCCGGCTTGACCGAGGCGCAGCTCAAGCGCCGGTTCGCGACGGCCTTCCGCGAACTCCGCGATGCGCCGCTCAACGTCAGCCCGCCGGGCGGCGAGAGCTTCAGCGCCGCCGCGGAACGCGTCCGCAATTGCCTGTGCCGGCAGTTCCGCAAGAACGGCGCTTCCGCGATTGCGGTCGTGCTCCGGCCGCTTGCGTTCGCCCTCGCGCGCTGCGTCCTGGCCGACGCCGACCCGGCGGAACTCTGGGAATCGGCGGGGAAGGTAAACGGGCCGTTGGTCATCGAGTGCGACGCACCGCCGGCGGCGTAGCACGGCGCGAACCCAGGGGCTGTCATTCCGGGGCGCGAAGCAACGACGAATCCGGCTCCGACCCCAGTGCCGGCAGACGCTTACAACACTGCCGAGCCAGCGATCTCACACGACCGCGCGAAACGCGCGCCGCGGCTCGTGCGTCAGCTTCTCTATCGGAACCGGTTCGCGCAGCCGGACGGACCCGCGCATGGGGGCGGATCACAGACGTCCTCGGCCCCCGCCAGGTCGAGCGCCGCGCTGCGCGGGCGTCTCGGGCGACAGGCTCGGCGGCGCGACGCCGCCGGCCGCCAAGCACACGGACAGGCGCAGGTTCGCAGCTCTCATGCGGGTCCCTTTTCTCGCGGGCCGGGTGAGCGTGTGAACGCCGCACCCGCGGCCAAGCGGCCACCTCCCGGCTCCCGGCCGCTTCCCGCCGCGTCCACCACGGTGCTAGAATGTCGAGCGGGCGTCGGAGCGGTGCACGTTTCCGGGCGGCCGGTGCAGGGATTGACACGATGGATGGTATCACCACAAGCTCGGTGGCCTCGTCGGCAACGGCCGCGGAACCCGCCACGGAGTATCTCAACCGCGAGCTGAGCTGGCTGTCGTTCAACGATCGCGTGCTGCACGAAGCGATCGACGAGCGGACGCCGCTGCTGGAGCGGGTCAAGTTCCTGGGCATCTTCACCTCGAACCTGGACGAATTCTTCATGAAGCGCGTCGGCGGCCTGAAGCGGCAGGTCGTCGCCCGCGTTTCGCCGCTGTCGATCGATGGCCTCACGCCATCGCAGCAGCTCGCCGCGATCCGCTCGGCCGTCGTGCCGATGCTCGCGCGGCAGGCGCGGTGCTTTGTCACGCGCATTCGCCCGGCCCTGGCAGCCGAGGGCATCCACCTCCTGGGATGGGACGAGCTGACCGAGGAGGAGCGCGGTTTCGCCGGGCGGCACTTTCGGACCAACCTGTTCCCGGTGCTCACGCCGATCGCTGTCGACCCGGGACACCCCTTCCCGTTCCTGTCGAACCTGTCGCTGTCGTTGGGCGTGAAGCTGCTGCTGCCCGAGGGGGACGAGTTTCTGTTCGCCCGCGTGAAGGTTCCCGAGCAGCTCCCCGTCTGGCTGCGGCTCGAGACCGGCGAGTTCCCCGGCCGCTACCGGTTCGTGAGCGTGGTCGAAGTGCTCAGCCGCAACCTGCACACACTGTTCCCAGGCATGCAGGTGCTGAGCATCACCCCCTTCCGGGTGACCCGCAACGCGGACGTCGAGCGCGACGAGGAGGATGCCGAAGACCTGCTCGAGCTGATCGAGCAGGAGCTGCGGGCCCGCCGCTTCGCGCAGATCGTCCGCCTCGAGCACGGCCCGCAGGCCGACCCGTGGACGCTCCAGTTCATCGTCCGCGAGCTCGAGCTGTCCGACGAGGACGTGTATGAGCTCCCGGCCGAGCTGGACTACACCGATCTCAAGCCGATTGCCGACCTGCCCCTTCCGCGGCTGAAGTACGAGCCGACCCTGCCCGTCATCCCGCCGCGGCTGGTCGACAGCGAAGCCGACATCTTCAGCGTGATCCGCAACGGCGATCTGCTCGTCCACCATCCCTATGAGAGCTTCTCCGACAGCGTGGAGCGTTTCATCCGCGCGGCCGCTGACGACCCCCGCGTGCTGGCCATCAAGCTCACGCTCTACCGCGTGGGCGAGAGCCGCTCCCTGGTCGACAGCCTGATTCGCGCCGCCGAGGCCGGCAAGCAGGTCGCGTGCATGGTGGAGGTGAAGGCCCGCTTCGACGAGCAGCGCAACATCTTCTGGGCTCAGCAGCTCGAGGGCGCCGGGGCTCACGTGTTCTACGGCATCGTCGGTCTCAAGACGCACACCAAACTCGCCATGGTGGTCCGTCAGGACACCGATGCCCTGCGCTGCTACGTCCACATCGGCACCGGCAACTACAACGTCCAGACCGCCCGGCTCTACACCGACCTCGGCCTGTTCACCTGCCGCGCCTCGCTCACCGACGAGGTCGTCGAGCTCTTCCACTACCTGACCGGCCGCTCGCTCAAGAACGACTACCGCCACCTGCTCGTCGCGCCCGTCAACATGCGCAGCGAGTTCATGCGGCTCATCGAGCGCGAGGTCGAGAACGCCCGTGCCGGCCAGCCGGCGGGCATCATCGCCAAGATCAACAGCCTCGAGGACCGCCGCATCATTCGCGCCCTGTACGCCGCCTCGCAGGCCGGCGTGCCCATCGACCTGATCGTCCGCGGGTTCTGCTGCCTGCGGCCGGGCGTGCCGGGCCTCTCGGAGAACATCCGCGTCATCAGCATCGTGGGCCGCTTCCTGGAGCACTCGCGCATCTTCTACTTTCGTAACGGCGAGCCGCTCCAGACCGACGGACGCTTCTTCATCGGCTCGGCCGACTGGATGTACCGCAACCTCAACCGGCGGGTCGAAGTCGTCGCGCCGGTTGAGGACCAGATCGGGCGGCAGCGGCTCTGGCAAGTGCTCGACCTACTCTTGCATGATCGCCGCCAAGCCTGGGAGATGCAGCCCGATGGCTCGTACATCCAGCGTCAGCCCGTCGGCCCCGACGACGAGCTGGGCTCGCAAGCCGCACTGCTACAGCTCGCCCGGCAGGCCGCCAGCGTGCCCGCCGACGCGAACGGCCATGCTTCCGGCTGAGCCGCACGGCCGCCGTCCGCGGGCCCGGGATCGTGAATGAGCGACACCGCATCGGAGCAAGATCGGCGCAACTTCGCGGCCGCCGCCCTGACCAAACCGCTCGCGGCCCTGGCGGAGGCGCTGCCTGGGGCGCGCCGGGCCGACGACGTGGAGCACGTGCACCGCACGCGGGTCGCCTCGCGGCGCCTGCGCAACGTGCTCGAGCTGTTCGAGGACGCGTGGCCGCCAGAGCAACGCAAATCCTGGCGCAAGCGGATTCGCGGCATCACGCGCACGCTGGGAGCCGCGCGCGACCTCGACGTTCAGATCACCTTTCTCGAGACCGCGCTGGCCGGCCTGCGTGGTCACAGCGCTGCCGCCCGCGAGCCCGGTGTCCGGCACGTGCTGCGGCTCTTTCGCAACCGGCGCCGCAAGGCCCAGGCCGACGTCATCCGGGCGGTCGACCGGGTCGAGCGCCAGGGCGTCCTGCACAGCATGGCCCGCTGGGTCCGTGACGCCGAGCCGCCGTCGCCCTCCCCCGCGCTCGTCGTCCTGGCCGCGCGCACGGTGCTCGCCCGGCTCGCCGCCGCGCGCAGTTGGGAACGATATCTCGACGATCCCGCGCGCAGCGCCGAGCTGCACGCGCTGCGAATCGCGGTGAAGCACCTGCGCTACACGCTCGAAGTCTTCGAACCGCTGTTTGCCGGCGGGCTCGCCACGCAGATCGCCTGGTGTCGTCAGGCCCAGGACCTGCTGGGTGAGATTCACGATTGCGACGTCTGGCTCGTCGAGCTGCCGCGTCTGCGTGCGGCCTTAGGCTCCCGCGCTACCGCCCGCGCCGCGGCGGTCCGCCGCCAAGCCCGCCTCCGGCCGGGCGTGGATTACCTGATCGCCAACCGCCGCCGCCGCCGCAGGCGACTGTACCGCAATCTGCTCGCGCATTGGCCCGCCGCCCGCGACGGCCGCCGCGGCACCTGGGCTTCCTTCACCGCGCCTTTCGATGCGGCCCTGGCCGGCGCCCCGCTGCCCGCGCCCGTCCCCGCGCTGCTGCCGGAATCCTCCCAGCTCGCGCCCGTCCTCCGCCTGGCCGAGCACTTCCAGTACGAAGCGGGACACTGCCAGCAGGTCACGCGGCTGGCCCTGCGGCTCTTCGACGAGCTCGCGCCGCTGCACCGGCTCGACCGCCAGGCCCGCTACTGGCTGGCCGCAGCCGGCCTGCTCCACGATATCGGCTGGGCCGAGGGTCGCGCCGGCCATCACAAGACCGCCCTGCGCATGATCCTGGACACGCAGCGGCTGCGCTGGAACTTGCGGACACGCCGGATCGTCGGCCTGGTCGCCCGGTATCATCGTGGCCGGCTGCCGGACGAACGGCACGCCGACTACGCCGCTCTCGGTCCGGACGACCGGGCGACCGTGCGACGGCTCGCAGCCCTGCTGCGGGTGGCCGACGGGCTGGACTATCGACACGCGGACACCGTCCGCGAGCTGCGTTGTCGCGTGGATCCGCGCCGGATCACGATCCTGTGTCAGGTGCGCGAACCGGCCGATCTCGAGGCCGACCGCGCCGAACAGAAAGCCGAGCTGGCCGCAACGGAGTTCAAGAGAGAGGTGCGCGTGCGATGGCGTCTGCGCGGGATGGACACGCCGGCCGGATGATCGGCTTCATCGACGTCGGGACCTATTCGGTCCGGCTGCTGCTGGTGCGGCTGAACCCGAATCAGTCGTACACCACGCTGGCGGAGCTGAAGGAGCCGGTGCGTCTGGGCGGCCACGAGTACCTGAGCAACCGGCTGCAAGCGCTGGCGATGGACCGGGCGGAGCAGGTGTGCCGGCGGTTCGCGGAGATGTGCCGGCGGAGCGGGGCGGCCGAGATCGTGGCGGTCGCCACGTCGGCGACGCGCGAGGCGCTGAACCAGCGCGAGTTCCTGCGGCGGCTGCGGCAGCACGCGCGGTTGGACGTGCGGGTGATCTCGGGCCGCGAGGAAGCGCGGCTGATCTACCTCGGCGTGTCGCGCGGTGTTCACCTGGCCGGGCGAATGGGCCTGTTTGTCGACCTGGGCGGCGGCAGCACCGAGATCTCGGTCGGCGACGAGCGCGACTATCACTACCTCGACAGTCTCAAGCTCGGCACGATCCGGCTGACACAGATGTTCCAGCTCGACGGCCCCAAGGCGATCTCCGCCGCGCAATACAACGAAGTGCGCGAGTACGCGCGCAGCGCCGCCATCCGCACCATCCAGCAGGTCCGCCGGCACCGCCACGAGGTCGTCATCGGCACGTCGGGCACGATCCGCAACCTGGCCGGAATGGCCGCGTTGCGGGCCGGGCGGCCGACGCCGACCGGCGAGCCGTGGCT
>CAZMCT010000105.1:0-14691 GCA_964564785.1 uncultured Planctomycetales bacterium
GCCGACCCCCGGGGGCCGGCCGCGGTTCCACGCGCGTCTGAGCCGTCCGTTGCGAGCTTCGCGGGCCTCACTTCGTCGGCTTCTGCGGCGTGGTGTTCGTCGTGTTGTTGTTGCAGTTGACGTTCTGGCCGGTGGTGGCGTTCTGTCTGAGCACCATGTTCTTGGTCTTGCGGATCGGCTGCTGATCCTGGACCGTGGTGGTGTCCTGCATGGGCATGCGGTCGGTCTGGGCGGTCATCTTGCCCTGCGGGTTGGGCGTGCCGGCGCCGGTCTGGCCATGGGGTTTGTTCGTTCCGGCCGGCGCGTTGGGCCGGCGTTGATAAAGCGGCTGGTTGTAGTTGCCCGGCGGCGTGCCGCGCGACGGTGTGGTCTTCACGAGCTGCTCCTCGAGCTCGGCGATCTGTCGTTCGAGCGCCTGAATCCGCTGGCGCTCGGTCGCCGTGGGGGTGCCGGGAGCGCGCGTCGCGGTGCGGTAGCGCGCGAACTGCTGCTTCTGGTAGCTCGCCTGCTGGATCAGGTTCTGGGCGATGTGCTCCTGGATCCGGGCGGCCGCGAGGGCGCGGATGTGCTCGACCAGATTGCCGCGCAGCGCGCCGCAGTCTTCCTGAGCCTGCCGGATTTCCTCGCGGGCGGCCGCCAGCTCTGTCTTGAGCTGCTGGTTCTCGCGCTGAAGCGTGAAGATGTTCTGGCCGCCGGCGCAGCCCGTGCTGAACACGCACGCGACCGCGACGACGCCCACCGCGACACAGGGGATCCACCGCATGACAACCTCCTTTGCGAGCTGTTGGGGCCGGCGCCGGCCGGCCAGTCCGAAGCCTGGGAATACGGCGTCTTAATCCCCTTATTCGGACGTCGGGGTGGTCAGAGTTGAGCGACCCCGCGGCCGCCGGGAGGCGGGGCGGCGCGACGCGCAAGAACGACGCGAAGACCGGTCCGGGCTGACAGGCGGCCGGCCGAACGGCTACACTGAGCGTATGGCGGCGACGGGCATTCTGATCGACGAGCGGTTCCGGCGGCACGCGACGGGGGAGGGGCATCCCGAATCGCCTGCGCGGCTGACGGTGATCCAAGAGGCGCTGGAGGCGTCGGGCCTGTTGGAGCGCTGCGCGGCCGTCCCGGCGCAGCCGGCCTCGGACGTGACGATCCAGGCGGTTCACACGCACGAGTACCTGACGCGGCTGGACGCGGCCTGCCGGCAAGGGTATCCGTACATCGACGTGCCGGACAGCGCGATCTGCCCGGAGAGTCTGGACATTGCGCGGCTGGCCGCGGGCGGCGTGGTGGAGGCGGCGCGGCGCGTGGCGCGGGGCGAATTGCAGCGGGCGTTCTGCGCGGTGCGGCCGCCGGGCCACCACGCGGAGCGTGACCGCTCGATGGGTTTCTGTCTGCTGAACAACGTGGCGATCGCGGCCTTGCAGGTGAAGCAGGAGTTCAAGCTGGACCGCCTGCTGATCCTGGACTTCGACGTGCACCACGCGAACGGGACGCAGCACACGTTCGACGCGGAGCCGGCGGTGCTGGTGATCAGCCTGCACGGCCACCCGAACTATCTGTACCCGGGGACGGGTTTCGAGGAGGAGATCGGGATCGGGCCGGGCCGCGGCTACACGATGAACATCCCCTTTCTCCCCGGCGCCACAGACGAGGACTACCGCGCTGCGTTCCGCGAGCGGGTGCTGCCGGCGGTGGGGCGGTTCGCCCCGCAGATGATCTTCCTGTGCGCCGGCTTCGACGCCCACGCGGACGACCCGCTGGGCAACCTGAAGCTGTCCGACGAGATCTTCGCGTGGATGACGCGGCAGGCGGTGGAACTGGCCGAGCGGCACGCCCGCGGGCGAGTGGTGAGCGTGCTGGAGGGCGGGTACAACCACGACGTGCTGCGGCGCTGCGTGCCGGAGCACGTGCGCGTGCTCGCGGGCAAGGACTAGACGATTGGGGAACTGAGGAAGGGCCAGCACCAGGCACGGTGGAGCGGCGCCTTCGGCGATCGGCCGGTGCGGCCCGGTGGGCCGGCGAAAAAAAGCAGGCCCGTCCTCTCAGCGAGAGAACGGGCCGCGAAGTCGAGTTGACAGGAAGGGCGAGCCGAGCTTCATCCTGTCAACCCCTCTCCACACCGCGTGGAGAAGTCTGTCGCACTCTCCGGAACCAGGTCGAGCGACGCGCTATTCCGTTGTCCGTCCGGATTGTAGTAGCCTGTCCGGGGTTTTCCCGCAGTGGAGTGCGTGCCGGTGGATCCGCTCCAGGACGCCTTCGCCGAACACCCCCGCCGGTGGCGAGATTTTCGCTACGTGTATCCCGTGATCGCGCGCCGCAGCCGCGGCCTGAGCCTCGGCATCAACCTGAACCCCGACGCCGCCTGCACGTTCAACTGCGTGTATTGCTGCGTCGAGCGGACGGCGGCCCGCCCGCCGGCCGTCGTGGATGTCGCCGTCGTCGAGCGTGAGCTGCGGGCCTTGGCCGCCGACTGGCGGCGGCTCTTCTCCGAACCGGAGTTTCAGGACATTCCGGGTCCCTTTCGGCGGCTCAACGATTTCGCGTTCTCGGGCGACGGCGAGCCGACGGTGTGCCCGGTGTTCCCGCAGGCGGTGCAGGCCGCGGCCCGCGTGCGACGCGACCTCCAGCTCCAGAGCGTGCGGCTGGTGCTGATCACGAACGCGTGCTGTCTGGATCGCCCGCCGGTGGTGGCCGGGCTGGCCGAGCTCGACCGGAGCGGCGGCGAGATCTGGGCCAAGCTCGATGCCGGCACGGAAGCCCATTTCCGGCGCGTGAACCGGGCGGGCGTGGCGTTCCAGCGGGTGCTCGACAATCTGCTGGCGGCGGCCCGCGTGCGGCCGATCGTGATTCAGTCGATGTTCCTGCGACTGGGCGGGGCGGGACCGGCCGAAGACGAGCTCGAGGCTTACCTGGGGCGGTTGCAGACGCTGCTGGACGGTGGCGGCCAGATCCAGTCGGTGCAGGTGTACACCGTCGCGCGGCGGACGGCGGAGGCCGGGGCGGAGCCGCTGCCGGTCGAGGAACTGGAAGCGATCGCCGCCCGCGTCCGGGCGCTGGGGCTGGCGGCGGACGTTTTCCCATAGCGGCCCTTTGGAGAAAGGGGACTGGTTGCCAAGGCGGACTGGCTCCCCGCAGACCCGCCATCGCGGTAGCGCTAACCACCACCCCCGCGGTGCCTGTCCCCTTTTTCACGGCGGTGCCCGTCCCCTTTTTCCGGCTATGATGGCCGCGGACCCGGGAGAGCGTCGTGGCTGCTGCGGCCGAACCGCTGAAAGCTCCGGACCGATCGTGGCGCGGCGACCTGCCGGCGCTGGGGGTGATTCTGCTGATCGGTCTGGCGCTGCGGGCCGCGTACCTGCGCGAGCTTGTGCACACGCCCGATTTCGCCGCCCCGCTGGCCGATGCCGCTTACCACGACTACTGGGCGCGGGCGCTGGTGGCCGGCGACTGGACACCGCCGCCCGACACGCCGGATCCGCAGATCTACCGCGGCGCGTTCGCGCGTCCGCCGGGCTACCCCTACTTCCTCGCCGCGGTATACGCGGTCAGCGGCGGCAGCTACCTCGCGCCGCGGCTGGTTCAGGCGGCACTCGGGCTCGTGAGCGTGGTGCTGGCGTGGGGGTTGACGAGGACGATGCTGGGGCGCGGCGCCGCGCTGGCGACGGGGCTGCTGGCGGCCGTGTTCTGGGGGTTCATTTACTACGAGGGCGAGCTCCAGGAGCCGGCCCTGCTCGTCCCGCTGATTCTCGGCCTGGTGTGGGTCCTGGCGCGCTGGGCCGCGCAGCCGGCCGCGTGGCGCCTGCTGGTGGCGGGTGTGCTGATCGGCGCCGGGGCGCTGCTGCGGCCGAACGTGCTGCTGCTGGGCGTGATTGCGGGGCTGTGGCTCACGGGGGTGCTGTGGCGACGGAGCGCCGTTCGCCGCTGGCCGGCGGCGGTGGGGCTGCTGGTGCTCGGGACGCTGCTGCCGATCGCGCCGGTGACGGTGCGGAACTGGCGGGTGAGCGGCGACTTCGTGCTGATCTCGACGAACGGGGCGATCAACCTGTGGGTGGGCAACAACGAGTTGGCCGACGGTTATACGGCCCGCCTGCCCGACCTGCCCACGCTCTCGGGGCAGACCACGTGGAGCTGGTTCACATATCCGGACATCGTGCGGGGGATTGAGCAGCAGGCGGGCCGATCGTTGCGGCCGTCGGAGGTCGCGGCCTGGCTGCGGGCGAAGGCGTGGCAATTCATTCGCGAGCGGCCGGGGCGGGCGGCCGAGCTGGCGGCGCGGCGGGTGGGGCTGCTGCTCGGTCCTGCGATCGTGGCCAACAACAAGGAAGTGCATTGCGAGCGGCAGGCGTCGGCGGTGCTGAGGTGGCTGCCGGGCTGGCCGCTGGCGCTGTCGGGCGCGGTGCTGGGGCTGGTGATGATGTGGGTCGCGGGTCGGCGACGCCACCTTGCTCGGGCCGCGGCGAGCCCACGTGCGAACGAGAGCCGAGCGGAGCGGGCCGAAAAGGAGGGGGCACCCGGCGTGTCTGGACAGGGTGAACAGGATGGGGCACCCGGCTGGCTGATGGGGCTGTTCGTGTTTGCGTGGCTGGGGTCGTTCGTGCCGTTCCTGGCGGCCGAGCGGTTTCGCGTGCCGGTGGCGGGGCTGTTGTTGATCCCGGCCGGGCTGGCGCTGGCGCGGCTGGCGGAATGGGCGGTGTGCTCGAAGCGGCAGGCGATCGGTTGGGGGCTGGCGGGCGTGGGGCTGTACGCGTTGGCGCAGGTGCCGCTGGTGAAATACGAGCCGCAGCCGGCGGCGTGGCACATGGGGCGCGGCGATGCGTACGTGCGGCGCGGGGCGCTCGACGCCGCCGCCGTCGAGTATGGCAAAGCCCTGGAGCTGAAGCCGACGTACGTACAGGCGCGACAAGCGCTGGCGGACGTGCTGCGGCGGCTGGGGCGGAGCGACGAGGCATCGCAGGCGGCGGCGGAGCTCGCACAGTTGTCGCCGGACGACCCGATCGCGCTCAACACGCAGGCGCGAGCGCTGATCGAACAGGGACGGCTGGGCGAGGCGGAGGCGGTGCTGACGCGGACCCAGTCTCTCGCGCCGGGATACGCGCCGACATACGTGAGCCTGGGGACGCTGTACGCCGAGCAGCAGCGGGCGGACGAGGCGCTGGCCGCGTACCGGCGGGCACTGGAGCTCGATCCACGGTCGGCCGAGGCGCACTACAACCTGGGGCTGCTGCTGCTGGCGCGGGGCGCGAAGGACGAGGCGCTGGCGGCGTTCGGGGCGGCAATTGCGGCGAACGGGCAATTCGTGGAGGCGCGGCTGAACTACGCGAAGCTGGCAGGCGAGCGGCGCGACGTGGACGGTGCGCTCGAGCAGTACCGGCGGGTGTACGAGCTGGCGCCGAACCGGTTCGAGGGGCGGGTCGGGCTCGCGGCGACGCTGGCGACCAAGGGGCAGTTGGCCGAGGCGCTGGAGCACGCGGAAGCGGCGGTTCGGCTGCGGCCGGGCGACCCGCAGGCGGTGGGACTACGGGAGGCGATCCGCAAGGCCGGAGGACGGTGAGGGGTGCGAAGCGCCGTGAGCCGCGCGCCGAAGGGAGTCGGCGCGGCTTCGGCCCACAGCGCCCGGCGGGGGGTTCACGGCTCGCTACAACCCCATCTGCATCCCGCGGCGGCCCATGAGGACGCTGGGGAAGCCGGCCTCGCGGAGCTTGTCGGCCAAGGCGACGGTCTGGTCGGGCTCGCCGTGGACCAGGATGACGCGCTCAGCGTCGGCGGCCCGGGGCGCGAGCAAGCGCAGGAGGTCGCGCTGGTCGGCGTGGCCGGAGAAGCCGTGGAGCTGATGGACCTCGGCCCGGACCTCGAACTCCTCGTGGAAGAGGGTGATGACGCGGGCGCCGTCGACGAGCTTGCGGCCCAGCGTGTGGGCGGCCTGGTAGCCGGGCAGCAGGATGGTGTGGCGGGGGTTCGCGATGTTGTTCTTGAGGTGATGGCGGATGCGGCCCGCCTCGCACATGCCGCTGCCGGCGATGATGATGCAGGGGTCTTCGCGGAGGTGCAGGGCCTTGCTCTCCTCGACGGTGCGGATGTAGGTGCAGCAGCCGTTGCCGAGGATGTCGCCGGTCACGCGGTGGAAGGCGCGGGCCTCGGCGTCGTAGCACTCGGGATGCAGCTTGAAGACTTCGGTGGCGTTGACGGCCAGCGGGCTGTCGATGTACACGGGCACGCGCGGGAGCCGCTTGCTGACGAACTGCTCGTGCAGGTAGTAGACGATGGTCTGCGTGCGCCCGACGGCGAAGGAGGGGATGATGACCTTGCCGTCGCGGTCGAGCGTGCGGCGGACGATCTCGCGCAGGCGCTCCTTGGCGGTGTCGACTTCCTCGATGACGCGGCCGCCGTAGGTGCTTTCGCAGAGGATCGTGTCGGTGGGGGGGAACGGGGCGGGGTCCCGCAGGATCGGCTTGTCGAAGCCGCCGACGTCACCGGAGAAGAACAGGGAGGGGGTCTCGCCGTCGCGTTTGCCGAACTCGAGGCGGATGCCGGCCGAGCCGAGCATGTGGCCGGCCTCGTGGAACGCGGCCAACAGGCCGGGCACGATGGGGATGAGGCGGTTGTACGAGGCGGTGCGCATGAGCTGGATCGCGGCGAGGGCGTGCTCGTACTCGTACAGCGGCTCGACGGGCGGCAGGCCGCGGCGCCGGCGGCGCTTGTTGACGTACTGGGTGTCTTCCTCCTGGATGTGGGCCGAGTCGGGCAGCATGACGGCGCACAGGTCACGGGTCGCCGGCGTGCAGTACACCGGGCCTTCAAAGCCGTCGCGGACGAGGCGCGGCAGGCGGCCGGTGTGGTCGATGTGGGCGTGGGACAGGATGACGGCCGCGATGTCCTTCGGCGGGACGGGCCAGGTGCGGTTCTTCTCCTCGGCCTCGGCCCGCCGGCCCTGGAAGAGGCCGCAGTCCAGCGCGACCCAGCGGCCGTCAACACAAATCAGGTGCATGGAACCGGTGACTTCTTCGGCGGCGCCGTGGAACAGAATCTCGGGCATGGGGAGATGATAACCGGTCAGGGAGCAGGGAACAGGGAACCGGGAACAGGGAGCAAGAACGCACTGTACTGCCGGCGCGGCAGTGGCACGCGGCGGCTCGTCGCGACGGGTAGCGGCCGGTGGCTCGCCGGTCGGAGCGTGGCACAGCCGCCCTCGGCTGTGAGGTGGTGTACCACCGTGGTTGCTTCACCGCCGAGGCGGCGGTGCCACAGCGGCCGATCACCGCCGAGGCGGCGGTGCCACACACCCACACACACGGGAGTGGCACACGGCGCACGGCCCGCAGCCCGGGGCTTACAGCTCGCGGCCCACGGCCCGCGCGACCTCGGCCACGCTGATCCCCCAGCCCGGCCCTGCCGCAGGGTCACCGGCGAGGACCGTTACCCGCAGGCCGAGCGGGCGCCAGACGGTGGGGCGGGTCGGGCCGAAAAGGGCGACGGTGGGCGTGCCCAGCAGGGCGGCCAAGTGCGTGGGGCCGGCGTCATTGCCGAGGTAGGCCCGCGCACCGGCGAGGGCACGCGCGAGCTCGTCGGGGTCGGGGGCGGTCAAGAGCGAAAACTCACGCGCGAGGGCGTCACGCTCGGCGGCCGGCCAGCGCTCGAGTTCAGCCGGCCCCAGGACGAGCCGCATGTCGTAGCCAATGCTGCGGAGGCTGCGTGCAACGTGGAGGAAGCCCGCAAGCGGCCAGCATTTGGCACGTCCGCCGCTGCCGGGGTGAATGAGGATCGGCCCGAGTCCGGCCGCGAGTGTGCCACTGCCGTGTCGGCAGTGCGCCCCAGTTCGCTGTTCCCCGTTCCCTGTTCCCCGTTCCCTGTTCCCTGCTCCCACGTCGCGTTCTGACACGCCGCATGCGGACGGCTCCGCCAAGCGCAGCCCGCGTTCGTCGGGGCGGTGATGGACGCACTTGGGGATCAGGGGTCCCTGGGCTTCGAGGCGCGTGATCCACTGGTGCACGATGTGGCGGTCGGATGCGGGGTCCGGCTGCGGGTCAACGGCGTAGAGGGCCGCGGGCGAGAGTTCGGCCAGGCGGTCGGTGACGACCGAGTCGGGTCCGCCGAGCAGGCTGAGGACGCGGCGGCCGGCGATCGCGGACTTCAGCGGGGGCGGGGGGGCGTCGTGGCCATCGGTGTGGAGCCAGTGCAGACCGAGCCCCTCGCTGGAGCGGCGGCGAAGGGGCGGGTGGGCGGTGGAGAGGTCGCCAGGATTGACGCGTGAGATCAGGTCGAGCCCGCGATCGGCGCCGGGCAAGCGCAGGGCGAGGTGGATGGTGAGCACGAGGTCGCCGAGGGCGCCGGCATGGAGAATGAGCCAGGTCACGCGCGGCCCTCGGGGATCATGACTGGTCGCCGCGCAGGGCGGCCTTCATGAACGGGATCTGGCCGGCATGGTAGATGTCGTGCAGCGCGATGCCACGGCTCAGCATGCCGGGCGTCATGCTGCCGCCGGGGGCCGGACGGTCGAGCGTGGCCGGGTCGACGAGCGCCACGGGGTCGTGGAGGGCGGCGTGCTCGGCCTCGAGCAGACGCCGGCATTCGGACCAGGCGAGGGCGGTGAGCGGGTGGGGGGCGGGGACGAAGCCGTTCGTGCCGACAAAGAGCGGAGCGGTGCCAGAGGGCATGGCAGGGCCTCCGAGTTGCCCGGAAGATCATAACCGCCTAGCGCGACCGGGTCCGAGGCCTGTCAGCTCGTTGAGAAAAGGGGGCTGGCTCCGCAGTCACTCACCAACACGGTAGCGCCCACAAGTGCTCCCGCGGTGCCTGTCCACTTCTTCAACTGAGCGGCAATCGACTCGTCGCGTGGGTTATTCGCGAGTCCCCGTTGCCGGCGATGGGGAGCAGGGCGCCGTGGCGGGGCAAGCGTCGCGCGCGGGCTCGAGGGCTCCGGCGATCCACCCGCCGCCGAGCACGACGCCGTCGTCGTCGTAGAGCACGGCCGCCTGGCCGGGCGTGACGGCGAGTTGGGGGCGATCGAAGTGGATTACGAGCGTGGCGGACGCTTGTTCTGTTTCCTCGCGGGGAGACTGACGTCCGGCGAGCCGCCGGTCGCTACGGGTGTCGATTTCCAGGCGGAAGCGGCCGGGGGCGGGGGAGTGCATGTGGCGGATCTTGACGGAGGCGGGGTGCCAGTCGCCGGGCGAAGGCGCGGGGTCGACCAGCCAGTTGATGTCGATCGCGCGGAGGCCGGGGCTCAGGAGTTCGTCGCGCGGGCCGAGCGTGACCGTGTTGTCGAGCACGTTCAGACGCGTGACGTAAACGGGCCGACCGGCGGCGATCCGCAGCCCGCGGCGCTGGCCGACCGTGTATGCGGCCACGCCCTCGTGCCGGCCGAGGACGCGGCCGGCGGCGTCGAGCACGTTGCCGGGGCGGAGGGCGTCCGGGCGGCGGGTCCGCAGAAGCGGGCGATAGTCGTTATCGGGCACGAAGCAGATTTCCTGGCTGTCGGGCTTGTCGTGGACGACGAGGCCAAGGTCGGCGGCGAGGCGGCGGACCTCCTGCTTGTCGGGCAGGTCGCCGAGCGGAAAGAGGCAGCGGGCGAGGTCGGCGCGGCGGATGCCGAACAGCACGTACGACTGATCCTTGGTCAGGTTCACCGTGCGGGCGAGGCATGGCCGACCGGCGCGGTGGACGATGCGGGCGTAGTGGCCGGTGGCGACGAATTCGGCGTCGAGCAGGTCCGCATAGCGCAAGAGCCGGCCGAACTTGAGGTCGGTGTTGCAGCGCACGCAGGGGTTGGGTGTGCGGCCGCGAGCGTACTCGTCGACGAAGTAGTCGATGATGCGTTCGAAGTCGGGCTGGAAGTTGAGGACGTAGAAGGGGATGTCGAGGCGTGCGGCGACGGCGCGGGCGTCGAGCGCGTCCTGGACGGAGCAGCAGCCGTGGCGCGAGGGTCGTCGCGCCGCGGGATCGAGGAATTGAGGGATCGAGGGATCGAGGTGGGCGCCGACGCGCATGAAGACGCCGACGCAGTCGTAGCCCTGCTCCTTGAGCAGTGCGGCGGCGACGGAGGAATCGACCCCGCCGGACATCGCGACCAGGACCTTGCCGCGGGACATGTCCCGATTGTAGGGCGGGGGCTATAGTGGCGCCGCATGCTGTTGGCGGAGAATCTCGGGCAGCGTTACCCGACGCGGGCGGGCGAACTGGTCGTGCTCCGTGACGTCTCGCTGCGGGTTGAACCGGGCCGGTCGGCCGCGATCGTCGGACCTTCGGGCTCCGGCAAGAGCACGCTGTTGAACATCCTGGCGACATTACAGCCGCCGACGGCCGGACGCGTGCGGCTGGACGGCGTGGACCCGTTTTCTTTGGGACCGGCCGAACTGGCGCGGTTCCGCAACCGGCAGGTAGGGCTGGTCTTTCAGGAGAGCCACCTGCTGCCGCAATGCTCGGTGCTGGAGAATGTGCTGCTGCCCACGTTGGCCGGGAACTCGGGCGGGGACGCGGTGGCGCGGGCGCGGGAGTTGCTCGAGCGGGTCGGGCTGCGGGAGCGGCTGGACCACCGGCCGGGTGAGCTGTCGGGGGGTGAGAGGCAACGAGTGGCGCTGGCGCGGGCGTTGATCAACCGGCCGAGGCTGGTGCTGGCGGACGAGCCGACGGGGAACCTGGACGGCGGGACGGCGGAGGGCGTCGGAGAGTTGCTGGCGGGGTTGCCGCGGGAGGAAGGGGTAGTGCTGGTGTGTGTGACGCACAGTGTGGGGCTGGCGCGGCGGTTTGACGCGGTTTACGAGTTGTCGGGCGGGGTGCTGCGGTGCCGCGGTGAGCCGTGACGGGGAGGGTTTGACCGAGGCGGCAAGAGCGGCTAAACTACAAGGCTCGCGCCCGGGATCGGTGCGTGAGGATGGAAGTTGAGGTGGTCATGGCCCGCGTTTGCTACTTCACCGGCAAGAAGACGGTCACCGGCAGCTCGATCTCGCGTCGCGGGAAGGCGAAGTACCTGGGCGGGGTGGGGCGCAAGGTGACGGGGATCGCGAAGCGCAAATTCAAGCCCAACATCCAGAAGGTGCGGGCGGTGGTCGACGGCCGGGTGCAGCGAATCCGGGTCAGCGCGAAGGCGATCCGCATGGGGCTGATCGTGAAGCCGCCCAAGCGGGACTGGTCGCCGCCGGCGCAGGCTGAGACCCAGTAGGTGACGTTGGGGGGCGGGCGGCACACCGCACCGATATGCGGCCCGCCGTGAAGCAGCCAAGTGGGGCGGCCCGCTGTGCTGTGGGCCGAGAAGGATGGGGCACCGAGGGCCGCGGGAAGCGCGGCGGCCGTCATGTCCGAAACGATCGACGAAACCCGCGTGCGGCACATGGCCCGGCTCGCCCGGCTCGCGCTGTCGGAGACCGAGGTGCAGCTCTACGCGGGCCAGCTCGGGCGCATCCTGGATTACGTTCAGCAGTTGCAGGCGGTCGACACGCGGGGCGTGGAGCCGCTCGCCCATCCGCTGCCGCTGACGGACGTGGTGCGCGACGACCAGCCGGGCCCGACGCTGGGTGACCTGGCGCTGGTGAATGCGCCGCAGCGCGAGGCGCGGTTCTTCAAGGTGCCGCCGGTGCTGGACGGGGGGGCGTAGCGGGCCGGGGCCGGAGTGGGGCGGGGGTTCACTTGCGGCCGGATGCGACGCCGCGGAAACTGTCGGGCAGAACCACAGGGCCGAGCGTGTACGAGACCGCGGTTCAGATTGCGGCCGAGGTGTCGGCCGGGCGACTCCGGGCGGCGGACGCGTGCGCTGCGGCGCTGGAGCGGATCGCCGACCAGGATGGGGGGCTGCATGCATTTCTGGAGCTGACAGCCGAGCATGCCCGGGCGCGGGCCGCCGCGGTCGATGAGGCGGTGGCGGCGGGGCGGTCCCCGGGGCCGCTGGCGGGCGTGCCGATCGCGGTCAAGGACAACATCTGCACGCGATTCGGCCACACGACGTGCGGGTCGAAGATCCTGGTGGGCTATACGTCGCCGTACGACGCGACGGTGATCGAGCGGATCGAGGCGGCCGGGGGCGTGATCGTCGGTAAGACGAACCTCGACGAATTCGGGATGGGCTCGTCGACCGAAAACAGCGGGTTCGGGCCGACCCGCAATCCGTGGGACGCGGAGCGCGTCCCGGGCGGCTCATCGGGCGGGTCGGCCGCGGCGGTGGCGGCCGGGCTGGTGCCGCTGGCGCTGGGGAGCGACACCGGTGGGTCGATCCGGCAGCCGGCGGCGCTGTGCGGGCTGGTGGGGGTGAAACCGAGCTACGGGCGGGTGTCGCGTTATGGGCTGGTGGCGTACGGGTCGAGCCTGGACCAGGTGGGCCCGCTGGCGGGCAGCGTGACCGACGCGGCGCTGCTGCTGGGTGTGCTGGCGGGTCACGACCCGCGCGATTCGACGAGCGTCCGCCGGGCGGTGCCGGACTACGTGGCCGAGCTGTGCGACGGGGGGCTGGAGCGGCTGGGGCGGCTGCGGATCGGCGTGCCGGAGGAGTATTTCGCACAAGGACTCGATGCGGAGGTGGCCGCGGCCGTACGCGCGGCGCTGGAGGAATACCGCCGACAGGGGGCGGAGTTGGTGGAGCTGTCGCTCCCGCACCTGCCGCACGCGATCGCGACGTACTATCTGGTTGCGACGGCAGAGGCGTCGAGCAACCTGGCGCGGTTCGACGGCGTGCACTATGGGCGGCGGGCAGCGGGCGCGCGCGACATTCACGAACTTTACTCGCGGTCGCGTAGCGAGGGTTTCGGGGCGGAGGTGAAACGGCGGATCATGCTGGGGACGTTCGCGCTGTCCGCGGGGTACTGGGACGCGTACTACCACAAGGCCCTGAAGGTCCGCCGGTTGATCCGCGAGGATTTCGACCGGGCGTTCGAGCGGTGCGATGTGCTGGCCGGGCCGACCGCGCCCACTCCCGCGTTCAGACTGGGTGAAAAGCTGGACGATCCCCTGGCGATGTACCTGGCCGACGTGTACACCATCGCAGCGAACCTCGCGGGTCTGCCGGCGGTCTCGCTGCCGTGCGGGTTCAGCGCGGCCGGGCTGCCGATTGGGCTACAACTGACGGGCCCGCTCTTTGAGGAAGCCCGGCTCCTACAGGCCGCACGGTTGTTCGAGCGGGCGACCGACTGGCACCGGCGGCGGCCGCCACCCCTGGCGGGGCAGAGCCGGCGGTCGTGATCCGGGCCCCGCGTCGGGGCGGATTGGGAGTGAACGCCATGAAGACGGTCGAACGATCGTTCTTGAGGACGAAGATCATCGCGACGATCGGACCGGCCAGCCGCTCGCGCGAGTGTCTGGGCGCGATGATGGATGCGGGGCTGGACGTGTGCCGGCTGAACTTCAGCCACGGCACGCACGCGGAGCACGAGCAGACGCTGGAGCTGGTGCGGGAGGTGGCGCGCGAGCGAGGCGTGCCGATCGCGATCATCGGCGACCTGTGCGGGCCGAAGCTCCGGCTGGGAACGCTTGCGACCGCGGTCGAGCTGCGCACCGGGGCGGTCGTGCACATCGGGGGCGGCGACGGGCCGTGCACGCCCGAGCGGTTGACGGTGACATACGCGCGGCTGGCCGACGAGGTGCAGGTGGGCCACCGGGTGCTGATCGACGACGGGCTGGTGCGGCTGGTCGTCCGCGAGCGGCGCGCCGGCGAGCTGATCTGCGAGGTGGTGGCCGGGGGGCCGGTGTCGAGCCGCAAGGGGGTGAATCTGCCCGACACGCCGCTGTCGACGCCCGCCTTGACCGACAAGGACCGCAGCGATCTCGAGTGGGCGATCAACCACGGACTCGATTACGTCGCGCTCTCATTCGTCCGCCAGCCCGAGGATCTTTACGAGCTGCGCCGTATCCTGAAGCGGCGGGAGAGCACGGCCCGGGTCATCGTGAAGATCGAAAAAACCGAGGCCCTATGGCACCTCGAGGAACTGATCGCGCACTCCGACGCGGTCCTCGTGGCCCGCGGTGATCTCGGCGTCGAGACCGACCTGTGGCGCGTCCCATTGGTGCAGAAGGACATCGTGGCCGAGTGCCAGCAGACCGGCATTCCCGTCATCGTCGCTACGCAAATGCTCCAGAGCATGATCACCAGCCCGATCCCGACCCGGGCCGAGGTGAGCGACGTCGCCAACGCGATCCTCGACCGCGCCGACGCCGTGATGCTCTCGGGTGAGACCGCCGTCGGCGAGCACCCTGTGGCCGCGGTCCAGATGATGGCCCGCATCGCCGCTGCGACCGAGGACTACCTCGCGAAGCGGCCGCCGGCCGAGCCCGGGCCGTGCGTGGCCGTGCACTATCGCCCGACGGCCGCCATCGCCCACGCCGCCGTGCAGGCCGCGCGCGACCTCGGCGCCCGCCTGGTCGCCGTCTGGTCCGCGACCGGCGCCACAGTGCGGCTCGTGGCGCGGCATCGCTTGCCGGTGCCGGTGATCGGCCTCACGTGCGACGATTGCGTCTGCCGGCAGATGGCGCTGTTATACGGCGTGCTCCCCATTCGTGTGGACCCGCTCGACAATCCGGCCGCAATGGCCAACGCGCTCGATGCACAGCTCCTGCAACGGCGACTGGCCGTGCCCGGCGATCTGGTGGTGGTGGTGACTTCCACCCGGCCGACGGTGGCCGGCGCGACCGACACGGCCCTTGTGCACCGCGTGTCGGAGCCGGGCTGAACCGGCAGCTGCCGGCACGCGGCCTCCGACGGGCGGCACGATGGGGCGGCGG
>CAZMCT010000106.1:0-14648 GCA_964564785.1 uncultured Planctomycetales bacterium
GGCGCTGGCGTATGTGCTGGATTACTGTTTCGCGGCGGGGATCGGGCTGCTGGCACTGCTGCCGCTCCTAACGGCTCAGGCGGAGATGGGGCGCGCCGTGTGGATTTGGCTGCGGCCGGAGGCCGCGCCGCCGATGCACGAGGTGCTGCGGGCGCTGCGTGACAGTGCGTGGGGCGGGTGGGGCACGGCGGCGCTGGTGATCAGCGCGGTGGTCGTGGCTCCCGTCACGGAGGAGCTGTTCTTTCGCGGGTTGGTCCTCGAGGCATTGTGCGTGCGCCTGCGGCGCGGCTGGTTGGCGATCGGGGCGACGAGTCTGGCCTTCGGATTGGTACACGCCCAGCCGCAAGACGTGCTGCCGCTGGTTACGATGGGCGTGGTGCTGGGATACTTGCGGCTGCGGCTGGGCGCCGTCTGGCCCTGCATCGTCCTGCACCTGTTGTTCAACGCGCGGACCATGACGTTCGCGATTCTGGCGCCGGAGTTGCTCGAGTAGGATCCGCTGTGCGGACCGCGGGGCCGAGCGGGACGCGGTGGTCCCGGCGCTTCGGGCTCGGGTGGATCCGGCCCCGGGGGGCGAGTGATGCGCACCGGACTCCGACGTCCGGCGTGAGAGGTCCATCGCCGGCCCTTGACGCGCCGGCCCGGCTTCGTATTCTCTCGGCCTATGGTAGACCCTTTCCACTCCGACAAGATCATCGGCGAAGCCCTGACATTCGATGATGTGCTGCTCGTGCCGCGCCGTGCCTCCGTGCACCCGCGCGAGCTCGACGTCAGCACCCAGCTCACCCGCCGCATCCGCATCAACATCCCGCTGGTCAGCGCGCCCATGGACACCGTCACGGAGGCTGCGCTCGCCATCGCCCTCGCCCAGGAAGGCGGGATTGGGATCATCCACCGCAACCTCAGCATCGAGGAGCAGACCCGCGAGGTCCGCAAGGTCAAGCGCTCCGAGAGCGGCGTGATCAACGACCCGATCACCCTGCGCCCCGAGGATTCCGTCGCCCGCGCCCAGGAGATCATGCGGCTTCAGAACGTCAGCGGCATCCCCATCACCCGCGCCGACGGCTTGCTCGTCGGCATTCTCACCCGCCGCGATCTCAAGTTCCTGGAGAGCACCGCCCGCACCGTCGCCGACGTCATGACCCGCGACAACCTCGTCAAGGCCCCTCCCAACACCACCCTCGACGACGCCGAGCAGATTCTCAAGCGGCACAAGGTCGAGAAGCTTCTGCTCGTCGACGACCGCGGCCGGCTGGCCGGCCTGATCACCATGCGCGACATCGAGCGCAGCCGCGAGTTCCCGCAGCGCTGCTCCGACGCCCGCGGCCGCCTGCGGGTCGGCGCCGCCATCGGCGTGTTCGACTACGAGCGGGCCGCCCAGCTCATCGCGGCCGACGTCGACGTGCTCGTGGTCGACACCGCCCACGGCCACAGCGACGCCGTGATCGAGACCGTCCGCACGCTGCGCAAGAGCCACGCGATCGAGATCATTGCCGGCAACGTCGCGACGCCGGACGGCGTGCGCGATCTGGCGGACGCCGGCGCCGACGCCGTCAAGGTCGGCATCGGGCCGGGTGCGATCTGCACGACCCGCGTCGTCGCGGGCGCGGGCATCCCCCAGATTTCCGCCATCCTGGCGTGTGCCGCCGGCGCCAGCCTCCCGATCATCGCCGACGGCGGCATCCGCTTCAGCGGCGACATCGTGAAGGCCATCGGCGCGGGCGCCAGCTCGGTGATGCTTGGTTCGCTACTGGCCGGGCTCGACGAATCTCCCGGGCAGCTCGTGCTCTGGAAGGGCCGTCGCTTCAAGGAGTATCGCGGCATGGGTTCGCTGGCCGCGATGGCCCGCGGCAGCGCCGAGCGTTACGGGCAGGCCGCCGACCAGCCCGCGAAGATGGTCCCCGAGGGTGTCGAGGGGCGGGTACCCTACCGCGGTCCGCTCAGCGAATACGTGTACCAGCTCGTCGGCGGCCTGCGGCAGGGCATGGGCTACGGCGGGGCCCGCACCATCGAGGAGCTCCGCCAGACCGCGCGCTTCGTCCGGACCACAGCGGCCGGCGTCGTCGAATCCCACCCGCACGACGTGTTCATCACCAAGGAGCCCACCAACTACGCCATCCACTTCGCAACCGACGAATAGGACCCCGGGGCCCTTGCGGCCGCCACGTTTCCGCGCAACAATGACAAGCAAGGAGTACTGGGTATGCAGGCGCGGCGCATCTCGGTGACGACCTCGCTCTTTCTCGTGTCTATCGCGGCCCTGGTCGGCGGCTGCCAGATCCTCCCCAATTTCTTCCGCGAGACCGGTCCGTCAACCACCATGAGTTGGGATTCCCCGACCGCGGCCGACATCAAGGCCCACTATCAGCCCGCGCCCACCCAACCCCGCGACTGGCCACCGTCCCACACCGCTCCCGAGAGCGGCATCGTCCTGCACTACCCGAGCTACTTCGAAGATCCCTTCGTCGATAAGGGCGACGGCCGCACCAACGAAACCAATCCTCACGACGTGTACCGCGCCGGCTGGGAAGACTACGTGGCGGCGCCGTATTCCTTCGCTCGCTTCACGGCCAACTGGCTGCTGCTGCCTGTCAGTGCCGTCGTTACCCCGCCCTGGACTGTCATGGAGAGCGACGGCTACGTCAGCCGGCAGCTCCTCGGGCCCGATCACGATGCCACGCCGGCCCGACCCACGCCCGCCTCCCAACCGACCGCCGCCGCCCCGGAATCGGGCCCGGCCGACGACGACGGCCGCGCGCACCATTGACCCGCCGACGGCGTGTGAAACCGAGCCTCGCGGCTGCCGCTTCCCGGCCACCACCAACGTCTGATAATCAGTGCCGTTCAGGGTATTCTTATCCAGCAGGCGCGCACCAGACGCCCGCGGCGCTTTCCAGGTGCCTTTTCGCGCTGCGGCCGCTACACTGAGAGCGTCGCAGCTCTCTGATGATGGTGCGCTGGAGACTCTCGTAATCCCCACAGGAGGTAACTCATGCTTGCCCGCGCGCTCTGGCTCTGCGTTCTCGTCCTGACGGCCGGTCCGCTCCTCGCGGATGACGACGCTCCCGTCCGCTACGACAACTGGAAGGTCGTCGAGATCCGGTTCCGCTCGGGGGCGCAAATCGACGAAGTGCACGCGCTGGGCGCAATCCTGCTCAGCGAGGATGAGGGCGTAGGTCCGGTGAAGTACGTGGTGCCGCCCGCGGCCCTGCCCGGACTCGATCGCCTCGGCCTCACCTACACCATCCTGAACGACAACGTCCAGAAAGGCATTGACGAAGAACGGGCCATCATCGAGGCCCGGCGCGAGGTTGACGGCCGCGATCCGGCCTGGTTCACGGCCTACAAGGACCTGGCGGCCGTCAACGCCAAGCTCAACCAGATGATCGCCGACCGGCCGGACCTGTGCTCGCTGCTCGACATCGGCACGTCGCTCCAGAACCGGCACATCTACGGCATCCGCATCACCGGCCCGGGCGAGGGCAAGCCGGCCGTGCTGTTCAACGGCTGCCATCACGCCCGCGAGTGGATCTCGGTCATGGTGCCGATGTGGATCGCGGACAAGCTCGTCTACGAGTATGACACGAACCCGCAGATCCACGACCTGGTCAACGCCGTCGAGTTCTTCATCGTGCCGGTGGTCAACCCGGACGGTTACGTTTATACTTGGACCAACGACCGCCTCTGGCGCAAGAACCGCCGGCTGAACAGCGGCGGCTGTTACGGCGTCGACGACAACCGCAACTACGCCGCCGGCTGGGGCGGCAGCGGCTCCAGCGGCGATCCTTGCAGCGAGACCTATCGCGGGACGGCCGCATTCTCCGAGCCCGAGACGGCCGCGATGCGTGATTTCTACCTCGCGCACCCGCAGATCGCGGTCACGATGAGCTACCACAGCTACTCGCAGCTCATCCTCTCGCCCTACGGCTACACCAGCGCCCTGCCGCCCGACCACGAACTGTTCATGGAAATGAACGAGGCCCAGCACGACGCGATTCTTGCGGTGCACGGCATGCAGTACGACTACGGCCCGATCTACTCGACCATCTATCCCGTCGGCGGCGGCGACGTCGACTGGATCTACGACGAGACCGGCGCGTTCTCCTTCACGATCGAGCTCCGCGACACCGGCCAGTACGGCTTCGAGCTCCCGCCGGCCCAGATCATCCCCACCTGTGAGGAGAACTTCCCCGCCGCCCTCTACCTGGCGGAGTGGGCCAGCAGTCCGGTCAAGATCAGCTTCCCGAGCGGCCAGCCCGTGCGGCTCGCGCCCGACACGCCCGAACCGCTCACCGTCAAAATCAAGGTCGTCGGCGGCACGCTCGACACCGACTCACTGCGCCTGTACACCCGGCTCAATCCGGCCGTGCCGTTCACCGAGCACACGCTGACCCCGCTTGGCGGTGATCTGTACCAGGCCACGCTGCCGGCCACGCCCTGCGGCCGCACGCTGTACTACTACATCTCGGCCGCGACGACGACGGGGATCGTCGGGACTGCCCCCGCGAACGCGCCGGACGCGACGTTCGACGTCGACGCGCCGCCGATCGTGACCATCTACAGCCGCGACATGAGCACCAACCCGAGCTGGACCCTCGGCACCGGCTGGGGCTACGGCGACCCGACCGGCGGCGGCAGCGGCAATCACGATCCGCAGACCGGCCACACCGGCACGAACGTCGTCGGCTACAACCTGTACGGTGATTACAGCAACAACATGCCGGAGCGGCACGCCACGACCGGCGCGATCAATTGCAGCGGTTACACCGGCGTGCGGCTGTCATTCTGGCGCTGGCTGGGCGTGGAGAGCTCGCAGTATGATCACGCCTACGTGCGCGTCAGCAACAACGGCACGACCTACACCAACGTGTGGTCCAACCCCAGCTCCTCGCTCGACGACGGCCAGTGGGTGTACCAGGAGTTCGATATCTCCGCGCTGGCCGACAACCGCCCGGCGGTCTACCTGCGCTGGACCATGGGGACGTCCGACGGCTACCTGACCTACTGCGGCTGGAACGTCGACGACGTCGTACTCTCGGCGAACGATCCGGCCGGCTGCCCGGCCGTCATCGGCGACCTGAACTGCGACGGCGAGGTGGGCTTCGGCGACATCAATCCCTTCGTCACCGCGCTCGTCAGCCCCGATCAATACGTCCAGTTGTACCCGGCCTGCGACATCAACCTCGCGGACGTGAACGGCGACGGTACGGTCGGTTTCGCCGACATCAACCCGTTCGTCGGGCTGCTGACCGGTCTGTGACCACACGGCCGCGGTGTACCCGACCAGGCCGTTGACAGAGAAAAACGGGCGCCGGGCACCGTCGGCCAACGCCGCCGGTGCCCTGTGCGTTTAGGCTCGATTCGGCAACACGGGGTCGAACCGGCGAGAGCACTCCGGGATCGGGGCACGCTCGTGCTGCCCCGCGCCCCCACTCGGACTCGGTCCGACGGGCTCGGATTGTGAAATGGTTGCTTGCGCTTCGGGCTCGGCTCCCGTACAATTCCTCCCCGCGGCATGGCCGCCGCACGGCCGAAACGTCACGGAATGACTGCCCGCTATCCGTACTATCACCGCACGCTCTGCGACTTCTTCCGCCTGGTCATTCCCCCGGGGCAGGACGTGCTCTTGGCCGGATACGGCAGCGACGCCCCGCTCGCCGCCGTTCAGCCCCGCCGCGGGGTGTTCCTCTGCACCCGTGCGCGGTCGCCGGAGCCCACGAAGTTCGAGCTGCACCGCGGCTTCGACCTGTCCGGCATCACGGGTCCGTTCGACTACATCATTCTCGACAACGCCCTCGGCGCCTGCCCCGACATCGGCACGTTCCTGATGGAGCTGGCGCGCCTCTGCCGGCTGCACACGCGCGTGATCGTCTACTCGTACAATTATCTCTGGAAACCGGGGCTACGAGCGGCGCGGGCCCTCGGCCTGATCGAACCCGAAGGTCTCCAGAACTGGCTCTCGATCCGCGACCTGAACAATGCCCTCACCGCGGCCGGTTTCCAGCGCATCAGCGTCACGCGCTGGCAGCTCGTGCCGTTCTCGCTGCTGGGAGTGGGGCGGGCGATCAACTGGCTTGGCCGCTTCCTGTTCTTCCTCGACTGGCTGAAGCTGAACCAGTTCCAGATTTTCCGCCCGCTGCCGACCGGGTGCCTGCCGGACGATGCGGGCGGGGACGATGATTCGCTGACGATCTGCCTGACGTGCCGCGACGAGCGCGACAACATCGAGCCGCTGGTGCGGGCCATCCCGCAACTCGCCGCGCGGCAGGAGATCCTGTTCGTCGAGGGGCACTCGACCGACGGCACGCGGGCGGAGATCGAGCGCGTGGCCCGCGAATATCCCGGGAAAAACGTGCGGGTCATCGGCCAGCCCGGTCGCGGCCAGGGCGACGCGATCCGGGCGGGGTTCCTGGACGCGGCCGGCGCGATCATCATCCTGCTGGAATGTGATCAGACCTCGCCGGCCGAGAACATCCGCTACGTGTACGAGTCGATGCGGCAGCGACACGCGGAGTTCATCGAGGGCACGCGGTTCGTCTATCCGCTGACGACCGCAGCCATGCCGCTGGCGAATCAGCTCGGCAACGGCGGCTTCGCCTATTTCTTCTCGTGGTTGTTCGGCGGCCACCTGACGGACGTGCTCAGCGGGATCAAGGCCATCCGCAAGCGCGACTTCTGCAAGATCGCGGCCCGCTGGAACGAGTGGGGCATCGACGACCCCTTCGGCGACTTCGAGCTGCTCTTCGGGGCTTGGCGGCTGGGCCTGCTTTCGGCCGAGCAGCCGATTCACTATCGTCCGCGGCCGTACGGAAAAACCAAGACGCGGGTGCTGCATCACGGGATGATCCTGGCCAAAATGGCGTGGAACGCGTTCCTGCGTTTCCGCGGCTGAGCGTGACCGCAGGGGTGCAAACAACGGCGAAGGGCCGCAGAGCGGAGCTGAAGAAGGGAGCCGAAGCGGCGGTGCCTCTCTGGCTCAGCGCTCGCGGCTGCGGGCCCGAGGATTGAACTCGATGTCCTGGCACGTCCCCCAATTCGCACCGGATCTCGGCGAGCCCGAGTACGCCGCGCTGCGGGCCTGCTTCGAGGACAACTGGATTACCGAGGGGCCGCGCAGCGCCGAGTTCCTCCGGCTCGCCCAAGACCTGACGGGCGCCCGCTACGCCGTGCTTGCCCCCAACGGCACGCTCGCGCTCTATCTCGCCCTGCGGGCCCTCGGCATCGGCCCCGGAGACGACGTCATCGTGCCCGACTTCACGTTCATGGGCTCGGCCACCGCGGTCGAGATGACCGGCGCGACCCCCGTGTTCTGCGACATCGATCCGCAGACGCTCCAGGCCGGCCCGGAACACTTCGCCGCCGCACTCACCCCCCGTACGCGCGCCATCATGCCGGTGCATATTTACGGCATGGCCTGCCCTATCGGGCCGCTCGCGGACTGGGCCGCCGCCCGCGGCCTGCGGGTCTGCGAGGACGCCGCCCAGGCCATCGGCGTCCGCTTCGAAGGTCGCCACGCCGGGACGTTCGGCGATGCCGGCTGCTTCTCCTTCTTCGCCGACAAGACCGTCACCACCGGCGAGGGTGGGCTGATCGTCACGGCGGACGAACCGTGCTATGAGCGCCTTCGTCTCCTGCGAAACCAGGGCCGCATGGACCGCGGCTCGTTCATCCACCCCGCCATCGGCTACAACTTCCGGCTCACCGACCTTCAGGCCGCCGTCGGCGTCGTCCAGTTCCGCAAGCTCGACGACATCATCGCCCGCAAACACGCCCTCCTGCGCGCCTACCACGAACGCCTCGACGGACTCCCCCAGGTGCGCTTCATTCACGTCACGCCCGGCTCGAACTACATCCCGTTCCGCGTCGCGATCTACGCCGAGCGGGCCGCCGAGCTGATGAAGTTCATGGAGCAGCGCCGCATTCAGACCCGGACGTTCTTCTACCCGCTCCACCGCCAGCCCGCGTTCGCCATGCTACGTGAAACCGCCGAGTATGGGCCGCGAATGCGCGACGCCCGCTTCCCGGGCGCCACCTACGCCTGGGAAAACGGCGTCTGCCTGCCCTCCTTCCCGGCTCTGCCGCTCGATCGACTGCACTACGTCTGCGACGCGATCCGCGACTTCTACGAGGGGACCGCCACATGACCAGTCGCGAACGCCTCGCCGCCGCACTCGCCCGTCGGCCCCCCGACCGCGTGCCCATGTGCGAAACCACGATCTGGCCCGAGACGCTCCAGCGCTGGCGGGCCGAGGGCCTGCCTGACGACGCCGACCTCAACGACTACTTCGGCCTCGACCCCCTGGCCTGCATCAACGACCTGTTCGAGCCCTCCTTCGGCTGCCCGCAACAAGTGCTCGAGCAAACCACCGACTATCGCGTATACACCGACGGTTACGGCAAGACCGTCAAGGAGTGGCTCCACGGCAGCCACGCCCCGGCCGTGCTCGAGCCCGGCATCCGCACCCCCGCCGACTGGGAGCGGCTCAAACCCTCGTTGACGCCTGATGCCGCGAAATTCAACAACCCGCCCGCCGAGGACGCCTACCGCGTTGCGCTGGCCACCGACCAGTTCCTCGCCATTACACCGGCCGAGCCGCTGTGGTTCGTGATCTACCTGACCATGGGCTATGAGCACGGCCTGCGGGCCGTCGCCCGCGATCCCGAACTCGTGGCCGACATGGTCCGGACGTACACCGACTACCTGCTGGCGATGCTGACGATGACACACGCCCGCGGGTACCGTTTTGACGCGCTGTGGTTCTGGAGCGACCTGTGCTACCGCGACGGCCCGCTCATGTCCCCCGCCGCGCTGCGCCGCTTCGCCTTGCCGCAGTGGCAGCGGCTGGGCAAGTTCGCCCGCGAGCACCGCATGCGATTCATGTTCCATTGCGACGGTAACGTCGGCCAGCTTCTGCCCGTGCTGCTCGAGGCCGGGCTCGACGCGATCCACCCGCTCGAGGCCCGCGCCGGCAACGACGCCCGCGAGTACAAGCGGCTCTACCGCGACCGCTTGTGCCTGATCGGCAACATCAACGCCGATGTGGTCGCGACCAACGACCCGGCCGCGATCGAAGCCGAGGTCGCCGCGAAGCTGCCCCTTGTAGCCGAGGGCGGCGGATACATCTACAACATTGATCACTCCGTTCCACCGACCGTGTCGCTCGCGTCCTACCGCCACCTGCTCGACTGCGTGCGGAAGCACGCGCCGCGCTGAGCGCACCACCCTCCCGGAGACGCACGATGCGCGTCGCCGCCATCCAAACGCCCGGCACAACGCTCGACGCGTGGCCCCAGACGCTCGCCCTGCTCGACGACCTCGCCGCGCAGGCCGCGGCCGGCGGCGCCCGGCTCGCCGTGCTCCCCGAATGTGCGTGGCCCGCGTACGTCCTCGGCCGCCGCGCGGCCTGGGACGAAGCCCGCGCGGCCGGCCTGCCCGGTCCGGAGTTCTTTCCTGCCCACCTCCGCGACCTCGCCCGCCGCCTCGCGCTCACGCTCTGCGCCGGCTTCGTCGAGGAAGCCGCCGGCACGCTCTACAACTCCGCGGTCATCGCCTCGCCCCACGCCGGACCCACCGTCCGCCGCAAGACCTTCCTCTGGTCGTTCGACCGCGACTGGTTCACGCCCGGCGACCGCGTCGAGCCGCTCGGGCCCGAGCTCCACCGCGCCGGCGTCATGATCTGTGCCGACGCCCGCCTCCCGGAGATCGCTGCCACGCTGGCCGCCCGCGGCGCCCGGCTGCTTCTTCAGCCCACGGCCTGGGTCAACGCCGGAACGGATGCCGCCCCCTGGAACCCCCAGCCCGACTTCCTGATTCGAGCCCGCGCCGCCGAGTTCGGCATCCCGGTCATCTCCGCCAGCAAGTACGGCCGCGAAGGTGACACCGATTTCATCGGCGCCAGCCTCATCTGCGACGCCGGCGGCGAAATCCTCGCCCAATGCGGCCCGGCAAACACCACCGTCGTCTTCGCCGACATCGCCCCCGGCCCCCCGCGCCCGCCGCAGCTCACCCCCGGCGAGCGAACGCGTCTGGCCGCTCCCCCCGTGCCGCCGCGCGCCGACCTGCCCGCCATCCGCATTGTCTTGCGCGCCCCTGCCTCGGCCGGCACTGGGCCCGCGCTCGTCCTGCCCGCCGACTTCCTCCACCAGCCCCCTGACACGGCCGCGCTCGAGCCGCTCGGGTTCGTTCTTCAGCGCCTGCATTCGTCCGCGGCGGAGCGTTTCGCCCCCGCCCGCGTCGCGGCGCTGGCCGGCGCGCACCTGCTGCTGTTCGCGGGTCCACCGGCCCCCGATTTCCTCCTCCAGGCCCGCGCTTGCGAGAATCGCGTCTTCGTCCTGGCCGTCAGCGAAGCCGAGTGGTCGCTTATCGGCCCCGCCGGCCGAGTGGTCGAGCGCTGCACCTGGCCGGCCACGCCCCCCGGCCACACCGTCCGCCTCGAGCCCGGCCACGCCGCGGACAAGTGTGTCGCGCCGCGCACCGACATCCTCGCCGGCCGCGACCCCGCGCTGTATTGCTTCACCGCCCCCTGACCACCGACCGTCCGCCATCCCCTTACGGCTGCAACGGCTGATCCTGCTGGTAGCGGGCCTGCCGCGCCTGGTATTCCCGCAGGGCCTGTAGATCGCCACTCCCCTGCGCCAGCCGCACCGCCTCCGCGATCCACTTCCGCGCATCCTCGAACTTGCCCTGCGCCGCACAGGCCGCCGCCAGCGTGTCCAGGATCACGTGGTCCGTGTACTTGGTGCCCGCCGCGGCCTTTTCGGCCCAGGTGAGCGCCTCGGCCGGGTTGCGCAGCTTGGCATCCACGCACGTGGCCAGCAACCACGCCAGCCGGTTCTGAAGGTCCGGCGAGTCGGGCAGCTCCCGTAGCGCGTCGCGCAGGGCGCGCTCCAGCCCCGCGAAATCACGCTCCTCCGTCAACAGCGCGATCAGCCCGTGGCGGATCTCGAGCGACTTCGGCTCCAGCTTCACCGCCGTGTTCCAGGCCCGCCGGGCCTCTTCGCGGTTGCCCTGCGTGAACTCCAGCACGCCCAGCGCGTACCACGCCGGCGCCAAGTCCTCCTGCCGCTCGATCGCCCGCCGCAGCGCCGCGCGTTCCCGCTCCGTCTCGCCCAACTTGTGCAACTGCTCCGCGACGTCGACCAGCAGCTTCGCGTTCCCCGGCGCCGCCGCCAGCGCCGCATCCAGCGCCGCCAGTACCTTCTGCTTCGGCCGCGGCTCCCGCTGCACCGCCACGTCCGTCAACCGCCGCAGCGCCGGCACGTTCGCCGGCTCACGCGCCAGCACTTCGTCGAGCACCCGTTCCGCTTCGTCCAGGTTCTTTTGCAGCAGGTGCGCAAACGCCAGGCTCACCTTCGCGCCCGCGTGGTCTTTTGTCTCCGGCCGACGCAGCAACCGCTCCAGCTCCTGAATCGCCTCCGCCGCGCGACCCTGCCGCGCCAGCGCATCCCCCAGCAGCACCCGCAGCTCCGCGTTCCCCTCGTCGATCTCCAGCCCCTGCCGCGCCAGCTTCTCCGTTCGGTCGAACTTCTGCTGCGCCGCCCAGCGCTCCGCCGATTCCTGAAGCGCCTTCACGTCCAGGCCCTGCTGCCGCAGCGCGAACTCGATCGGGTCCGCGAGCGGCCGCAGGCGCGTGTCCGAGCCCGCCTGCTGCGTGTGCTCGGCCACCTCGCTCGACCGCCCCAGCGCCTTCAGCGCCCGAGCCAGGCCCGCGTGCGCCGGCCCGTACCGTGGACCATGCTTCAGCGCCGTCCGGAAGTGCTCCAGCGCTTCTTCCAGCTTCCCGCTGGCCAGGGCGCAGAACCCCAGACCCGCGTGCAGCGGCGGACTGTTGGGCTCGCTCTCCAGGCCGCGCCGCAGCTCCTCGGCCGCGCCGCCCGGGTCGCGCTCGCAGCGCAACGCGAGCAGCCGCATGCGCACCGGCCGCCAGTCCGGCCGCAGCGCCGCGAACTTCTCGAAGGTCGCCTGCGCCTCGACGTCGCTTCCGGCGCGCTGCTGCGCCAGCCCCAGACAGTACAGCCAGTTCGTCTCGTTCGGATCCAGTTGCACTGCTCGGCTCAGGCAGGCGACCGCGAGTTGCGGAAAGCCGTTGACATAGGCCAGCGCGCCCAGCTCGACCATCCGTTCCACGCTGTCCGGATTCATGGACACTTCGCGCCGCGCCGCCGCGAGCTTCATCTGCAACGGCAGGGCCAACTGGCTCACGTCAACCTCCGGCAAGGTCAGCCCCGCCGGGGCCGTGGCCGCCCTGGACCCGCCCTCCGGCGCGGCGGGCTTCTCGTCCTTGCACCCTGCTCCCTGTAGACCAACGGCGATCAGCCCCGCCCACGCGCACAACCGCAGCCCGCGCTTGCTCATGATGTTGTCCCAATCGCGACTCGCAGCGGCAACCGCCCTGTTCGCGCCGCGCCGGTTCAGGATAACACCCCCGAGCCCGCGACACCAAGCCGCGCCTCCCCGCTGCGCCGCCTGCTCACGCCAGACCCGCCCCCTTGCGCACAATCCACTCGGCCGTCAGCAGCCCCACCAGCACAGCCAGCAGCACGCCCGGCTCGCGGTCCACCACCGCCCACCGTTCAGCCGTCTCCTGCCGCGTCCGCCGATCTTCACGCGTCAGCTCCGCCAGGACCTGCGGCCAATCCGCCAGCCGCGCGTATTTCCCTCCGCACGCCGCCGTCCGCTCCGCCGCCTCGCGCAGCAACCCCAGGTTCGACGTCGGCCGGCGCCGCTCCAGGTCCTCGGTCTCGATCTCGAACCGCGTGTACGCCACCAGCTCGTCCGTTCCGCCGGCCGGCCCGCGGGTGGCCGCGGCCGCCGACACAGCAAACTCGAGCAGGTACGCGCCGCCGCTCAGCTCGATGACCCCAGCCTGCGGCAGCTCCGCCACCCACTCCGGACCCGCACGCTTCAGATCGACCGCCACCCCGGCGCCCGGCCGGCCGCTTGGCTCCAGCTTCATCAGGGTCAAACGCGCCCCGCGCGCTTCCGAACCCGCCTCCAATCCGGTGACACCGGCTCGAACCCGCACCGGCCGTTCGCTCAGCGCCGCCGCTGCGTACTCGCCTTGTTCGGTCACGACCCACGCCCGCGGCCGGCGGTTCGCCAGCCACGCCACCATCTGTCGCCACAACAACCGGTGCACCCCGCTGCCGAAGTCCGAGTGCAGTGCCCACGGCCACGTGCTTTCCCATCCGGCCATAAGGCACCGGCCCCGGCCCGCCTCCTGACCCGCCAGCAGCGGCCGGCCGTTCCCATCCGTCGCGAGCACCGTCGCGGCTGGCTTCGGCTCAGCCAGTTGAATCGCGCCGACCAGCGCCGGCAGCGACGCCCAGCGCTCCGCATCGTCCCTCCCCGCCGGCTGCGATTCCGTCCCGGCGGCGGCTTCCCCTGCCAACCCCTCCAGCACCGCATGCCGCAGGCCCGCCGCCGTCGGCACGAACCGCCGCGTTGTCGGCCGCTCGCCCGCGCCGCCCGCTCTGACCGGCACGACCACGGCCAGCGCGCCCGCCGGGTCGACCCGCCGCAGCGACTCGCCGTGTCCGAGCAGCAGCCCAACGCCGCGTTCGAGCACCGCGGCCGCCACCTCTTCGGCCCGACCAGGTGGCAGCGGTTGCGTCAACCGCCCGATGATGATCACGTCCGCGTTCGACCAGTCGCCGCCCTCGTCCCCACCGTCCATCAAGAACACCGGCGTAACCTCGACCCGCGGATCCGACCGCAGCGACCGCAGCACGAACGCCGACTCCGTCCGCGGCCCCTGCTCGACGTACACGACTCGCATCCAATCCGCCCCGACCTCGACGATCGCCGACGATTCGGCCGTCGCCCCGCCCAGGGTCGCCGGCAGCGTGGCCCGCACGCTCAGCCGATGGGCACCCGGCCCCGGCGGCAGAATGTCGAATCGCGGGGCGATCCGTTCGTCCGGACCCCCGACCGGTAACTCCGTCGTCGCAACCACCGTGTCATTCCAGCACACCTCCACCGAAATCGACTGGCCGCCGCACCCGCGCACCCGTCCCACGCCCACGACCGGCAGGCGGTCGCGGCCTCCCATCCGGGGCGGCACCGCCAGCGGATCCAGTTCCACCATCGGCGTCGTCCCCGGCTCCGGCCCCACCCCAACCGCCCGCAGCGGTGTCCGGCGCTCATTCAGCGCGTCGGCCGCCGAACGCACGCCCGCGCTGTCTCCCACGTTTTCCGCACCATCGCTGACGATCAGCACCGCGGCCGGTGACCGGCCATCGGTTGCCTGTAGCTCCGCGGCCGTCTCCAGCGCCGTCGCCAGGCCGGTCAGCGGCGATTCCGGCCGGATCACCCACCCGCTCAGCGGCGCTGTTTGCGAGCCGAAGCCCAGCAGTCGCACGTCGTACAGCTCGGCCAGTCGCGTGCGGGCCGCAGACGTCGCGGCCAGCGCCGCTTCGACCTGCGCCGCGCGCGTGCCCGCGGTGCTGCCCGGATCGGTCAGCGCCATCGACGCGGACTGGTCGAGCAGCACCGCCAGCAGCGGCTTCTGGAACGTCACCCGCACGTGATCCACCGCCGGCCGCCCGACCAGCACCAGCACGACGAGCCACGCCGCCGTCCGCAGCGCGACGGCCGCGCGCCGCCCACCCGTGGAAAGCGCGGTGGCCTCGCGCGCGTAGCGCCGCAC
>CAZMCT010000107.1:0-14285 GCA_964564785.1 uncultured Planctomycetales bacterium
GGTGAGCCCCGTGGACGACGAGCCGCCGCCGCCGACGGGTGACGATATTCCCTTTTAGTGAACGTAGAACCGACACGAGGAACGTGCGATGGCGATGCGTGGAAAGATGACGGCCCGGCAAAAGGCCAAGAAGAAGGCCCGCCGGGCGAACGAAGCGACGCGGTTTCGGGCGCCGAAGCTGAAGGCGAACGAGATCGACTACAAGGACGTGCCGCTGCTCCAGCGCCTGACCAGTGCGCAGGGCAAGCTGTTTTCGCGAAAGCGGACGGGGCTTCCGGCCGAGTGCCAGCGGCGCGTGGCGCTGGCCCTGAAGCGGGCCCGGTTCATGGCCCTGATGCCCTACGTGACGTGAGAGCGCAGTCCGGCGGGCCATCGGGCGCGGGCCGGTGGTCGTAAGGCGGTCCGCAGCACCGGCCGGGCACGTTCCCGCGCTGAACAGGTTTTGACAGGGAGATTGCCTCATGCGCTTGCTGTTGCTCCAGGACGTGCGGAAGCTCGGACACCTCGGCGACGTGGTGGAGGTGAGTGCCGGGTACGCGCGCAACTATCTGCTGCCGCAGCGGCTCGCCACCGAGCCGACCGAAGAGAACATCCGTGCGATCGAAGATCGCAAGCGGGCCGCGGCCGCTGAGCGGGCGCTGCGCGACAAGCACTTCGCGGAGCTCGCCAGCCAGTTGGAGGGGGTGGAGGTGTCGATCGAAGCCGCGGCCAACCCCGAGGGAACGCTCTACGGCGCGGTGCACGCGAAGGACATCGCCAGCGCCCTGAACAAACAGGGATTCCCCATCGCCGCCGAACACGTTATGCTCCCCGTGCCGATCCGGACCCTCGACAACCGCATGGTGCGGCTGGAATTCACGGACAAGATCTCGGCCGAGGTGAAGGTCTGGGTCGTCAGGGAAGGAGCCGCGGATGCCGGCGTCGTCGGGTCGGGAACCGAGCGCCGCGACGAATCCGAGCCCGAGCCGGAGTCCTGAGCCCGGCTCTGCGGCGCTGGAGCGGCTGCTGCCACAGGACTTGGAGGCCGAGCGGGCGCTGCTGGGCGCCGTGCTGCTCGAGCCGGCCGTGCTGGGGGAAGTGATCACCACGCTGCGCGATGCCGGGGCGTCGGCGTTCAAGGCCGAGCGGCATCAGCAGCTCTTCGAAGTTCTGGCGCGGCTGTACTTCGAGAACCGCCCGATCGACAGTGTCACCGTGCGGGACGAGCTGATGCGCCGCGAGCTCTGGGAGCGCCTCGGCAAGTACGAGTTCCTCGGCAGCCTGGTGAGCGCCGTGCCCAGCGCGCTGCGGGCCCCGCATTATGCCGCGATCGTCTACGACAAGTACCTCCTGCGGCAGCTCGTGGCCGCGACTCACCGCGTCACTGAAAAGGCCCTCGACGACAACGAGCCCGCTCGGGCCGTGCTCGACTACGCCGAAAAGGAGATCTTCGACGTCACCGAGCGGCGCGTCTCCAGCCAGGCCCAGGAGCTGGCCGAGCTCGTCCGCGAGGCGTTTCGCAGCATCGAGAACCGCGGCGAGGGCGCGCTCACCGGCGAACCCACCGGCTTCATCGAGCTTGACGAGCTGACCTGCGGCCTCCAGGCGGGCGAGTTGATCATCGTGGCCGGCCGACCGTCGATGGGCAAAACCGCGCTGGGGCTCAACATGGCCGAGCATCTGGCGATCGTCGAGCGGCGGCCCGTGCTGTTCTTCTCGATGGAGATGAGCCGCCAGCAGGTGGCGCAGCGGATTCTGTGCAGCCGGGCGCGGGTGGACTCGCACCGGCTGCGGCGCGGGCGACACTCGCGGGACGATATGGCGCGGCTGACCGAGGCGGCCAACGAGATCCGCGGCGCGCCGCTGTTCGTGGACGACACGGCCGACCTGACGGTGATGGAGCTGCGGGCCCGGGCGCGGATGGCGTTCCGGCGGAACCAGATTCGTGCCATTTTCGTGGACTATCTCCAGCTCATGCGGATGCCGCGGAGCGAGAACCGCCAGGTCGAGGTGGCGGCCATCTCGCGCGGGCTGAAGGCCCTGGCCAAGGACCTGAACGTGCCGGTGATCGCGATGGCGCAGCTCAACCGCAGCCCCGAGGACAAGACGCGGCACGGCAACCGTCCGCGGATGAGCGACCTGCGCGAGTCGGGGGCGATCGAGCAGGATGCGGACGTGATCGCGCTGCTGCACCGCGAGTCGTACTACAAGACCCGCGAGGCTCGGGCCGTCGACGAGCCCGAGAGCGAGAACGACGACGAGAATCTGGCCGAGTTGATCATCGCCAAGCAGCGCAACGGGCCGGTCGACACGATCCGCCTGCATTTCAACCGCCAGTACACGCGCTTCGACAACCACAGCCCCGGCACGCCCGCGGGTTACGCGCCGACGGGGCGGTCGGCCGGCCCGTTCTAAAAAAGCCCGGATCTGGGATGGTGGGAGCGCGCGGCACGCGCGGGCTTCCCTTCGTCCGCCCCATCCTGGAGGTCAGGGTCGTGATATTCCTTTGAGCGGCTGCCGGGGTGCCCGTATAATGGCCGCGGAGGGGTCGCGAGCGGCTCCTACCGACGGTCCGCGCGCTGGCGGATCGTCCCCCCGTTTCCAGAGTTGGAGGTGAACACGTGAAGACGCACTGGACGTTGCGGCTCGTCGTGCGGGCGCTGGTGGTCGGGCTGTTTGTTTGGGTCGTTCCGGCCGCGACGGCCACCGACGAAGGCCAGGCTGCGGCAGAGCAGGTCAGCCTCGCCAGTTATCAGAACTTCATGAACAACTACCTCTACACGCACGTGGGCCAGTCCCGCGGCCCGAATGGGGCGCAGCACGACCCGGCCCGGAACAACATCAAGGCCCTGTTCGAGAGCTTCGGGCTGCCCACGGTCTACGAGACGTTCACGTACGGCGGCCAGACGTGGGAGAACATCGTTGCCACCAAGGTCGGCACCACCTATCCCAGCCGGATCTACATCATCGGGGCGCACTACGACTCGGTGAACGCCGGTCCGGGCGCGGACGACAACGCCAGCGGGACGGCCGCGGTGCTCGAGATCGCGCGGATCCTGAGCCAGTACGACTCGGAAAGCACGATCCGCTTCATCGCGTTCGACATGGAAGAGCAGGGGCTGATCGGCAGCAGCGAGTACGTGGCCGACCACCAGTCCGAGGACATCCGCCGGATGATTTCGCTGGACATGGTCGCGTACGACACCGGGACGAACAACTGCAACATCTACGGGCGGACGGCGTCCAACCCGATCAAGAACGAGCTGGCGGCGGCAGTGGCGGAGTACAGCGGCGGCCTGACGTACACGATTGGCGGCGACACGCCCTATAGCGACCACGCGCCGTTCGAGGAGGCGGGGTTCCAGGCCTGCCTGCTGATCGAGTATCTGGTGTGGAGCAATCCCTACTACCACACGGCGCAGGACAGCTACGAGCAGCCGGGCAACCTGAATTTTCCGTACGCGGTGAAGATGACGCGGGCGGTGTGCGGGTGGCTGGTGGATGCGGCCGGCGTGCAGGTGCCGGTGAGCGGGCTGGACTTCGCATATCCCGAGGGGCTGCCCGAGCTCAGCTCGCCGGCAGGCGGGACGACCGTGCGGGTGCAGATCACGGGCGAGGGCGGCGTGACGCTGGTGCCGGGGACGGCGCAGCTTTTGACGAACGTGGGCGCGGGCTGGGTCGCGTCGCCGCTGACGCAGGTGGGGGCGGACCTGTTCGAGGGCGAGCTGCCGGCCGCGGGCTGCGGGTCGACAGTGGCGTACTACTTCAGCGCGCAGGGCAGCGACGGGCGGACATTCACGGATCCCTATTCTGCGCCGGCGGAGGCGTACGAGACGCTCGCGGCCTACGGCGTCGAGGTGTTCTACGAGAACCTGTTCGACACGAACCCGGGCTGGGCGGTTCAGACGCAGTGGGCTTTCGGACACCCGACCGGCGGCGGCTCGCACAGCCACGATCCGACGAACGGACACACCGGCACGAACGTGTACGGCTACAACCTGCTCGGCGACTACGCGAACAACCTGCCGGCGAAGTACCTGACCACCCCGCCGTTCGATTGCACGGGCAAGCATGGGGTGAGCCTGGAGTTCTGGCGCTGGTTGGGGGTCGAGTCGAACAACGACTATGACGAGGCGACGATCGAGATCAGCCTGAACGGCACGAACTGGACGGTGTTCTGGCGGGCGACGGACACCGGCGCGGCCATTGACGACTCGGCCTGGACGCTCCAGACGTACGATATCTCGAGCTGGGCCGACAACCAGCCGGCGGTGCGGATCCGCTGGGGCATGGGTCCGACGGACAGCTACCTGACCTATCCCGGCTGGAACATCGACGACGTGCGACTGACGGCGCTGGTGTGCGAGGCGCCGTTCCTGGTGGGCGACGTGAACTGCGACGGCAACGTGGGATTCGCGGACATCAACCCGTTCGTGCTAGCGCTCACGAACCTGCCGGCGTACGAGGCGGCCTACCCCGGCTGCCCCCTGGAGCATCGTGACATCAACGCCAATGGGACGTTCGGCTTCGACGACCTCAACCCCTTCGTGGCGCTGCTTACCGGACCGTGAGGCCCGTCGGGCGAGCCCGCGGCTCCGGCAGTGGGACCGCATCGGAGGTCTGGGTGCGGAACCCGAACATGAGACGCAGCCCGTGTGCGACGGCCGCCGGTCCGGTCGTCAGCGGCGTGTCCCACGGCCCCAACACGTCCGCCCGGGGCGCTTGATACGTGAGGACGGTCTTCCGGTTTTCGGTCCGAAGGTCGGCCGAGATCCTCAATCGAGCCAGCGCTTTTCGCGCAGCTTGGTGGGCAGGTAGTTTTCGGTGATGAAGCTGAAGTTCTTGTTGGAGAGCGCCTCGAGCTCGAGCTTCACGCCCAGGGCCTCCATGTGTTTGATCTCGCGCTGCCACTCCTTGCGCTGGAACCAGGGGTACTCGCGGATCTCGCGGGCCCGGCGGCGGTCCTCCTCGGTCAGCGGCATCGGCACGTGCGGCGGGATGTCGAAGCGCTCGGCGTCGAAGCTGCTCATGCCGACGAAGCGGGCTTCGGGGATGGCCATCCGCTGGCTCTCGAACGCCAGGTTGATCGAGCCCTGCTTGACGACGCTGTAGATGTAGTAGCCCCACGGGTCGTTGTCGACCAGCACGTACAGCGGCAGCTTCAGCTCGCGGTGCATGCGGTGGCACAGGCGCCGCACGCCCCGCGGCGGTTGCCCGCCGCCGTGCACGATCATGCAGCGGTGCTTCTCCCAGAAGCGGTCCTTGTTGAACCGTTGCCAGACCGCGCCCTTCTCGATCAGCAGCACGAACTCGGCCTTCACCTGCGTGAACTGGATCACGTCCGGCTCGACGATGCTCGGCACCTGCCAGCCGCCGGAGCCGACGGCCGTCAGGTCGATCGTGTCGCCCGTGTCCACGATGGTCATCGGGCCGACCATCGCGCCCTTGGGCTCGGCGTGCACGCCCAACTCCTCGCGGAGGGCCTGCACCGTGACCTCGATATCCTCGATGATCGGGTCGCTTTCGGCCTGATCGTCGAACACCAGCTCCCGAGCCTTGCCGTCCGGCGACTGAATCGGCACCTTCAAGTTGTAGAACAGGTCACGAATGCTGGTCGTGTCGCCGGCGTCGATCAGCCGCTTGCAGACCTCGGCCACCCGCAGCGTCTGCATGAACTTCTTGGCCTGGCTGCCCTCGCCCTTGCGGCGGCCCAGCAGCGAGAAGAAGAACCGCCGCTGCTTGCCGTCGAGCAACTCGATAATCCGCTTCTTCTCGTTGAACTGGACGTTGCTGAGCGTGCGGCTGGGAATGTCGATGTACGGGTCCGCCCCCTGGTGGACAAGGCCGACGACCGTCCTGGCAAGCCGGCTGATACGCTCGCCGGCCGCGGCCCGGTCACGCTGTCCGCCGGCGGCGGTCTTCTTGGGAGATTTCGGCACGTTCGACTCCGTTCGGTTCGCGGGCGGCTCCGCGCCGGGCGAATTGTAAACCACCCCGACATCGTGGCACAAAGGCGTAGCGAGGAACGGACCCCGTCCTCCACCCGCGCTCCGCGGCGGCCGGTTTCGGGTACGATCCGGCCGGTGCGAAATGCCCGACCCGGCCGGCCCGCAATTGCAATCGCCGCTCGCTGACGCGCCCGGACCGCCGCCCCGCGTCCCGGCGCGCGCCGGCTCGCGGCGCATCATCCTCGTCGCGGCGTGCATCGCGCTGCTCGCCACCAGCTTCGCGCTCGACGGCCCGATCAGCACGTGGGCGAGCGGACCCGCCGTCCGGCCGCTGATGGAAATGAACATCCTGCCCAAGGTCGACGCGCTCGCGCCGCTCACGATCATCCTGGCGATCCTGTTCGCGTTGCCCAACGGCGGCCGGCGGTGCCTCGGCTTCCTGCTGCCGCTGCTGGCCCACCTGCCGATCCTGCACGGGCTGAAGTGGCTGATCGGCCGAGCGCGGCCGCGGGCCGGGCTGGGGCCGTGGCACTTTGACCCGCTTGCGGCCGCCCAGCAGGGCGACAGCTTCCCGTCGGGGCACGCGATGGCGCCCGCGGTCGTGGCGCTGCTGCTGGCGGAGAATTTTCCGCAGGCCCGCTGGGTGTTTTATCTCTGGGCGCTGGTCGAGGGCGCGAAGCGGATCGTAACCGGCTGGCACTACCTGTCGGACGTGCTGGCGGCGTACCTGCTGGCATGGCTGGTGGTGCGGGTGTTCGTGCGCGGGCTGGGGCCGAGGTACTACGGGAGTCGGTCGGACAACCGGTAACGGCAGGGTCGCGGCGAGCACGGCGGACGGGGGGGGCCGTCAGGGTCGGTCGCGAAACTCTGCGGCTACAGTTCTTCGTGCGACCAGTCCGCGCAGCGCAGCCGCTCACGGTCGGCCGGTGCGCGGCGCTGCATGCAGTCGGGATGGTCGCAGGCCGCGCACGGATATCCTCCAGGTTGAACGTGTTCGGCCGGGCCGATGCCGATCAGGCCCGAGATCGACTTGACGGGCACCATCAGGCAGCTCGGCGTCAGCCGTACGTTGATCATCCGCGTGACCGGCAGCGTCGAGAAGAGCGGCACCTGCTGGCGGACGGTCATGCCGCAGTAGCCGGGGCTGTAGGGCGGCGTCACGTCGCGGCCGCGGGCCTGGGCCCATGCGCGGACCACCTCGCCGAGCCGGGCGCCGGCCGCCTCGACCGACTCGGACGCGATCGCGTCGGCAATCGTGCCCTGCATGACCCGCCCGGCCCTCAACCAGGCCCGACTGAGCCGCTCGAGCGCCGAGCCGATCGTGACGACGAAGGTTGCGACCTGCGTCGCGTGCTTGAGGAACGTGCCCACGGCGCCTTCGAAGACGGCGCCGGAACTGAGGACCACGCGCCGCCGCTCGAGTGTGACGACGTCGTCGATCCGCACCAGTCCTCGCGGCCGCAGCAGCCGGCGCGAGTCGGCCAGCAGCGTGTCGATCAGCTCAAACCAGCGCTGGTGCGCATCGCGCCCGGGCCGCAGGTGCACGAGACGGGCGATCTGGGCGCGGTCGGGCTCGACGCGGTCGAAGCGCAACACCGCGAAGTACAGCGCCTGCTCCGGCGAACTGACTGACTCTGCTGGCATGAATGGCCGCCCTGCTACGCCGCCGTGTGGCGCCCGTCGTCGCCTACGCCGACGAAGTCAGCGTCGGCGCCGCCGAGTCGGGGCAGGCTGTTGGCCGGTCCTTCCGGCGCGTCCGCCAGCGTGGCCGCTCGCAGCACCGCGACGCGCCTCCTCCGCCGCCGGCGATACACCCAGAAGCCGACCGCGACCGCGACGAGTCCGCCGCCGATGGCGATCGCCTGCGCCCCGCCCAGATACACCCGCAGCGTGGGGATCATGCCCGCGAACCAGTATCCCAGGAAAACGAACAGCGGAACCGACAGCAGCGCGCCGGCGAAGTCGGCCAGGAAAAAACGCCAGTAGGGGAAACGTGTCGCTCCGGCCGTCATACACATCACGGCCCGCACCCCGACGATGAACCGCCCGAAGAAGCAGAACCATGTGCCGTGGCGACGGAAGTGTCGGGAGACGCGCGTAAAGCGCTCGGGCGTGATCATCCACCGCACCCTGCGGTGATTCACGACCCCCGGTCCCCAGTGCTTGCCGAGTGTGTAGAGCACCAGGTCGCCCGTCATGATGCCGATAAGCCCCACCGCAACGGTCCCGGGCCAAGTCGCGATCCCCGGATGAGTGCGAAGCAGCACGCCCGCAGCGACCAGCGGAATGTCCTCCGGGATCGGAATCCCGAGGCTCGCGATCACAAGTATCGACAGCAGCGAAGGATAGAACGCTTGCTGCATCCAGCCTTCTACCTGGGCGAACTCCCCTGCACCCAGGACGAGCATTGCTAACAAAAAAGCGCGCATCTACCCTCGCGACCCAGCAACGGCTTCGCAGCCAGTCCCCGGACCCCCATTTCACCCGCGACGGCGCCCGGCTGCAACTCTTCAATGGTAGCCGACGCACGCCCGTGCGAAAGACGCGTCACGGTTTGATCGTGGCGTTCTGCGCTGCGGATTGAGACTCAACTGCGCCTGGACGCCTGACAACAAATTGGGTCCGATAATAGTTAGCCCACAGACGTTCCGTTCCGGGGCGTGGCGAGAGAAAGAGGAACACGCGCGAAAACCATGAAAAACTTGCTAACCGAAGGTAATCCGATAGAATGAACACGCTCGGGTGGCGAGCGGCGCGTACAGGTTTCCCCCCCGGCCTGTCGGCCCCCCACTCGAGCTTTTTTTCGCGCCGTCTACCGCGGGGCCCAATTGAACGAACTGCATCCCGTTTCGACCGACGAGACTCATCCGCTCGAGGGGGCCAGGCTGGCGCCCAAGGCGACGCACCTCTGGAATCCGTAGGTCAAGGGAATCACTGACCGCACGCCCGTTGCGCCACAGCCGAGGGCGGCTGTGCCACACCAGCCGGTTCCTGTACCTGGAACTGACCGGCAAGTTGCGCCACAGCCGAGGGCGGCTGTGCCACACCAGGAGTCGGGGAAATCACTGACCGCACGCCGGTCGCGCCCGACACCTGTAAAACGCGTGCAGACAGAAAAAAGCGGCCCGCCAAGCCCCCCCGACTTGACGAGCCGTGTTCATTCATGGGTATCGGGTAAAGCCTAGTTCTACATGCGAAACATGTCCATTAGGGTTTCCCCTAGTCTGTGATGTTTGCACCCTGAACCGTTTTATTTCGCATCCCAGACGCGGTTCGCACGCCGCAGGCATTGAAATCTGCTCGAAACGCACCGCTCGGTCCGCCTGTGGTGCGGTCGTCCCCACCGCCCTCGGCCACGCCACGGGCTGCTAGAATGCCCCCATGCCCGAAGCTCCCACGCTCGTCGTCGGAACCGCCGGCCACATCGATCACGGTAAGAGCCGCCTGGTTCGAGCGCTCACCGGTACCGACCCCGACCGCCTGCCGGAGGAACAGGCCCGCGGCATGACCATCGACCTGGGCTTTGCGCATCTGCGCCACGGGGATTGCGAGCTCTCGTTCGTCGATGTCCCCGGCCACGAACGGTTCATCCGCAACATGGTCGCGGGCGCCACCGGCGTGGACATCGCCATGCTCGTCGTCGCGGCCGATGACTCCGTAATGCCGCAGACCCGCGAGCACGCCGAGGTGCTCAGTCTGCTCGGGCTCGAGCGCTGCATCCTCGTGCTCACCAAGATGGACCTGGTCGACGAAGAGTGGGCCGACCAGGTTGAGGAAGAGGCGCGAAACCTGGTGAGAAGCGTGGGCCTCGTGCCGGCCGGATGCGTGCGCACGTCCAGCGAAACCGGGCGCGGACTCGGGGAGCTGCTCGACGTTTTGACGTCGATCGCCCGCGACCCGAAGCGGCCGCGTGCCCCCTACCGCTGGTTCCGCCTGCCGGTGGACCGCGCGTTCGTGGTCGCCGGCCGGGGGACGGTGGTCACGGGCTCGGTGACGCACGGTTCTGTGCGGCGTGAAGACGAGCTCGAGCTCTGGCCCGCCGGGAAGCGCGTCCGCGTCCGCGACATGCAGGCTCACAACGCCGCCCGCGAGTCCGCCAGCGGTCGGCTGCGGCTCGGATTGAACCTGGCAGGCGTGACGCTCGAAGAGGTCGGCCGCGGGTGCGAGCTGGCGACACCGGGGTACCTTTGGCCGACGCAGCGCTTGAACGTGTGGCTCGCGACGCTGCGCATGCCGGGCAAGGCGCGTCGCCAGAAGCTGCGCGTCCGGCTACACATCGGCACGAGCGAAGTGCCGGCGGAGCTGCGGCTGACCGCGCGACCCGAGGAAGATGCACTCCGCGGCGTCTTCGCACAGCTCGCGGTCGCCCAGCCGATCGTGGCCGCGTGGGGCCAGCATTTCATCATCCGCGACGAGAGCGCGACCCGCACGCTCGGCGGCGGGCGCGTCGTGCGCCCGACCGCGGGCCGCTGGACGACGCGGCGCCCGCCGAACCTCGACGGGCTGCGCATCCTGGCCGAAGGCGGGCCGCGCGAGCGACTCGAGGAGATGATCCGCGACAGTGCGTGGCAGGTCCCGCCCGAAGCGCGCCTGGCCGCGGAAGCCGGGCTGCCCGACGCGGACGAGGCCGCCCGCCTTTCCCGCAGCCTGATCGGTCGCGGCGCGGTGGGGCAGCTCGAGACCGCCTCGCAGCGGCTGCTGGTCCACCGCGAACACCTCGACGGACTGGTTGGCGACCTCACGCGCCGGCTGCGCGAGTATCTCGAAGCCAACCCGCGCGTCCCCGGCCTGCCCCGCAGCGCGTGGCCCGGTTGGATGCCGCGCGCCTGCCCCGAGCGCTTCCGCGCCGCGCTCGCCGACTCGCTGGTGACCGCCGGACACGTGCTCCGGAGCGGCGAACACATCCTCCCCGTCGGCCACCAAGGTGCTCTCGCGCCCGCGGACCAGGAACTGCTCGATCAGATGCTGGCCGAATTCGACGCCGGTGCATTTCAGCCGCCGGGCCTCGAGGACCTGCGCTGCCGCACGCCGCGCAACGCCAAAAGACTGCGCGAGCTGCTCGATCTGGCGGTGACCCGCGGACAGCTTGTGCGCATCGCCGACGGCATCTGGCTTCACCAGCGCCGTTGGAACGAGCTCATGGCACGCCTGGTGGAAAAACTCCGCGGCGGCGCGCAGGTCACCGTCGCAGACATCCGCTCCATGCTGAACTCCTCCCGCAAGTACGTCGTGCCGCTCGTCGAGCGCCTGGACGCCGCCGGCATCACCCGCCGCCAGGGCGACTTCCGCACGCTCGGCCCGAAGGCGCCCCCCGCGTGAGTCTGGGCGCAGCGGTCCGCCGCACGGCCGCGCCAGCGGCATCTCCGAGCGACGCGGGGCGCCAGACGGTCCGCCGAGCGCCGGCTGCGTGCCGTCCCGTGGCGGCCTGGTTCTTCACCGGCCTGCGAGGGCCGCTGCCACCTCATCCGCCGAGCCGAAACGGGCCGCAGGCTCGACCGCCAGGCAGCGCAGGATCACCGCCTCCACGTCTGCGGGCAGACCCGCCACAAGCGCCGCGGGCCGCGCCGGCCGCGCGTGCAGCTTCAGCTCCTCGTACTGCGCCTGCGTCGCGGCCCGGAACGCCGGCCGGCCGGTGAACAGCTCGTACAGCACCAGCCCGAGCCCGTACACGTCGCTGCGGACCGTCGCACCGTGGCCGGCGAGCTGCTCGGGCGCCATGTACTGCGGCGTGCCGGCCCGCGGCCCAACCGGGTCATCCTGGCCGGCGCGCGCGGCCATGCCGAAATCCGTGATCTTGACGCGTCCGCCGGCCGCCCACGCAACCCCGGCCGGTCGCCAGTCAGCATGTGACCGATGGCATTCCGGCTGATCGCCGAGAACGGAGGGCGGCGAGCTCTCGAACGCTGAGGGCGGCGCGCTTTCGATCAGGATGTTCTCCGGCTTGAGATCGCGATGCACGATGCCCCGGCCGTGCACGCAGGCGAGCCCCGCGCAGATCTGCCGCGCGATCGCCAGCCCTTCGGCCACCGGGGCCGCGCCGCACCGCCGCACCCGCCCCGCCAGGTCCTCGCCCGTGATCAGCTCCATGACGATGCACGGCCGCCCTTCCGCCTCGCACAGCTCGTACACGCGGCACACGTTCGGATGCACCAGCCCCAGCAGCAGCCGGGCCTCGTTCTCAAACGCCCGCCGCCAGCCGGCGTTGCGCACCGCCGCCGCCGGCAGGAGCTTCAACGCCACCGGCCGATTCTGCTTCGCGTCCTGGGCTTGGTACAGTTCGGCCATTTGCCCTGCGCCGAGTGGCGCGACGATGCGATAGCGGTCGAGGAGCACCAGGCCGGCCGGCAGTCGTTGTAGCACAGCCGGGATTCTCGCGCCGTGTTGGAGGCGGATCAATCGGCCGCACACGGCTCGCGCCGCGGTCGCAGTTGCCGGGTGGACGCCCGATCGGGCGCTCGGTACACTCACTGCATCGAAGCGGCCGGGTGTCGAGCGGCTTTGTAACTTGCAGCGTTCGGCCGATTTGCGCAGCCCGCGGCGTCTCGTTAGGCCTGCCGCTGGCCGCGTCCGGGAGAGGTGCCGGAGTGGCTGAACGGGCCGGTTTCGAAAACCGGTTGTAGCGTTTGCTACACGGGGGTTCGAATCCCCCCCTCTCCGTTAGACCCCGTTCCCGGTGCCGGAGCGGGGTTTTTTGCTGGCCGAGCGATCGATCGTGTGAGCCGAGCCGCGTTCTACCACCCCGTGCGGCACCGTGGGTCGGGTGCCGGCCGAGACGGGCGCGGCCGCGGCAGGCGCGACGGTGCTCGCCTCAACGGCCCCGTGCAGCGGCAGCGCCAGGCGGCCCGTCTCAGCAGCAGGGGCCCGCAAGATGTCGCGAGCCGCGCTCGGGCGGCACGGTCTCGCCGTGCATTCGGGCCGCAGCGGGTTTATATTCCCGGCGTCAGCCGGCCGCGGGCGAGTCGCCCGACGGAGCGTGGCCGGCCGCGGCGCGGCTCAGCCGGCAGGAGAGCGATATGGCCAATCTGGACGAGGAACTGGGGCTGCGGCTTCAGGCGGAGCACAAGGCGCTGATGCAGCTCAGCCAGGTCGTGAAGGAGCATATCGCGGCGATGCCGACCGTGAACCTGGCGCCTTGGCTCGAGGGGTTGCGGGTGGCCTTCGACCGGGTGCACGCCCACATCGAACGCTGCATTCAGATGAAGGAGAAGGACGGTTACTTGCGGATCATCGTCCGCGAGCACCCCATGTTAACGCGACAGGTCGAGGCCGTGCAGAGCGAGCACGCCCAGGTGTTGCGGCTCGGCGACGGCATTCGCAACGACTTGGCCACCGCGCGGCCCGAAGACCGCCTGCTGGTCAACGACCTGTGCGCCCGCGTGCAGCGCTTCATGGCGATCGTCGCCCAGCATGAGCAGCGCGAGAACATGATCGTCCTGTTCGCCTGCAACCAGGACATCGGCGCGTTCTGATCCTCGCACCGCCGGATCGCCGGGGTCTGTGTCACATGTCCATTCACCTGCCCCCCCGCGTGTGCCGCGACCTCTCGCAGGCCTTGGAGCGCGAGTGGCTCGTCACGAACGGGCTCGGCGGCTACGCCGCCGGGACCATCGCCGGCGCCCTCACCCGCCGGTACCACGGCCTGCTGATCGCCGCCCTTTCGCCGCCGGTCGATCGCCGCCTGCTGGTCGCCAAGCTGGACTGCACCGCAGAGCTGAACGGCCAGAAGCACCTCCTGTACACGAACATCTGGCGCGACGGCGTCGAGCAACCGAATGCCTGCCGCGTCCTGTGGCGGTTCGACCTGGTCGACGGCGTGCCCGCCTGGACCTTCCGTCTCGGGCAGATCGACCTCGTGCAGCGGATCTGGATGGAGCATGGCCGCAACGTGACCTACGTGCGGTATGAGACGGCGGCCGGGGCGGCCGCGCCCGTCACGCTGAGCGCCCGGCTGCTCGTGGGCGACCGCGATCACCACTTTCTCGGGTCCGACGCGAATCGCGGGTTCCAGGTCGAGGGCGAAGGGCCCATGCTCGAGATTCGCCCGCCGCAGGCGCCGGTCGTGTTGCAAGTGCGCTGTGCTGCGGCGCGCGGCAGCCGGGTCCGCTGGCGAATCGGCCACACGTGGTGTCGCGGGTTCGCACTGCCGGTCGAGCAGGCCCGCGGCTTCGATTGCCGCGACGATTACCTGGCCGCCGGCTTGTGCACGCTGCGGCTCGATCCGGGCCGGCCGGCCACGTTCGTGCTGGCCGCGGGCGATGCGTCCGATCTGGACGTGGACGGGGCCTGGGAGCGCTGTACCGCCCGGGCCCGCGAGCTGATCGAGCGTTAGACGCGGCACTGCGGGATAAAGGTCGGCCC
>CAZMCT010000108.1:0-14280 GCA_964564785.1 uncultured Planctomycetales bacterium
CCCACCCCGGCCCCGCAGCCAGGACCACCACCACCATCAGCAGCCGCGCTTTCCTGCCGTTCACGTTCGCACCTGTGGCACAGCCGCTCCCGACCACGTACCTTTCTGCCACACTCCGTCTGATCCGGCGCTACCCGTCGGCTGCGGCCGGCCGACGCCGCGCCGCACCCGGACGTCCGAAACTACAACGTCTCAAACCGCCCGAGCGACTCGCGCAGCCCTTCGAACAGGTCTTCCAGCTCGGCCGCATCGTCCGCGGGTCCGACCGTGGCGGTCACCTCGACCAGTTCGCCCACCTGCGTGCTCGTCTCCTCCAGCGCGGCCACCCAGAGCTCCAGCGACTGCTCGGCATCGAGCGGTGCGGCCGTCCTCGGTCGCCATGCGGCCCACGTCACCGCCAGCAGCACGGCCGCCGCGACGCCGATCCGCGCGCTCCAGACGCGGCGCGTCCGCCGGCGGCAGCGCTCGTTCTCGGCCCGCACGGCCGCCTGCACGCGTGCGAGGCACTCCGGAGCAGGCGCGACGGGCGGCCACGGTCCCAGCGCCGCCAGCTCGCGTTCGATTTCGCGCTCGAGTTGCTTCAGGTCAGGCTCCACGGTCGTCCTCATCTTCCAGCTCGCGCCGTAGCCGCTGAAGACCGCGATGCGCGCGGGCCAGCGCTGTGCCGAGCGGGATCTTCAACAGGTCCGCGATCTCGCGGAACGATAGCTCCGAGTAATGCCGCAGAACGAGCACCTCGCGCTCGCCCTCGGACAGCAACTCCAATGCGGCGGCAAGCTGTTCACCGCGCTCCGCCCGAAGCAGTCGCTCCTCCGGGCCGCCATCGTCGGCGCCCGCCGCGCGGGCCGCAGCCACTTCCAGCGGCGCCGTCTCCCCGCGCCGCCCGCGCTGCCGGGCCCGATCGCGGGCGAGGTTCGCGGCGATGCGAAACAGCCACGACTCGAATTTCCCGACGTGGTCGTACTCATGAATCGCACGCACCACGCGGACCATCGTCTCCTGCAATAAGTCCTCCGCCGCGTCGCGCGAGCCCGTCAGCCGGAACACCAGCCCAAAGATTCGGCCGCTGTATGCCGCGACGAGTTCACTGAGCGCGTCCGGGTCCCGACGGCGTGCCTTTCGCAACAGCTCGTCCAGCCCGGCTCTGTCCAAGACGCCCTCACCGAGCTTAACGCCCCACCGAATCTGAGATTGCCGTAGGCTGCCTACCCGCCGCCCACCCGCTCGTCCCGATAACGCCAGCAGCCCTCAACCAGCGTGCCCACCGCACGTCCTCGTACCCTCCGCCCGTCGAACGGTGTGTTTCGACTCTTGGACCGCATGCGCTCGACATCGATTGTCCACTCCACCTCCGGATCGATCAGTACGACGTCGGCCGGCTGACCGACCGCCAGGCTGCCGCCGGGGACTCCGAGAAGCTGAGCGGGGCGTGTAGACATGGCCCGAATCAGGTCGGGCCACTCGATAACCCTAGAAGTAACAAGCGCTTCGATGAAGAGCGGTAACGCGGTTTCGAGGCCGATGATCCCGAACGGTGCGTCCTGGAATTCGTACTCTTTCGTCTCGCGACGGTGCGGGGCGTGATCCGTTACGAGGCAGTCGATCGTACCGTCCTTAACACCTACTAGACAAGCACTTACGTCCGCACGACTCCGCAGCGGCGGCTTCATCTTGGTGTTCGTGTCGAACGTCGCACAGGCCTCGTCCGTCAGCAGCAGGTGGTGCGGGCACACCTCCGTTGTCACCCGCTGCCCGGCCTTCTTCGCAGCCCGGACCAACTCGACGGTCGCCGCGACCGACACATGCGCCACGTGATAGCGCACTCCGGCTTGCGCCGCGAGCGTGATATCCCGCTGTGCCATGACCACCTCGCAAGCCGGCGGGATGCCCGCCAGCCCCAGCCGCGTCGCCGTCGCGCCCGAGTTCATGCTCCCGCGGCCCGACAGCGTCGGCTCCTCACAGTGCTGGATGAACAGCCGGTCAAACATGCTCACGTAGCGCATCGCCCGCAGGCACACCGCCGCGTCGGCCACGCCGTCGCCGTCGTCGCTGAACGCGATCGCACCCGCCCGCACCATCAGCCCGATCTCGGCCAGCTCCTTGCCCTGCCGGCCGGCCGTCAGCGCCCCGATCGGGTACACCCGGGTCGAGCCCGTGCGCGCGGCCTGCCGCAGGACAAACTCGATGGCCGAGTCGTTGTCCAGCGGCGGGTTCGTGTTCGGCATGCAGGCCACGGCGGTGAACCCACCCGCAGCCGCCGCAGCCGTTCCCGACTCGATCGTCTCGGCTTCCTCGAATCCCGGCTCACGCAGATGCACGTGCATGTCGATCAGGCCGGGGGCGACGATCAGGCCGGCCGCGTCGATAACCTCGTCTGCGGACCGCGGCACGCCCTTGCCGATGGCGGCGATACGGCCGTTGCTGATGGCCAGGTCGGTGTGCTCGTCGATCTGCTGCGCGGGATCGATGATCCGGCCGCCGCGAATAAGAAGGCTGCTCATGGGGTTGCTCACCTGGGCGATCCGACGAACGCCGGACCGGCCAGTATCATACTGCGGCCCCGCAGGCGTGCCACGGATCGGAGTCGCGCCGCCGGCAGCGGTGGAGTGGCGCGGTTCAAACGGCGTATCCGCGCCGGGCCTTGGTGGCCTCAAGGACGCACGCATGCCGTCATCCGAACTCATCGCCGACAGTCTGCATCACGCGCCCCTGCTCCTCGATGGGGCGACCGGCACCGAGCTCGAGCGCCGCGGCGCGGGTGGCCCGCCCCCGCTCTGGTCGGCCGCGGCACTCCTGACCGCACCCGCCATCGTGCAGCAGATTCACGCCGATTACGTCGCGGCCGGGGCCGACATCCTGGTCGCGGATACCTTTCGCACCAACCCGCGTACGCTGCGGCGGGCCGGATTGTACGACCGCGGACGTGCGCTGAACCGCCTCGCCGTGGCGTTGGCCCGTGCGGCCGCGAAGAACGCGCCGCACCAACCCGTTTGGGTGGCTGCCAGCGTCGCCCCCGTCGAGGACTGCTACCGCCCCGACCTCGTCCCGTCGGATGACGAGCTGGAGCACGAACACGCCGAACTGCTCGACTGGCTGGCCGCCGCCGGCCCCGACCTGCTTTGGCTCGAAACGATGAACACCGCCCGCGAGGCGCGCATCGCGGCTGCCGCGGCCGCGATCCGCAACTTGCCGCTGGCCGCCAGCTTCGTGGTGGCGGAGGATGGCCGGCTGCTCGGCGGTGATACGCTCGAGGAAGCCGTACAAGCGGTCGAACCGCTCCAGCCCCTCGCCCTCGGGTTGAACTGCATCCCGCCCCGCGGCGCCACCGCGCTGCTGCCCCGCTTGCGGCACGCGACCGGCCGACCGCTGGCGGTCTACGCGCACGTCAACAATGTCCGGCCGATCCGCGGCTGGTCCTATGCGCAGTCCGTCGGGCCGGAGGAGTACGCCGCGTACGCCGCCCAGTGGATTTCGGCCGGCGCGAGCATCGTCGGCGGCTGCTGCGGAACGCAACCCGCCCACATTCGGGCCATCCGAGCCCGGATCGCGCGTTGAGACGTGGGCAGCACGCGGCCGGGCGATCTCAACTGCGACGGTCCGGGGAGTCTCGGCGATATCAATCCGTTCGTGCTGCTGCCGAGCGGCGGACAGTCGCACGGCGATTCGAGCCCGACGCCCCTGCCGCCCCGCGAAACACCGCTGCCGGGCGGCGATACTCCCGCGTCACCCGGCCCTCCCGTCGCGCGTACAATGCGGCCATGCCCCAGCGCCCCCGGCGTCTTCGTTGGCTGCTTGCAGCCGCGTTCCTGGCCGCGCTGGCCCTCGCGCTCAGCTATCGCCACTTCACGCATCCGCAGCGGCTCGCGGCGCGCGCGGCGGCCGCACTTCGCGAACTCGGGCTGCCCGACGTCCGCATCGGGCACGCGGCCTTCTCTCCGGGCGACGGGCTCGCGCTCGAGAACGTCACCAGCGCGACACTCAATACCGGTACCCGTCCGTTCCACCTGCGGATCGGCTTAGCGCGGATCCGCCTCAGCCTCGCCGCCCTCCTGTTCGGACAGTTCCATCCCACCTGGGTCGAGCTGGACGGCGTCACGATCGCCGTGCTCCTCGACCCGGCCGCGCCGCGCGCCGCGGAGCCCGCTCCGGGTCCCGACTTCGGCGCACGGCTGGCCCAACTGCTGCACGAACGGTCCCTTCCGCCACTCTCGCTGAAGTCCGCGGACCTGCAATTGCAGGTGCGGGACCGCAGTGGGTCGCGGCTCATCCTGCGGCACCTGGTCTCGGGGGCCGGGCAGCCGGGCGCCGACACATACGACCTGCGCCTCGATCGCATGCCGGCGCTGCCGACACCGCTCGCGGTAGTGCGCTGGGCCCCGCGCCGCAACACGATCGAGTGTGTTGCCGCCGGGACGCAGCTCGATATCGACGCGTTCGTGCGCTTGCTCCCCCCCGACGCGCTCGCCGCCCTGCGGCCGTTGACCTTGAGCGGCGGGTGGCAGGCCGAGCGGGTGATGTTCCGATTGGGCGGGCCGGCCGGTGGAGGCTTCGGAGAGACGCAACTGGCCGCGGCTGACCTGCGGGTCGGTTCCGGCGAGCTGGTCGTCCCGGTCGAAGCGGCCCCGGCGCCCGGGGCGGGCGAACGGGCCGAGCCGTACCTGCGACTGCGGGACGTCGCCGGCACCCTGCATTACGAGCGGCCGGATCCCGCGCAGCCGGGCGAATTCGGGGGCGAGCTGACGGCGGACCTGCGTGGGGCGGCGGTGCGCCTGGCGCTGCGAGCGGACGCGGGACCGCTGAACGGCTGGCTGTTCGGGCCCCGAGCGGCGGGCGTGGCGCCGACGCTCCACGAGGTGCGGGCCGCTGAGCTGGAGGTGCGGGGGCTCGAGTTCCCGACACCGCAAACGTGGCCGGCGTTTCTCGAATCACCGCACCTGCGTGGCCCGCTGGGCTCGATCTTCCGGGACTACGCAGCGCGGGGGCGGATGTCGGCGCATGTGCGTGTCCTGCCGGACACGGGCCATGGTGAGCCGACGGCGCGGCTTGAAGCCGTGCTCGAGCCGGAGGGCATGTCGTGCCGCTACCGGCATTTTCCCCTGCCGTTCGACGACGTGCGGGGAACGGTCCGCATCGCGGGGGGCCGCGTGTTCCTTGACGACGTGCGCGGCCGCCACGGCTCGGGCGAAGTGCACGTGAGCGGCGAGCTGGAGAACACGCAGCACTGGACGGGGTTTGACCTGACGTTCCGCGGCACGGCCGTGCCGCTGGACGGCGACTTGTACGCGGCCTTGCCTGCGGACTACCAGCGCTTGTGGGGGCAGGCCGCGCCGCTGGGCCTGTGCGACATTACCACGCGCGTGCAGCGCCCGAACGGATCGGCCCAGACGGGGGTGCTGCCCGCGACCGTGAGCGTTGCGGCACATCTGCTCAGCGGGAGTCTGAACATCGGGCCGCAGCAGCGGATCGACCACGCGGACGGCTGGCTACAGGTCGAGGATGGGCGGGTGTGGGCACGGCAGTTGCGCGGGTTCGACGGCCAGACCGCGATCCTGCTCGACGGCCTGTTGCACGGCACCGATGACGCCGAAACGGCCGACGTGCGAGTGGAACTCCACGGGCTGGCCGTCACACAGGAGGCGCGTCTCGATCCGGCCGCGACGCAGCCGGCCCTGCGTTTTGCCGGCCGAGCGGACGCCTGCGGCCGGGTGTGGTCAAGAGACAAGCAGCGCGGGCAGCATCTGCTCGTACGGCTGAGGGGCGGCGAGCTGCGCGGGTCGGACCCCGAGCGCGCCTGGACCGTCACGGACGGCCTTGTGGAGGTTCAAGATTCACTTTCGCGCATCCGGTCATTTACCGCGACACAAGAAGCGGCTCGGCTGCTGCTCGCCGGCACGCTGCCTCCCGGCGGGTCAGGTGTGTGCCCCACGCTCGAGCTGCACGCATCCACGCCGCTGCTCGAGCAACTCTACCCCCAGTTTCTGCCGGCCGACTGGACCGCGTCGGTCCGGGCGATCGAGCCGGCCGGCGCGGGCGACGTGCGCGTGCAACTGAGCCCGGACCCGCGCGACCCGTCGCGGCCGGCCGTCGCGGTCGAGTGCACGGCCGCATCCGTCCGGCCCCGGGCGCTGCCCATGGACTTGCGGGACGTGACGGCGCGGTTTGCGCTGTGGTCCCACGGATTCCAGGTCCACGAAGCCGTTGCCCGGTGCGGAACCGACGGGCGGATCACGGTCCGCCAGGCGGCGCCGGGCGCGTGGGAGGGTCCGTCGGTCGCGGCCGAGTTCGACGTGGCCGCGGAGCGGATGGAGTTCTCGCCGGGCGTCGTTGGGGCATTGCCGGCCGCCGTGGCGCGGGCCCTGGAACGCATCGCACTGCGCGGCGGTTTTGATCTGCGCTCGCACGTGCGTATCGGTGGCGACGGGGGACGGACGTGGGAGCTGGCGGGCGAAGTCGTGCTACGCGACGCGGCCCTGCGACTGGGCCTGGACGCACAGATCGCGGCCGGAGCGCTGCGGGGGTCGCTCCGGGTGGGGACGGAGCACGACGTGGATCTGGACAGCGTGCTCACGGTCGAGCGCGGGACGATCGCGGGGCGGGTGCTCGAAGAGTTACGCGGCCGGCTGCGGATGGCACCCGGGGATGCCTGGGTGCGGCTGGCGGACGTATACGGCCGGGTCTGCGGAGGTGTGGTCCAGGCGCAGCTGGCGCTGGATCCGGTGAGCACGGACTACGAGCTGACGGTGAACGTGGACGATGTCGCGGCGGCGGAGCTGCTGCCGCGCGGCGCCGCGGCCGAAGGGTCTCCGCGCCCGGGCCGCATCGACGCGGAGTTGTGGCTGCGCGGGCGGGGCGACGACGTCGGGACGCGACGCGGTGGGGGGCGTCTGCGGGTCCGTGGCGGCTCACTGGTGCAGTTGCCCATCGTGGAGTGGGTGGTGCGGCTGGCGCCGCCGGTGAGCGACGCGGTGGACACGGCCACGATGCGCTTCCTGTGGGAGGGCCGCACCTTGCGGCTCGAACGGGTCGACATCCGCGGGCGCGACCTGCGACTGGTGGGCGAGGGCAGTTGGAGCCTGCGCGACGATCGGATCGAGATGACTCTCTACGCAGCACACCCGGACGACTGGCCGCGCTTGGGTGTGCTCAGCGAACTGGTCGAGTCGGCCGGGCGGGCGCTCGTGCAGTATCGCGTCGACGGCACGCTGGATGAGCCGCGTGTTCGGGCGGAGCCGCTGCATTCGCTAAGCGAACCAGTGCGGCGGCTGCTCGCGGGGGACTAGCCGCGGGCCATCGGCATCGGGGCTGGGTTGCGCCACCGCCACGCGGGAATCATTCGACGAGGCCGCTCAGCAGCTGCCTCAAGAGGTCGCCGGCCTGCGCGGCGTCGAGTGTTAGCAGCGCGACGAAGGGGTTGATGTCGGCGAAGCCGACCGTGCCGTCCTGGTTGATGTCCGCGAGCTGCCGGTCGCAGTCGGGATACTCGGCGGCGTAGGCGGCGGCGTCCGTAATTGCGACGACGAAGGGATTGATATCCTCGAAACTGACGACGCCGCTACAGTTGAGATCGCCGAGTTCGTACACCGGGGGCAGCGGCGGTAAAGGCCAAGAGATGCGGCGGGACTGGTAGACCTCGCGGGAGCCCGTGGCGACGGGCTGCTCGAGCCAGGCCAGCGCGCGGATATTATGCTGCGCCCCCCAACTGGCGGAGTCGAACGTCATCGTGCGCTCGACAAGATACGTCTGGCCGGGCTGGAGGTCGAGCGTCTCGTAAGTCGCCACCTCGCGAAGGCAATTGCGATGGTGTGCACCCGCGGGGTAGTGGTCGAGCGCCCGCGCCATGTAAAGCCGCGCACTGCGGGGCGCCGCGCCGGCCGCAAGCCGCACGCGGGCCCGGTACAGGAACGTCGCGCCGCTGATCTGCGCCGCTCCAAAATCGAGCCGCACGTCCGCCGGGATCGCGTCGCGGTCGGCGAAGGTGTCCGCGTACACGTCGTAGACATCTTCGTCGGCACCGACGTGTTGGATCAGCCCGTCAAACCACACGTTCGGCAGCGAGCCGTGATTGGGATACGAGTTGAACCGACTGCTGCCCCACGGGATTGAATAGGCGTCACTGATGTGAATCTGTAGCAGCGCAAGATCGTCCGGGTGCTCATCCTGCAACTGGCTCAGCGCGAGCCCGGAGAACACACACGGGCCGCACCAGGTGGCCGTGTATTCCTCAACCAGGACGCAGCGGTCCTCCCCGACCGCCGAGACCGCCAGGATGACAACCACCGCCCCCGCAACGCCACAACCCAAGAACCCCGACCGCGGCGCAAAATCACTGCGCATCGGTGACTCCTCTCCCCGCCCAGTTTACTCGACCTACAACGCTGCTCGACGGACCGACACACGTCTCTCGGCGCCAGCCAGTGTAGCAGGTCTCCGCGCGGGGATCAATAAAAACTGGTTTGCGGGCCAATAACCCGCGTTCCGTGTGTCTCGGGTGCCCCTCGGGCATTCGGGGACGGACACTGCCGGCGGGCGCGAGTCATTCGAAGTTGCGGACGTCGTCCTTGGTGCCGTAAATGCCGTCTCGTCCCGCGGTGATCAGCAGGAACGAGTCTTTGCGGGCAGGGACGGCCGACTTGCGCTGGGACGTCTCGAAGATGTTGCGGTTGAGGATGTAGAGCGGAAATGTCACCCTGCCGGCATCGGCGTCGGCCTTGAGGCTGTCTGGGTCGGGCGTCAGATCATCGCCGAATTGCGAAAGCTTGTAGCGGTGGTTGGGGTCCGCGCCGCTCTCGCCCAGGATCGAGGCCAGGTCCCAAGCCTGGTACGTGCACGATTCACCCTTGCAGGCTCCAGTGAATAGGCCGTTGTCGAGGTAGGTGTACACCCCAGGCGGGTCTGAGTCGCCGCCGAACCCCGCAATCGGCGCCGTGCCCCGCTCGGCCAGCTTCACATTGGCGGCGTAGTAAAGGACCGGGCGGTCGAAGGCGTCGCCGATGATCGCCTGCTCGAACGTCTTCTCGTCGCAAAACATCGCTCCCGGTGGCTTGTTCGGGAGATTCTTGGGCTGGATCAGCCGCAACCCTTCCGGCAGCACGTAGGGCCCGGCGCGATCGATGGCCGAGACGTAGTTCTCGCTGGGCGTGTCGTACCAGTGCTTCTGCTCGTAGCCGGGTGTGCCGTCGTCGAGAATGTCGGCCGGGACGTTCTTGCGCGGCACGAAGCCCCGATAGTCCTTCCCCAACATGTAGCGCACTAGCCATTGCGCACCGAAGATCCACTGCTCACCCTCTTCGGTCGGATCGTCGGCCGCAGCCGACGGGGGGTAGCCGCCGGTCTTTCGGACCTCGGGCTCGTTATCCGTCCGGAACATCTCGAGGCCGTCACCGAGCGCCTTCAGGGTCGCGCGCGTCTTGACGTCCTTCGCGTGGTTCCGCGCCGCCCCCAGGGATGGGACCAGAATCCCGATCAGCAGGGCGATGATGGCCACCACGACGAGAAGTTCAACCAGCGTGAAACCACGCCACGGCCGGTCGCGGGTTGGGCGAGCGTTCATGAGTGCACCTGCCAGCCAGCAGAGATCGGATTGCGGGCACACCGCACCCGCACGATTCATTATTCCCGGCTCAAGGTGGCCGGGCAACCTCGCGGGTGTTGGTCGAACGGGATGAGGGCGCAGGGACTCGAACCCTGGACCCACGGCTTAAAAGGCCGTTGCTCTACCGACTGAGCTACGCCCTCAACGCTTTGCTGGAAACGACTTACAACACATCCTGGACGGCGTGCTGCCCGGGGCGAGCGGCCGTCGCACGACCGCTTGCATTATACCAGCCGCATGAGAAAGGGGCTGGTCGCCTCGTTAGCAATCGAACCGGAGTGGGCGACTTGCAGTGCGATCTCGCGGCTCAGCGCGACGCGCCCGTCTCCATCGTCTCGGGCTCCGGCAACAACGGCTCCGCCGGCGGCGGGTCGTACAGGAGTTGGCAGCCCGGCTCGATCACGCGGGTTTTCGAAGGCGTCAAGACGACTCCGCCGGCGTCGGCGCCATCGCTCCACAACAGGACTGCGGCCGCCAGCGTTTCATCTGCCCGACGAACCGCCAACGGGGCGCCGAGCGGTGCGGCCGCCGCGGCGACGCGGGCGGTAAACACCCCGTCGGGCGTCGCGGCCCGGATTACGCCGACGGCCGGGGGGCTGGGCCGCGGTGGAACAAGCCGAACCTCGTCACCGATTCGAACGAGCTCGGCTGCCGAAGCCGGAGCACCCTCCGCCAGCGCGGTCATGCGTGCTTCACAGACGCTGTAGCTGCGCTGCACACGGCGCACGACCAGCAGGGCGACTGGCACGCCGTCGCGATACGCGGTCAGTTGCTGGCCGAGGTCGAGGTCGTCGTTCTCGCCGGCGTTTACCAGCACACCGGCTTGGTCGATGTCGAAAACACGGGCCGTGTAACAGCGCTCGGCGATCTCGGCAATGGTCCGAATACGGACGTCGTCGCCAACGCGCGGCGCGCGGGCCGCGGGCGCCGAGGCGGCCGGTGACGAGGCGGGAACCGCGGTCGCTCCCGCGGGCAACGGCGTAAACGGAACGTACCAGAAGCAGGAGTCGCGGCGCTCGACGATGCCGTGTCCGACGCATTGACCCGATTGGAAAAAGTCGACGTGCGCTTCGACCGGGCACGCGATCGACGGCGGCGGCGCGGCAATCCAGGCCAACAACTGACCGCTGCGCTGCTCCACGAATGAGACGGCCGAACCGAGGCGCCCCGCGCGCCGGTCACCGGGTGCCGGCCACGCGGCCACTTCGCAGCCCGTGCGGACGGCCGGGTCGCGGGCCAGCGGTTCGACCGAGCACCAGGCCAGGCCGGGGGCGACAAATCGCACATCAAATCGTGCGGTGGGCTGGCCGGCGATTCGCAGCCAGAAGGTGTCCCCGACCGCGATTCCCTGATTTGTGCCGGCCCGCAGCCAGGCACTCCGGCCGGCCGGTCCGAGGGCGTCCACGGTCGCTCGAAGCGGGGCGGACTCGGGCCATTCTTGAAGGGCACGCGCGACCAGATCCGGCTCGAGCAGCCAAGCTCGGGTACCCGGCGTGTAACGGGCCGGCACCGCGAACACGTAGCTGTCCTTTGCGCCGGGTCCGAGGGCAGAACCGAGCCCGATCGGCCGGGCACCCTCGAATAACGCAAGTGCATATTCTACAGGATCTTGTGATCTGAGTTGAACATCGCACGCGACGTGGTCGTCGCGATCGGCCGGCCGGATGTGGACCTCGCGCGCCGGCTCCGCGGCTTGGGCGGCGCTACTTGCGCCCGAGGTTGCAAGCAGCCCGGCAGCGACGGTCCCAACGCGCAAGATGTTGAACGAAAGCATGTTAGAGCTTTCGGACGATCATGCCGGCGATCGCAATCGAGGGGGACGATTCCCGGCCCCGACTTGCCACAAGTCGGGCTGTCTAGGCTCCACGGGCCGGGGTCGCGCCCCTGTCACCCGGCAGCGTAGCCGCACCGGAATAAACGCTCAAGGCGACCACCGGATGGCAGCCGCCTTGAGGGTCAGAGGAGGAGAAGAAGCGTCAACTCTCAGGAGGTTCACTGCCATTACGTTCGGCGCTGCCGGAAGTTCGCGCCGCAGACACTTTTTCCTCCGCAAGTATGTCCGCAAATTGGGCGCCGGCTGTCGAAGCTCGGGGCCGGAGTCGGCGCAGTCGCGCGCGGATTCTTCGCGCACCGCTTGCTCGACCTGGCAGGAGTGACCCGGGAGGTCGTCCAATCGTCTGCGGCTCCCCCCCAGGAATAGCTGGCAGCGGTCCCGCGTTGCCCGGAACTCACCGCAGTATCGCTGAAGCTGACGGCCCGGTTGGGGAAGGCGGCTTCCGATTGGGTGCGATCCCGGCTAGACAGCGCCGGGGGCGCGATGTATAGTCCCGGGTGAGAACGAGGTTGGACCTCGGTACGGTCGTCCTCCGCCGGGCCCAACCGACGAATAGGGGTTTCCAGCGCGGCGCTCGGGACTCTGGTGCATTCGGGGTTTGGATTGGATGATCAGTGGCTTGCGGCGCGGGTTCGGCCGCGAGTCCACGCGGGGGTTGAGGCTGAGCGATCGGTCGCGGCGTCGCCGCTGCCCTGCCGCGGGATGTGCGACGGTGACCGGGAGGAGCCATGAGCCAGGGCATCTACAATCTGCACAATCACACGCCGTTCTCGGACGGGGCCTACACGATCGACGAGCTGGTGGAGGCCCACCTCGACGCGCCGGCGCTCAAGGGCTACGAGCTGCATGGAATCGGGATCGCCGACCACATGTTCTGCACGCCGTCGTCGCGCGAGGTTCACAACGAGAAAGAGTTCGAACGGCTGTTCGGCAAAGAAACGCGCTCGTACGTCGCCGAGGTCCGCAAGGCCCGGCAGCGCTGGGGCGACCGGGTGCAGATCTACTGTGGGGCCGAGATCAACTGGCCGCTGAACAAGGGCCTGCTCGATCACGTGCGGGCGCACTTGTCGGGGGTGGACTACGTGCTGTTCGAGTACGTCGACTGGGCGGGTCTGACGCAATTGGCCAATCAGGCGCGTCGCTGGCCGTGCCCGGTCTTGCTGGCGCACACGGACGTGGCGGTGCAGTTCCCCAACACCTCGATGGACCAGGTGGTCCGGACGCTGGCGAACGCGCGGATCGTCTACGAGCTCAATAGCAAGCTGATGCCGCTGTCGACACAGGACCGCTGGTTCAAAGTGCTGCCGCAGCACCGTGTCAGCCTCGCGCTCGGCACCGACACGCACGATGACCTGACCGTCCTGAACCATCTGCCGCAACTGTACGAGTACGCGCTCAAGCACGGTATGGGCGAGAAGCTGTTCGTGCCGGCGCCGCGCCCGACGGCGGTGCCGGTCACGCCCTGAACTCGGTCTGAGCGGCCGGGCGTCGGACACGCGGGGAGCCCCGGGGCCGACGCGCGCGGGGGGACAATCGGGTGCGGGTCGCAGCGGCGCTCACGCACGGCGGGCGCGCAGCAGTCGCTGCGCGTCGTGGCGAGGGGTCAGTAGCTGGAGCATCTCGCCGAAATACGACGAGAGCGGCGGGGGCGTCGGAAAACGCTCGCCCAGCTCTTGCCGCACGCGGCTGTTGTCGTAGAGCACGTTCATGTTCAGAAAGGGCAGGTAGTTTCGCAGCGTCGCGAAGATTCGTCGCTGCGGCGGCGCGCCGAACGCCCGGCGATGCAGCTCGCGCGTCCACTGACCCGGGGGAACCAGCTTCAACGGAACCGGTCGCTCGTACCACGCGTCGAGCGCGGCCGCCAGTTGCCCATGGGTCACCGCTCCACCCTCCCCGGCCGAGAGGTGGTAGCAGTCGTACCGTCGCTCGGGAAGCTCCAGGAGGCGGATGAGGCAGTCCACGACGAACTGCACCGGCACCGTGTCCGCCCGTGCCGCGGGATCGATCGGGACGGCCTCCAGGTCGCGAATCAGCGGGAGGAAACCAAGGATGGCGCGGGCGAACGCCGGGTCGGGCACACCGGCGCTGAGCACGATCGACGGCCGGACTACCAGCGGCCGCAGACCGCTGGAGCGAAAGAGCTCTTCGGCAACCGCCTTGGAGCGGGTGTACTCGTTGTGGTGCTGGCTGCCGAGCGCATCGGACTCGCTGAGGCACGCGTTGGCCACGACGCCGCTGACATACGCGGTGCTCAGGCACACAAGCAGCGGTCGGCGCTCGCACTGCCGTACGAAGTCGATGAGGTTCTCGGCGCCCGCGATGTTGGTCTTTTGACAGGCCGCAGCCCGGATAAAGGACGTCTCGGCCGCGCTGTGGATGACGATGTCCGCGCCGCGGCGGATCTCGTCGAACGCGGTGTCGGACAGACCGAGGCGCGGCAGGGCCACGTCTCCGGCGACGGCCCGGATGCCCAGCCGGCTGGCCGCCTCGTCCCCGGAGCGTCGCAGGCGGTCGGCCAGACGCAGCGCGGGCGCCGAACTGCAAACCGGGCGCACGAGGGCCCAGATCTTGCCTGCGGTCGTTCGCACGAGCGTCCGCACCAGTTCGCCGCCGATGAGGCCGGTTGCGCCGGTGACAAAGACGTTCGAAGCATGGATTTGCATTCATTCTCCCGGGGGGCTGTCAACCGCGACCACCGCCGAGCCTGCATTGTAGTCACAAGTCCAGCGGCACGCCACTACCCGCGGGCCACCCATTTCTGAAGATCGTAAATCGGCGGCGACCGGCTCGCCAGTGGCCGGAAACGCAGGCCCGGCGGCCCCGGCGGGGCGGAGCCGAGGTCGCGGGGCCGCAC
>CAZMCT010000109.1:0-14200 GCA_964564785.1 uncultured Planctomycetales bacterium
GGTCAGGTGACAGGCCAGAGGCCTGTCCCCCAGTGTCCCCCGGGAGTGACAGGCCGCAGACCTGTCATGAAGGGTTGTGACAAGCGCTCTAAGGTACGTTCGAGGCTCACTCGCACCGGCGAATGACGATCGTGTCATTCTGGCCGCCGAAGCCGAAGCTGTTGCTCAGGCAGACGTCGACGCGGGCCTTGCGGGCCGTGTTGGGGACGTAGTCGAGGTCGCAGTTGGGGTCGGGTTCGCGGTAGTTGATCGTGGGGGGGATCAACCCGTCACGAATGGCCAGCACGCACGTGATCAGCTCGACAGCGCCCGCCCCGGCGATCAGGTGGCCGAGCATGCTCTTGACGCTGCTGATCGGCACCCGGCGGGCATGCTCGCCGAACACGGTGCGGATCGCGAGCGTTTCGATCTTGTCGTTCTCTTCGGTGCCCGTGCCGTGGGCGGAGATGTAGTCGATTTGCTCGGGCGGCATGCCCGCGTCGGCCAGCGCTCCGCGCATCGCCGCCGCCGCCCCGCGTCCGTCCTCGTGCATGTCGGTGACGCGGAAGGCGTCGGCCGTGGAGCCGTAGCCGACGATCTCGGCCAGCAGCGGCGCTCCGCGGCGTTTCGCACACTCGTATTCCTCGAGGATGAGGATGCCCGCGCCCTCGCCCAGCACGAAGCCGTCGCGCGTGCGGTCGAACGGCCGCGAGGCTGTGATGCAGGAGTCGTTGCGGGTCGAGAGGGCCGTCAGGCGGTTGAAGCCGGTGACGCCCAGCGGGTGGATCATGCTGTGCGCCCCGCCGGAGATCATGATGTCGGCGTCGCCGCGGCGGATCAGGCTGGCCGCCTCGCCCAGCGCCTGCGTGCTGGCGGCGCAGGCTGTCAGCGTATTGAAGTTCGGCCCCTGCGCGTTGAAGCGACACGCGATGTGGCACGCGGCACAATTGGGGTCTTGCTCGAATTCGCGCTCCGCGGTCAGACTCGCGCTGGCGACTTCGGCCCAGCGCCGGGTGTCGAGCGTGCGCTGCTCGAAGTCCCAGCCGGCGATGGCGGCCGCGACGAAATTGTCGAAATCGATCGGCCCCTCGCCGCCGCCAAGGTACACGCCCACGCGCTCGGGATCCGCCCCGCCCCGTCCGTCGAGGCCCGCCGCCCGCCAGGCCAGTTCGGCCGCCGCCAGCGCGAAGCCCGCGTTGCGGCTGCACGTCGCGTGCGGCTCGTACCGCTCGCGGATGAACTGCCGCAGATCGAACCCCTTGACCTCGGCCGCGAACTGCGTCGGGAACGTGCGGGCGTCGAAGATCGTCGTCGGCGCAATGCCGCTTTCGCCCGCCAGCAACCGCTTCCAGACGCCCTCGAGCTCGTGACCGAGCGGCGTGATCCAGCCCATGCCGGTGATGACCACACGACGGTTCATATGGCTCTCCGCTCTCAGCGATCAGCTCTCAGCGATCAGCTCGCATCCATCCGGCGAATCACCAGGGCGGCGTTCTGGCCGCCCCCGAGAGCGTAGGCGGTGGAGACCGCAGATCGGATTTCGCAGCGCCGGGGGCCGTCAGCGACCACCTCCAAGCCGCAGGCCGGATCGACCGGCGTCGCGTTCAGGGCCGGCGGGATCGTACCGGAGTGCACGGCCAGCACGGCCGCGATGAAGTCGATCGCCCCACTGCCCGCGCCGTTGTTCCCGAGGCCGCCCTTGATGGCCATGACCGGCACGCTGGCCGCGCGTGGCCCGAGAGCGCTGCACAGCCCGGCCGACTCGGCCCGATCGTGCTCGACCAGCCCGCAGGCGAACGCGGCGATGAGGTCGACCTGCTGCGGTCCGATGGCCGCGTCGGCCAGGGCCTTCCGCACGGCCACGGCCGTCCCGCGGCCCTGCGGGTGCGGGCGGCTCGGCTGCGGGGCCATGTACGCATCGTGACCGGCGCCGAAGCCGATCAGCTCGGCGTAGATCCGCGCCCCGCGGCGGCGGGCGTGCTCGAGCTCCTCGAGAATGACTAGGCCGCCGCCCTCGGAGATCACCGTGCCGTCGCGGCCGGCCGCGAGCGGGCGGCACGCCTGCTCGGGCGTGTCGTTGCGGGTGCTGAGGCGCTGGCCGAGCTGCTGGCGGAGCAGGGCCATGGGATTGGACTTGCTCTCGGCCCCGCCGCAGATGCACACGTCGGCGGCGCCGCGCTGGATGGTGCGATAGGCCTCGCCGATCGCGAGATGGCTGCTGGCCTCGCCGCAGGTGATCGTGTTACTGGGGCCCTCGGCATCGTGCACGATCGTGACGTGGCAGGCGAGCATGTTCGGCAGAAACTTCAGCAGCCACAGCGGTGTGAGGTTGTTCATGCCCTCACTGCCCCAGCGGGCGAAATCGAAGCGGCCGTTGGTGCTCGCCCCGGCCAGTGCCTCCGCCAGCTCGGGCAGGTCGGCGCAGATCAGTCCGGCGCCGATGTTGGCGCCGAAGCGCGTGCTGTCGATATTCGGCTCGCCGCTGACCTCGCCGCGTTCCAGCAGGCAGCGCGTCCGAAGCTGCGCATCGCAGACGGCCTGGTGAGCCGCGGCGACGGCGAGCACGATGTCGCGGGCCATGATCTTCGCCGCCTTGCGGTAGGCCTTGGGCACGTAATCGCCGACGTTCAGGTTGTCGATCTCGCCGCCAATCTGCGAGGCGAAGCGGGCCGGGTCGAAGGCCCGGATGCGGCGCACGCCGCAGCGCCGCTCGCACAGCGCGTTCCAGAACGCGGACACGCCGATCCCCAGCGGCGTGACCGGGCCCAGGCCGGTGATGACGACGCGGCGACTGCTCACAGCTTGATCCTCTCGCCCGCCTGCGGCGCGGCCGTCTTCAGCAGCGCCATGAACTCCTCGGTGAATACGAAGTTCTCCTCAGGGAACTCTAGCCCGCTGAGGTTCTGATCAATGTGCGAAAACACCAGGTCCACCTCGCCGACGACACGCTCGCCGCACACGATGCGGCCGCGGGTCATGGCGGCCTCGGCCCGCAGGTCGTCGATTTCGGCCACGAAACGGAGCTGGTCACCCGGCCGCACCAGCTCGTGGAACACCGCCCGACGCACCTTGGCCAGGATCACCTTCTCGGAAAAGTCGCGGGCGTGTCCGACCAGGATGCCCGCCGTCTGCGCCATGCCCTCGATCAGCAGGCTGGCCGGCACGACCGGAAAGCCCGGGAAGTGGTCGTGCAGGTGCTCCTCGGCCAGCGTGACGTTCTTCACCCCCACCGCCCGCGTGCCCGGCACGAATTCCTCGAAGCGGTCCAGCCAGATCCAGCGCACAAAAGCCTCGCTAACGGGCGGCCGCCAGCTTCTGCTCCATGAAGCTGACGATCGTGCCGACGGTGAAGACGCTCTGGATCTTGTCGATGCTGGGGTCCTTCTCGAACGCGGCCCAGTTGCCCTCGCGAATCCGGGCCTTGAGGGCCGCCATGCCGGCCGCGTTCAACCGGCGGTTCTCCTGATACTCGGGATTGCCGACGATGTCGCTGGGCGTGAGCTCGTCCTGCGAGATCTTGACGTTGAAGGCCTTTTCGAGGCGGAAGATGATGTCGAGGAAATCGATCGACTCCGCTCCCAAGTCGTTGAAGAGGGTGGCTTCACTGGTGACCTCGTCCGGTTCCACGCTCAGGGCCTCGACCAGCGCCTGCTGCACCTTCTCGAAGATCTCGTCCCGGGTCATGGTGGCCATCCGCCGCTCCTGTGCTCGGTCGTCCGATTTCAGATCTGCCGCGCGGTCTGCCCGGCGGGGCTGCCGCTCCACAGCAGCTTGAACAGCTCCCGCTGGCGCGCCCGCAAGCGCTCATCCAGCTCCACGTCGCCGGCGCCCGTCCCGGTCAAGGTCAGGTGCCGCAGAACCAGCCGCCCTTTGACGATCTCGCGGCCGGCCACATGCCCGCGGCCCGCAAACGTGCTCTGGTCCGTTTCCAGCGACTGGCAGTCTGCCTCGAGCGTAAGCACCTGTCCCGGCGCTACAAAGCTCTTATACGTAACGTTGCGGGCCTCTTTGAGCAACACCAGGCTCGGTGCGAAATCGAGCGCCGCCCGCACCAGCCAGGCCGCCGTCTGGACCAGGGCCTCCAGCATCAGCACCCCGGGCAGCACCGGGAACGCCGGGAAATGGTCGGCCAGATACTCCTCGGCCAGCGAGACCGCCTTGCAGGCCACGATCCGCCGGCCGGGTTCTAGTTCAACAATCCGGTCAACCAGGACGAACTTCACGCACCACCGCGCCCAGACCTCTCCCGCCCCGCCGTACCCGCGGCGGGCGCGGGCGGGATTCTACCGGCCGCGGCCGCGGGCTGCCAGCGGTGGGCGCGAGGTGTCACCCCCGCCACGTGCGAGCTCCGCAGCGCGTCGCGGACGGCCTCCCAATACTCCGCCTCCCCGGGGATGTGCCGGTGGGCCACCGACCCGTCATCCCTGTGGGACAGGCCTCCGGCCTGTCACCTCTGGGGGATAGGCCTCCGGCCTGTCAACTGACCGACCGGAGATCGGTCCCCCAGTTGCCAGTTGGTTTTGTGAGGCGCGGCGCTTTTGGCGAATCACCGCGAGGCGGCTCCAGAGGGAGGGCGCGTGGGCAAGCGATCGGAACCAACGCGGAACACTCTCGGGGGCGCCGCGGCCCTGCCTACGCGGCTTCGCCCCGGCGCGGCAGACGCGGGCGGACCAGGTTGCGCGGCCGCCGGGGCGGCTGCGTCAGACCCGGCTGATATGGTCGGGATGCTCACGGACGTGGGCGGCGATGCCGTCGGCGTAGGCCTGCATGAGCTGGGCGATCCGCTCGGGCGTCTCGCCCGGGTCGTTCTCGGCGGGGATGTAGAGCGGCGGCTTGACGATCAACCGGAAGTAGAAGTTCGGCCGCGAGACGACGAACGCCTGGCAGATGGTGGCCCGACAGCGGAGGGCGACCTGGAGTGTGCCGGTCAGGAACTCGCGGGTCTGGCCGAAGATCCGCACCGGGCAGGTCTTGAGCATCAGGCCGCGGACGCGGCTCACGTCGAGGGCGCTGCCGACCACGCGGTTCTCCCGAAAGCAGCGGTAAATATCGCGCGGGAAGCTGTCGGCGTAGAGCACGCGGATGCCCGCGTATTCGGGGAACGTGCGGGCGTACTTCTCCTGCACGTAAAGGCGGAGCGTGCCCTCGTTGCGGTCGCGCACGCCGGCGCACTTGTAGCCCAGCAACGCCATGAGCAGGGCGGCCACGTGATGCGAGCCGTGGTGTGAGAGCATCACGTAGACGCCCCGCCCGCGTGCCAGGGCGTCGTCCAGGAATTGCCGGCCGTGGAAGCGGATGCGGCGCATGATCTTCTCCCGCGGCAGGCGATCGAAGATCAGGTAGAACAGCTTGTCACAGCGCGTCCGCTGGAAATAGCCGCGGATAATCCGCCGCTCGCGAGCCGGCGCCAGGCCCTCGGGAAACGCCGCCCGCAGCTCGCGGCGGTAGCGCCCGCGGCGCTTGAAGTTGATCAGGTATTCCGCGAAGCCAAACCAGTTGCCGAGCAGGTACAGGCCCCGCAGGCTGAAGACCGCGACCCACGCCGCCAGGAACCAGCGCACCAGCGCGAACTTCGCCCGATCGTACCACGTGACGCGCTTGTCGCGCGTCGCGGCCGCGGGCCGCGCTGCACCTGCCGCCGGCGCTTCCAGGATGGTGTCGGCTTGCGTCATGGATCCGGATTTCGTCTCCGTGGCTGTGGAACCCGGCATTCTGCGGCTTCACCGCTGGACACGCAATAGTAGTCGACGTTGGCCGCGCTAGACGGACGAAGGCGGGGGCGCGGGGCGATCGGGCCGCCGCGGATGCCTGGCTCGGATCTCCAGGCACAGTCGATTGAGAGCCGTGCGGACGTTCTCCACGAAGTGATCCAGCTGCGTCTGAATCTTCCCGCTCGGATCGTCGAGATCGCCCAGCAGCGTCTCGAGCCGCAGCACGAGGCCCGTCAGCCACTCGGTGTCCATGCCCCTGATCTCCTCCACCGCGTGGCGGTAGTTGAGCGCCGCCCGGCGATAGGCGTTGTCCTCGGGCGGCAGGCGGGCGGCGATCTCGTGAAAACGCTGGATGATTCCCGCCAAATTCCGGATCTTCGCCGCCACGTCCCGCTCTACCTGTAGCAGCTCGCGCGTCGCTTCCCGCGCCTCGTGAACCGTACTTGATTGCGCGATCGCGGCCTCCAGTGCCGCCAACCGGTCCGCCGGGAGCAGGTTAGGCAGCAGCGCGTGGATCGCGTGCAGCCGGCGCCGCAGCCAGGCCGCCGTGGCATCGTCGCCGTCTTGCGCCGCCCGGGCCGCCTGATTCGCCAGGTCCTCGATCTGTCGCCGGTATGTGCCCGCGCGCCGCAGCAGCTTGTCGTACAGCTCCTCGCAACGTTGCAGATCTTCGGCCGGAATATGGGCGGGGACCCGCCGCCGCAAGTCGCGCATCCGATCCAATACGATCTGAGCCCGTGACTCCTCGAACTGCGCGACCAAACCCTCGAACTCGCGTTGCAGGCGGGCGAACGTCGCCAGCGATTGTTCCCGCGTCGGGTAAGCCGTGCGCAGCGGCTCCCCGAACGCCCTGCGCAGCTTGGATTCCGCTTCCAGCTCCCGTTGCCGGTCGGCCGGCGTCGCCCCCGTCTTCAGCGACGCTTCACGCTGCGCAATGAAGCCCCGCAGCATTCCCGCCAGAACCGAGTCCCCCGTCACGTCCGGGTGATTCAACACCCGGGCCGCGACCATTCGCAGCGAGTCGGTATCCACGGCCGTTCGCATGATCTCCGCACACAACTGCTGGAACACATCCTGGCGGTGCTTCTCGCGGTAGGGCACGCCTTGCCCGGGCAGCCCGAACACCGTGAGCCGAACCAACGCCAGCCCGCGGCCGAAGCCCGGCCGGCCGCCCGACGCCGGATTGTCCAAGGCGTCGAATCGGATGCGCGCCGTGCCGCTCAGCCAGCCGGCACGGGCCAGTACGCGGAAGCATCTGTGCCGCATAGGTTTGGGCGCGAATCGCAAGGCGGTGCGGGCGACCTCGGCGGGGGAGAGGCTGCCGAACCGATGAAAGCGGCGCTCGAGCTCGGCGATCGCCCGGTCATGTCGACGAAGCCACTCGGATGGTTCGGTGGTGGACGGCATGGCGAGGATGTGAGGGGGGCCGGCCATACGGCCTCCGACTAGCAGCGACTGAGCGACGTCCAGAGAAAGTGTAGCCTGAAACTCCGACTGCGGCCACCTCCGGGGTGGATGAATCGTTTCATCGTCCGATCTTCAGCAGATCGGTTTCGCCGCTCGGACGGCGCGCGGTACAATGGTGATACCCGTACGGCAGTGTGGCCGTGCATCCCCCAGCGTGATCCAGGAGGTGAATGGTGCGCCCGCAAATCGCCCTCGTCTTGTCGTGCATCGCGGTGATCGGAACCTGGCCCACCGGGCAGGCACAAGGCACGTTGCCCGGCGGGGCGGACGAGTCGCTCCCGCCTCCGGTCTCGCGCGTCCGGGAGGGCGGCACGCCCTTCGACCCGCAGCAGTCGCTGACGCCGTTCGCGGTCCAGCTTCGAGACATGCCGACCTCGGGCCTGATCGCGTCGCCGCCCGAGTACACGCCGGTCCGCGGGGTGCTGTTCAAGTACATTACGGGGCACTGGACGGCTACCGTGACGGACTGCGTTGTCGCGCTGACGGCCGATCCGGACCATGACGAGATCGCCTATGTCGTCGTGAATAGCGCGTCCCAGCAGACGACGGCGACCAACGACTTCATCGCCCACGGCGCGGACATGAGCAAGGTGCAGTTCCTCGTGATCTCGTCCGAGTCCGTCTGGCTTCGCGACTACGGCCCGCACTTCATTTGGCAGAATGGGGCCCTCGGCATCGTCGATAGCCACTACTATCCGACCCGTCCGCTCGACAACTTCATTCCTACGCTGATCGGCGACGACCGTTGGTCGATGCCGACCTACGACATCGGCCTGTATTACTCGGGGGGCAACTTCCAGCCGGGGCCGGAACGAACTGCCTTCGTCACCAACCTCGTCAACGTCGACAACAACGCCGCCGGCGGCTTCAACATCGACCTGATCGAGGAGCTCTACAGCACCTACCAGGGCATCGACACGCTGCACGTCATGCCGCAGCTTCCCAGCACGGTCGACGGCACCGGTCACATCGACATGTGGCTCTACCTGGTGGACGAGGACACCGTCATCATCTCGCAGTTCAAGCCCGGCTCGAACGCGACCGCGATCCAGATCACGAACAACGCCGTGCCGTACATGGAGAACCTCGGGTACGAGGTCTACCGCCCGTGGGCGTGGAACGCGATCCAGGGCGGTTACACCACGCACTACACCTACACGAACGCCTTCCGCGTCAACGACCGCATCTTCGTTCCGCAGTACGCCTCCGGGAATCCCTCCTACGCCGACGAGGACGCCGACGCCCTCGACAAATGGGCGCTGGCGGCCGGGCCCGACGTCGAGATCGTCCCCATCGACTGCTGGGACATCATTCCGGCCGCCGGGGCGATCCACTGCATCGTGATGCAGGTCCCCCGCCACACGCCGGCCGTCCCGAGCGTGCACGTAATCGCCCCCGACGGCGGCGAGCTGCTGGTCGCGGGCAACCCCCTGCGGATCGAATGGGTTGCGACCGACACCGACAACGTGACGATTCCCTCCATCGCCCTGTACTACAGCCTCGACGACGGCGCGAGCTGGAACTTCATCGCCAATTCCATCAACCGCGGCTTTTTCGACTGGACCGTGCCGAGCACGGCCAGTCCCGCGGCGCGGATCAAGGTCGTCGCCACCGCGGCCGACAGCGACGTGAGCGAGGCGGTCGGCGGCGCGTTCCGGATCGTACAGGCGCAACAAACGACCTACGATTTCACGAGCGGGGCCGGCGTGGACAAGTTCGGCTACGGCACGCAGACGTCCTCCTGGAGCAGCGTCAACAACATCCGGCGGCCGGTCAACACGCAGCTCAGCGCGGCCTCGTACACCAAGCTCGCGCTCTCGGACGCGAACGGTGGCGACACCGACCCGAACCGCTACATCTCCCCGAACCCGACCACGGGCTGGGAGTCGACGCACGTGTTCGAGCTGACGATCGCCGAGGACCCGGCCGACATCGATCTTGTCAAGCTGCTGTGGGAGGGCTACGGCGACCAGTGCACGCAGGTCGAGCTGTACGCCTGGGACTACACGCAGGGGCAATGGAGCAACGGCGCCGGCCTCTACGGCCAGAACCGCTACCTCGACAACTGGGCGGGCAACCGCGACGGTCTGCTGACCGGCTACCTGACGAGCGACTTCTCACGGTTCATCGACGCCAGCGGACAGATGACGCTCCTGCTGTACAGCGAACGCCCGACGGAAAGCGGGTCGGTGAAGCCAACGTTCCATGATTACCTGTCGGTCACGGTGTCGCGAATCACGCAGACGCTCGCGGGCGACATGAACTGCGACGACGTGCTCGACTTCGGTGACATCAACGCGTTCGTGCTGGCGCTGAGCAACCCCGAGTCGTGGCAGGCAACCTATCCCGACTGCTACCTGCTGAACGGCGATGTCAGCGGCGACGGCAGCTTCGGGTTCAACGACCTCAACCCGTTCGTGGCCCTGCTGGTCGGCGGCTGACCGCAGCCGGCAGGATCGGGCGGCCGTTCGCCGGAGCCGTCGAGGGTTCCAACGCCCTGCACGCATCCCAACGCGGCCCGCGCTGTATACTGCCGGCGCGGGCCCGTTCTGCGGGCCGCGTGAGCCGACCCTATGGCCACCATTGACGAGATCGCCCGTCGGGCGAACGTTTCCAAAACCACCGTGTCCTTCGTCATCAACGGCCGGCCCGGCCCGAGCGCGGAAACCGTGGCGCTGGTGCGGCGCATCATGGCCGAACTGAACTACGTTCCGTCCATGCTCGCCCAGCGCTTCGCCTCGCAGAAGAGCAAGACGGTCGCCCTGGTCACGCTAGCGTACCCCCACGTCTTCAGTGATCTGCACCACGGCGAGATTCTGGACGCCGTCTGCGCCACGCTCGACGCGGCCGGGTACTCGCTCCTGCTCGCGGCCGCGAATCCTCGCTTCATCGAGGAGCGCCGCTTCTCGACCATGCTGCGGAGCGGGCACGTCGACGGCATGCTGTTGCTGGAACCCACGCTGGACCAAAGCTACCTGGGGGAGTTGGCGGCCGAGGACGCCCCCGTCGTGATTGTGAACAGCGACGGGGCCGGGATCGGGCTTGATTACGTCCGCACGGACGACGTGGCCGTCGGCCAGATTGCAACGGAACACTTGCTGCGGCTCGGACACCGGCGAATCGGGTTCATCGCGGCCAGTTCCAACCACGCGTCCGCCAGGGACCGCTCGCGTGGATTTCTTAAAGCCATGCAGGCAAATGACTTGCCGGTCTCCGGGGATCGGATCTTCCACGGGTCTTACGACACGAGCTATTGGTCCGGATACCAGGGCTGCGAGCAGATCCTCCGCGAGAGCCCGGACACGACGGCGATCTTCTGCTGCAACGACACGATGGCCATGGGGGCCCTCGAGGCGGCTCGTGCCGCGGGGCGCGCCGTGCCGAACGACCTATCCATCGTCGGCGTCGACGATGCGCCGACCAGTTCCTACGCCAACCCGCCGTTGACTACGGTTCGCCAACCCAGCTACGAAATAGCCAAGCAGGCCACGCTCGTGCTGCTTGACCGGCTTCGCGCCGACCAGGTTCGGCGCACCTTCGTCGCCCGTGCGCTGCCCCCGACTCTTGTGGAGCGCGAATCCACCGCTTCGGCCCCCTCTGGTTGACCATAGCAGCCGGTTGGGAAAGGGGACCGGCACCGCGGGAGTGGCGATTTGAGCTACTGTGATGGCGGTTTGGCGCGGAGCCAGCTTTCTTTCGCTACGGGCTGCTGCGCGGGCCGCTCCGCCACGCGCAGCGCTCCGCCGCACCACTCGACCTTCAGCTTCCGCGGGTCGTCTCCCAACTGCACGCTTTCCCGCTTGCTCGAACCGCCGCGACGGTCGATTTCCGTCCAGCCGCACAGCAGTTCCGAGTCGCCCTCCGGGCGATTGAGCGTTACGGCCGACGCCACGAGGAAGACCGTGGGTGAACTCGGCCGCAGCGCGGCGATCTCGTCCTCGGCGGCGCGGGCCTGGAGCTGCGCGTTCAGCACGGCGGCGTACAGTTGCCGCAGGTCGGGCGCAACGCCACGCTCGTCCAGCAGCAGCGCCACGCGATCCAGCCCGCGCTCCGCGAAGCGCCGCCGCAGCTCGACCAGAAACGGCCGGTCTGCCCCCGCCAGCAGTGCGTGCAGCGCGCCGCACGCGGTCGATTCGCGGCCGTACCGCAGGAAGGGGCCGAACCGGCTCGTGGGGCCGCTGCCGCACACTCCGACGTGGGCATTCACCTTGACGAGCAGCACGGCAAACGGCGCACCACCCAAGGCGAGGGCGAAATGTTGTTCGGCGATCGCGACCGCTCCGGCCTCATGCTGCGCGCCCGCGTTAGCCAGCCGAAAGGGAGCCCGGCGGCCCGGCCCCAGCTCCGGGAGCGTGTCGTCTACTAGGCACCGCTGAAAAGACTCGGCGCAGCTCTGCTCCGTCTCATCCGCGCAGGTGATGTGCACCGCGCCCATCACCCGCGAGCCGAATTCGCGCCCCCACCGACATAAGTGGCGGTTGAGTTCGTCCGGTCGCTGTTCCACGCCGATCCGAGCCGCGATGGCTGCGTTCATCAGGCCTCCCGTTTTCCGCCCCGCTCCTCATCTTCTGCCGGGCGGCCGAACCGGACAAGCGGCCCGCACGTTGCGTGGAGTTGCCGGACAAGCTGCTATTGAAAAGGTCTTTATTCCATTATTCGGCGGACCTGTGATGATTGAACTGCACTGCCGTAACGGTACGATGGTCAAGGCGGCGGCGGGCGACCCCGCAAGCGAGCTGAAGATGCCGGATTCGGGCCTGACTCCAGGCCGGCCCGGGGGGGGGCCGCTGCCTGTCGGTCTGAAGTTCCAAGACCCAGACGAAAACCGCGAAGAGGACTCGGATGAGACAGGTCCGCAACATCTACCAGACGCTGAAGACCGTGCTGATCGGCATGCGCATCACGTTGAAGTACTGCTTTGCGCGGACGGTGACCGTGCAGTACCCGGACATGCCGCCGACGGTGCAACCGGGCTACCGCGGGTTTCACTGGTACGAGATCGAGCGGTGCAGCGCCTGCGGGGCCTGTGCGCGGGCCTGTCCGGTGGACTGTATCTACATCAAGACGACCGGCCCGCGGAAGGTCGACAAGGAAACCGGCATCTCGCGCGGGGGGGCGATGAGCCGCTGGGCGATCGACTATTCCAAATGCATGTTCTGCGGGCTGTGCTGTGAGCCGTGCCCGACCGAGTGCCTCAAGATGGGCACCCTGCACGACCTCGCCGGCTACGACCGCCGAAGCGCCGTGGTCGAGTTCACCGAACTTGCCCGGCAGGGTCTCCGCACTCCGATCCCGGTCTGGATGCAGAAACGGCGCCTGCCGGAATGGGCCCGCCGCATGAAGGAGGCGATCATCGCGGCCGGCCGCCCGCATCGCGAGGAGATGCTCAAGGCGCTGACCGAGCAGCCGGTGGCGAAGCCGCCGGCGGCGGCCGCTGCGCCGTCGAACCCCCCGCCGGCGAGCCCGCCGACCGAGACGAAGTGAACGCGGAGGCATGCAGACACGCAGGAGAAAAGATCACTTGTGGACTTGCGAGGAGTGCCGGTTTGTCGTTTCGAGGAGCGCAGCCGGTGTCGTCCCGCAGAGCGCCGCAACGAGGGAGCTGGCCGAGAAGCAAGGTCGCTTCCATTCGCAGCCGGATTCCTCGCCGGTCGCCTGCGGCGGCCGTGCTCGGGATGAGCGGCGCTGGTGGCCCGCGGGTTTCGGCGGCCGTGCTCGAAACAACAGCGCTCCCGGCTGGCCCTGTGCCTCAGTGTCTTTGTGGTGGTCTTCCGGGCTCTTGCGGCCTCGGCCGCCGCTGCTAGTGTATGCGGATTCGCCGCGCCGGCCGCGAGCGAATCCTCTGAGGACCGCTTCATGGGTGAACCGCTTCCTTTCGCCGAAGGCGGTGTGCCGCTGATCCAGGCGGTGGTGGTTTTTGCGGCGGCCGCCGTGGCCATGGCGCTGGGCGCGCTGTTGTTCGGCAAGCTCCTGCGGCCGCGCCGGCCGGGCGGCGACAAGGACTCGGCGTACGAATGCGGCGAGGTGCCGGTGGGGCCGGGATGGGTGCAGTTCGACCTGCGGTTCTACGTGGTGGCCCTCGTGTTCCTCGTGTTCGACGTGGAACTTGCGCTGTTCTATCCGTGGGCGGTCGTGTTCGGAGGGGGGGGCCTGACGGGGGGTGCGGAGTGGGAGGCGCTGCGATCGGTTCGACTGGCCGCGGTGTGGGACATGCTGTTCTTCTTCGGAGTAATCGTCGTCGGCTTCATTTACCTGTGGCGGTTCGGGTATCTCGACTGGGTGCGGATCACGGCGGCGCGGCCGGAGCGGGCCGCGCGTGCGGCGGATGCCCCGGCGCGTGAGCGGCCGGAGGCGGCCGCGTAAGCGCGGTGTTCTGGCTGAAGGCTGAGAGCGGATGGCTGAGAGCTCAAAAGGCTGGCTCCCGGACCGGTTCGAAGAGAACGTGATCGTCACGTCGATCGACTGGGCGCTGAACTGGGCCCGGCAGAACAGCATCTGGCCGATGACGTTCGGGCTGGCGTGCTGCGCGATCGAGATGATGGCCGCGGGTGCGTCGCGGTTCGACCTGGATCGGTTCGGAGCGGGAGCATTCCGGGCGACGCCGCGGCAGAGCGACCTGATGATCGTAGCGGGCACGGTCACGTTCAAGATGGCGTCGCGCATCCGGCGGCTGTACGCCCAGATGCCGGACCCGAAATACGTGATCGCGATGGGGGCGTGCACGATCGGTGGCGGGCCGTACGTCAAGTACGGCTATCACGTGGTGAAGGGCGTGGACCTGATTGTGCCGGTCGACGTCTACATCCCCGGCTGCCCGCCGCGACCCGAGGCGCTCATCGAGGGCCTGATGCGGCTGCAAGACAAGATGCGGCAGGAGACGATCGCGAGGAAATAGCGAATCGCAAACAGCGAGTGGCGAGTTGCGGATTGCCGTTTCAGCGTGCTCGCGATGTTGTCATCCCGAGGAGCAAAGCGACGAGGGAGCTGGCCGGGAATGAAGGTGGCTTGCGTTCGCGGCCAGATTCCTCGTCGGGGGGGGGGGG
>CAZMCT010000110.1:0-13872 GCA_964564785.1 uncultured Planctomycetales bacterium
CCCCGCCGCGGCACCACCCGCAGTCGCCGCGGCCCCCGCGACCGAGCCGCCGCCGGCCGTGCCCAAGCCCTGGTATCCCTGCTACGTCGAGCTCGTACAACGCGAGGTCGCCGAAGACGTGGCCCGTCAGATCGTTCGCCAGGCGGCCGCCCGGCACGGCGAGTCCTCGGCCGATCCCGCACGCGTTCGCGCTGCGCTGCGCGAGTTTCTCGCCACCCTGCTGCCGGGCGATGGCGGGTTGCAGTTGCCGACCGGCAATCCACGGCGTGTCGCGTTCGTCGGCCCTTCGGGCGGCGGCAAAACGACCACCGTGGCCAAGCTCGCGGCTGACTTCAAGCTGCGGCAGAACCGGCAGGTCGCCGTGCTTTCGCTCGACATGCAGCGCCCGGCCGCCCACGAGCAGTTGCGCCGCTACGCCGAGGTCATCGGCGTCCCCTTCCAGGCCGCGCAGACCGTCACCGACGTCCGGTCCGCATTGAAAGCCGTCGGTCCGTTCGAACTGCTGCTCATCGACACCCCGGGCGTCGGGCGGCGTGAACAGGGCCGGTTCGCACGGCTGGCGTCGCTGCTCCGCGCCGCCCGGCCGGACGAGGTGCACCTCGTCTTGCCCGCCATCCTGTTGCCGGGCGTGCAGGCCCAGGTCGCTCAGGGATTCGCTCCGCTGGGGTTGACGAGTGTCGTCCTGACCCGGCTGGACGACGCGGTCGGTTACGGCGTCATCCTCAATGTGCTTCGGCAGCTCAACCTCGCGGTCTCGTACATCACCACCGGACAAAACATCCCCCGGGACATCGAACCCGCTTGCGGAAAGAGGTTATCGGAGTTATTATTGACATAGAGCGCGTGAACGGGGGTCGACTGCGGATCCGCGGGATGAGCATCCGCAGCGATGTTCAGGTGGTCCGGCACGGGAATGGATGCCCGCCCAGGGGGCATGTCGTCCTGTTTACCAGCGGTCAGCCCGGTGTAGGTAGCACGACGCTCGCGCTCAACGCCGGCCTCCTGCTGGCCCAGCGACAACCTCCCCGAAGCGCCACCGCCTCTCATTCGGAGGTTCTGCTGCAAATCGCGACCCCAGCCCTCCCTTTCGACCCACGCGGATTTGCGCTGCGCGGACTGCGCTTGCTGACGCCCGATCGCCGCGACGGCGATCACGGCAACGGTCACGGTGAGCCGCCGGCGACGACGCGGCTCGGCCACCGTTGGCTGCTCGTCGATTGCTCACCCGGTCTGAGCCCGCAGCTTCGCAGCCTCGGCGCGCAGGCTGACCTCCTCGTGCTGGTGGTCACCCCGGAGCCGGCCGCGCTGGCCGATGGCTATGGCCTGCTCAAGCTGCTGGCCCGCGATCGGCCGTGGCCGCGGACCGGGGTGGTGGTCAACATGGCCGCGTCCCGGTCCGAGGCCGAAAGCGTGGCGGGGCGCTTGATCCGCACGGCGCAGCGCTTTCTCGGACGCTCCGTGGAGCGACTGGGATACGTACCGCTGGATCCGCACGTTTCGCGGGCCGCTCGGGGTGAGGTGCCGCTGAGCCTGCGGTTCCCGCGCTGCCCGGCAAGTGTATGCATAGGCAGGATTTGTGAGCGGCTGCCGGCCGCGGCGTCGGGCGTTTGTGCGGGTGGGCTCTGGCCACGGCTGGCGAGCCTGCTGCTCTAATGCGACCGTGCAAGGAGGCGCGCCGGGGGACCGATAGGAAGACACGGACGTCGAACCATGATCCGTACCACCAGTGCCCAGATCGGACTGCTGGCGTTCGCGGTAGCGCTCGTCGCCGGGCTGTACGCCGGCAATGCCCCGGCGGTCGTGTTGTTCCGCGCACTGCTGGCCATGTTCGCCGGGGCGGTCGTCGGGCAGTTCGCCGGCTGGGCCGCGAAGTACGTCCTGCGCGAGCATTTCCAGCGCCGTAAGATGGCGATCGACCGTGAGCACATCACGGCCGTGCAGGCCCTCCAAGCGGCGGCGGGTGAGGACGAGCCGAGGTCCGGTCCAGCGAAGGCGGGGTAGAATCATGAGCCAGGCACGCACGCCCATCGGCCGGTTACGCCGGGTCAGCCGCGAGCACCGCACGCGAACGTACCCCGACAAAGCCAGCCTGGATGCCGCTTGGCGGCACTATCGCGCGACCGGGGACACCAAGACCCGCAACCGGCTGATTGAGCACTATCTCTTCCTCGTGCGCTACAACGCCGAGCGGATCGGGGCCAAATTGCCGGACGAGGTGGATGTCGACGACCTGATGAGCGCCGGCATCTTCGGGCTGGTGGACGCGATCGACGCGTTCGACCTGGATCGCGGCGTGAAGTTCGAGACCTACTGCGCCCCGCGGATCCGCGGAGCGATTCTGGACGAACTGCGGAACATGGACTGGGTCCCGCGTCTGGTCCGCCACCGGGCCCACAAGCTGGCCGACGCGACACGCATGCTCGAGACCGAGCTCGGCCGCGTGCCGCACGACGACGAGATCGCCCGGCGCCTGAACATGAGCCGCGGGCAGTTCCAGAAGCTGCTCCGCGACGCCAGTGCCGTATCGCTCATCTCGCTCTCGCGCAAGTACACCGACCCCGACTCGCAGCGCGACGTGTTCGAGATCGACGTGCTGCCCGACGACCGGGGCAGCGACCCGGTGGCCGAGGCCCAGAAGCAGGACATCAAGGACCTGGTGACGCGCGGGCTGAGCCGGGCCGAGCGGCTGATCATCGTCCTGTACTACTACGAGGAGATGACGATGAAGCAGATCGGGCAGACGCTCGACCTGTCGGAATCGCGCGTCAGCCAGATGCACTCGGCCATCCTGGCCCAGCTACGAGCCCAGCTTCAGGCCCGTAAGCGCGAGCTGGTGACCGAGCCGGAAGCCACGTAGGTCCGTTCACCAGAGAGTTACAGAGCGCACAGAGGGCCACAGAGAACCGCATCAGACTGCTATTCTCCTCTGTGTTCTCGCTGTGTCCTCTGTGCCCCTGTGGTGATCTGCTCGCACGGAGGCGCATATGTCCGCCGCAATTCCTCCCAACTGGATGGGCTCGGTCAACCAAACCACCGGCGCCGCCGGGCGGGCCGCGGCCGACCGGCAGCGCGAGAAAACCAACGAGGTCGAGCGCGTCGCCGGCACCTTCGCCGACAACCTCCAGAACGTGATCGAGAACAGCGACCGCGACAGCCAGGTCTACTCCGATGCCGAGGGCAGCGGGAGCCAGGGCCGCCCGGCGCCGGAGGCCGAGTCGGAAACGCCCGAGGAGCCACCGCGCGAGCCGAGCCGCGATCACCCCGGTTCGGGCCTGGATCTCCAGGCATAGCAGCCCGTGATCTCCAGGCATAGCAGCCCGTTGAAAAGACGGCCAGGCACGGCGGAAGTGGCTCGGGGCGCTGCCGTATCGGTCGCCGGGCGCGGAGCCGGTTTGCATTTTCAACGGGCTGATGGGGCCGGGTGCGTCCGTGCGCAACCGGCCGCATCAGCCCCGCGCCGGAAACGCCAGGTTACGAAACCGACCGCCACCCGCCCCCCCGCGCCCGCGTGCCGCCCTCACGCCCCGACGATCTCCAGCGGCGGCGTGCTCTGCCACCGACCCCGGGTGAAATCGGGGATGTCCATGGTGCGGCTGCGGCGGGCGACCGAGCGCTCGGTCAGCTCGCTGATACAGCTCCACGCGGCCGCGTCGTATACGTTCATGTCGGTCGGCCGGCCGGTGCGCAGGCACTCGATCAGCCGATAATCCTCGAGGTAATCCATCCCGCCGTGGCCGCCGGCCGCTTTCTTCACCTCCTCCGATCGCCAGAGCGGGTGCTCGAACTCAGCCGCATAGCCGTCCAGCCCCTCATCCCAACCGTGGCCCTGCGTCCGGCCCTCGATATGGAAGCGGTCGGGATAGCCCATGTACAGGCCGCGGGTGCCCTGCACGAGGAAGATGCGGCTGTACGGCCGCGGCAGGTTCGTGTCGTGGACGAGGTAGATCGTGCGGCCCAGGGCCGTCTTGATCAGCGTGAGATTCACGTCGCCGAGGACGTACGTCTCGTTGCGGCGCTCGTCATCGGCTGCGAGGCGCTCCTGCTGCCAGAGCTGGAGGCCGCGGGAGGGGCCGCTCATGGACACGAGATAATCGAAGCGGTCGCCGCGGTTGACGTTCATGCACTGTGCGACGGGTCCGAGGCCGTGCGTGGGGTAAAGGTTGCCGTTGCGGCGCTGCGCGTGCGCCCGCCGCCAGAGCCCCTCGCCGTCGCGCGCGAACTTCACGCTGCGCAGGTCATGCAGATAGCCGCACTCGGCGTGCAGAACCTCGCCGAATGCGCCCTTGCGGACCATGTTCAATACCATCAGCTCGGCCCGACCGTAGCAGGCGTTTTCCATCATCACGCAGTGCTTGCCGTGCTTCTCCGACTCCTCCACGAGCTGCCAGCACTCCTCGAGCGTGACGGCCGCGGGCACCTCGGTCGCCGCGTGCTTGCCGGCCCGCATGGCAGCCACGCACACCGGCACGTGCCACTCCCACGGCGTGGCCGTGAAGACCAGATCAAGGTCTTCCGTCTGGCACAGGCGCTCGAAGTCGCGCGGCCCGCGGTCGTAACCCGCGGGCCGGGGCTGACCGGCCTGTTGCACGATATCCTGGGCCCGGCGAACCTTCTCGGGAACGATGTCGCACACGGCCCGAACCTCGGCTCCCGGCACCTTCAGCAGTTGTTGCACATGGTTGGTGCCCATCCCGCCCACGCCCACGAAGCCGATTCGCACGCGCTCGATCGGCGGCGTGACCAGCCGCGGATCTCCGGGCATCGCCCGCCGCCCCGGGGCGCTGCACGCGGGTGTCAGGCTGCCGAGGGCGGCGGCGCCGGCCGCCAGCGCTCCAAGCTTGAGAAACTCGCGTCGGTTCGTTGTGGACACCTGCATCTCCTTGAAAACCGGCCGCATCCTAACACGAATCAAGACCCCGCGCGGCCGCGACGGCTTCCGTTACGTGCGATAGAGCCCCGCGGCGGCGATGTAGTCGCGGACCGCTTCGGGAACCAGATAGCGGATGCTGAGCCCCCTCGCCACCCGGCGGCGAATGTCCGTGCCGGCGATCTCGACCTGCGGCGTCGGGAGCACATGGGCCAGCAGCCGGGCGACTTGCGGCGGCGAGAAATGGCGACCGAGGTCGGCGGCGGCGGGCGGGTTCGAGCCCGGCCGGGCAGCCGTGGCGATCGTGCAGCGCTCAACGAGCTCGCCGGCCCGATACCACGTATGCAGCTCGTGCAGGCTGTCGAGGCCGACGAGCCAGAACAGCTCGTCGCGGCCGGAATCGGGCAACTGCCCGGCGAAATGCTCGACCGTGTGGAGCGTGTAGTTCGGCCCCGGCCGGCCGAGTTCCCAGTCGCTGACCTCGAACCCGGGCTCTCCGGCGGCGGCACGGCGGCACATCTCGAGCCGGTCGGCCGGCGGAGCGAGCGGGCGGTCCTGTTTGTGCGGCGGCTGCGCGCTGGGCACCAGAATGACCCGCGAAACCGAGAGCTGCTCCGCCGCGGCCCGCGCGACGATCAGGTGGCCGTGATGAACGGGGTTGAACGAACCGCCAAAAAGCAGCACGCGGTCCACGAGGCACCTGTCCTGCGGTCGCGGCCGGTTCAGCGGCGGGCGGCCAGCATTGTCTGCAAGTCCTGCATCGCCTGCGGCACGCCGTCGAGTCGCGGGTGAATCTGCAAGGCCCGCCGATAATACCGCACGGCGGCTCGCAAATCGCCCTGTTCGACGGAGGCGTGGCCGAGCGCGGCGGCGGCCGCGAAGTGGTAGGGGTTCAGCTGCAAGGCGCGTTCGTAGCAGCCGACGGCTTCGCCGTCGCGGCCGGCGAGTGCCAGGGCCAGGCCGCGCTGGAAGTGGGCTTCGGCGAATCCGGGCTCGCGGGCCGTGAGGTTGACGAGGCGGCGGAGCGCGTCGTCCAGATGCCCGTCGCGGATCGATGCGACCGCGACGGCGAGGTCGGTGTTGGCGTCCGGCGGGCCGGCCTGCATCCAGAGTGCCCAGAGGCACTGCTCGGCCAGGCGCACGACGCCGTCGTCATCATGATGCAGACATAGGGCGAGGACGGGGGACTCCGAGACCGAGCCGAACATACCGAGATAAGCGACCGCGGCGCGCACTCGCTCGGGGCGCGGGTCCGCCAGGAGCGCGGAGAGTTGCTCGGGGGTCGGCCGGTGGGTCAGCAGTTCGTCGAGCGCGACGCGATCGACGTCACACCCAGGCGCGATACGCTCCAACATCCGGTCAACGGCTGGGTCGTGTCTCACCGAGTCTCGCTTTTACACACAGGACCGGCGCAGATTCGCCGCAGTCAAACCACCCAAAGCCCCCTCGAACGCACCCGCGCCCGCGCCCAGACGCGGACCGCCCGCGACGCACCGGAATTGGGCCTCGCACCAGATGGTAGGCCCGCTCAAAAGAGGGGGTCAAATGCCGCAGGGCACGGCCCACGGAAGAGCCGACCTGTCTGATAATGAAACACCGGGGGGTTTCGGGATTGCGGCCCAAACCGCCCCTGTTCATCCGTTGAACGCGAGCGTCGCGACCGCGCCCGGAACGGGCACGTGGCGGCACACACGGGCTGCCGGCGGTAGCGGATCGGGGCGGGGCTCGCGCGGGCACGCGGTGCCGGCGGCACCTCAGGTGAGGGCCGTGGCTTCGAGGGCCGCGCGGAGCTTGAGCAGCGCCTTGTTCTGGATCTGGCGGACACGCTCCTTGGTCACGCCGATCATCTCACCGACCTGCTCGAGGGTCTTGGCCCGGGCAGCGGCGTCCGCCGGGGCACCGTCGAGGGCGAAGCGGGCGAGAATGACCTTCTGCTCGACGTCACTGAGCCCGGCCGCGTTTTCGACCAGAATGGTTCGCAATTCGTGCACGCAGTCTCCCTCCCTCGCTTTTCGGTCGATCTCGATTGCGTTGCCCTTTTCGAGCGCCGGGTCGAACTCGGTCGGGAAGTGCCCGCGATGGCGGGCCATCCGGGCGGCGACGCGCGAAAACGACTTGAGGATCGCGCGGCAGGCGTAGGTGCTGAATCGGTAGCCGCGCGCGCTGTCAAACTTGTTTACGCTCCGCATCAGCGCCAGATTCCCCTCGCTGATCAGATCGGTCAGGTCCACCCCGGGAATCCGTGTCCGCTTCGCCATGGCCAGAACGAGCGGAACATTATCGCGAATCACTTCCTCGCGCGTCTCGCTCACACGCCGTTCCCAGCGCAGCAGTTCCGCCGCCGCATCCCCAGTGAGGCGACGGCCGGAGTTTTCGACCACGGCGTTGAAGAGCTGCTGTCGGCAGTAATTCAGCCGTAGAAACAGGTAGCGCTCGCGGTCCAGCTCGACCACGGCCGGGTGGACGTCGCGGAGCTGAAACGCTCCGCTGTCGTCGGACCCCGGCACCGCCGGCGACTTGTGGAGCGGGCGGAGCAGCAAGTCGGCCGCGTGCGGCTGGTCGAAAAAGTCGTCGTGGACGTACTCCACCGGCTCGGTCAGGAGCCGCCGAAGTCTTTTCGCGTCGGCCGGTGCCAGTGACTGAAGCAGGGCGGCCGACGGCAGCTTGACTGACGGTCTCAGTTTCCGCAGCCGTGAGCTTGGGGGATTCGGCTCACCAGGAAGCATCGCTTCTCCCATCCGGTTACTGCCCAAACAGGCGCAGTGAGAGCGCGCCAGCGCGTGCGCGCCGAGCTTAATCTCGAGCAGGCCCACGGACGCGCAACCAGGGGCGCGCGGACGGAACCCGCATTGAGACAAAGGAGCCGCTTCGTCCGGCCGGGGGAGCCGATGCGCGCCGGACGCGGCACTTTGGGGAGCCGAAGGTAGTATACCCAATACCAGGGGGTGGGGCAAGACTCTTTCGCGCGTTGATTGCGCGAGGTCGGTCCGGGCGATAAGAGCTGGCTGCACGGCTCCTTAGATCGGGGACCCCGGCAAGTCCAGCCACCCGCAGGCAGAAAAACTGTTCGCGTCCGGTACCCGCGCGGCCGGCCGTTCGGCGGCCCGTCGACAGGGGGAACACATCGAAAATGGGAACAGACACCACGGCGGTCGCTGCTGGTGCCACCGTGATGGTTGGTTGGCGTGTAGCCAGCCCCCTTTTGCAACGGGCTGATACGGCCCCGGCGCCCTCCAGCGGCCTGGGTCAGCTCGCGCCGCTCGGCGAACCGGCAGTCGGAGCGGCTTGCGTCGCAGGCGGGGCTGCGCGGCCGGCGGCGGGCGGTTGAATGATCTCGATCGGCACCGTGAGCAGGCGGTACGGCTCATCGCGGGCGTCGGTCGTGATCTCGATTTTCGGACTCGCGTCGGCGGGGAGGGTGTTCCCGGGCGGGAGGGTCACGACGATCTGGAAGGTGTCGACCGGCTTGCCGTCCTCGGAGGGTCGGAGCGGCTCGAGTTGGGCCTGGATCGATTCGTGCGAGGTTCGCACGCCCAAGACCTGAATGGGGTAATCGGGGGTGAACGTGACGCGGAGCACGCGTTTCATCGCGCTGGGGGAATTCTGGGGCAAGAACAGCTTCATCGGCCGGACGCTGACGGGCGCCTGAACGAAGCCGTAGACCATGGTGCGGATTTCAGGGACGAGCGTGTTGCCGGTCTCGATGATGACGGGGGTCTGATAACGGTTGACAGCGAGCGGGGGACGCGTGGTGGCAGAGAGGGTGTAGCGGGCGCCGGGTTCGTCGGAAGTCAGCTCGATGTGGAACGGGCCGAAGTCCTGGCCGGGCTTGAGGCGCAGGTGAAGCGGCTCCGTGTACTTGTTGATGATCGCGACCTTGCGCGTGTCGGCGGTGTTCTGGTAAAGCTCGCCGAAGACCAGCCCTTCCTTCGGCTCCATCTCGTACATGGGCTTGATGTTGCCGCTGATGCGGATATTCGCGCTGGGTTGGGCGGGGTCGTTGGTGTTGAGCGTGACCGTCTGGTTCGCTTTGCCGACACGTTTGACCGAGTCGTACGAGATCGTCATTTTGTCAGACTCGCCCGGGGCGAGCGGGCTCTTGGGCTTGGTCGGCACGGTGCAGCCGCACGAGCTTTTGACCTCCAGCGTAAGGGGGGCGTCGCCTACGTTCTTGAGCGTGAACTCCTTCTTCAACTCCTGTCCCTGCCAAGCCTCGCCGAAATCGAACTCGTTCGAGCTCAGCTCGAGCTTTGGTGTACCCCCGGCCGGTGCTCCCGACGGCGGCTCTTGACCTCCCGCGAATGCGCAGAGCTCAATCAGGACGACAGCGGCAGCAGTCTTTGAGCTTCGGGCGCTCATCTGGCGATCTCCTCGGTGCCGGGCTCGCTGGGGGCCGCAGCCAGCGTCTGCGTTACTCGTCCCGCAAGCCCACCGCCCCGTACGTTTTGAGTTCGTAAGCCTGCAAGCTGGTCGTAATCAACACCTCGAGTTGCGGGCAGTCCGGGTCGTTGGTTTTTACCTTGAGCTGGATTCCTTCCTTCGGCACGTCCGCCGGAGCGGGCAGCTTTACCTTCACGCGCGCGACGGCGTTCACCGGGGGATTCAGTTTATTCATGCCCGGAGGGTGCTCGGTTTTTCCGAGCACGACTTGGACGCCGGGATGGCTGCACTCCCAGCCAACAAGCTGGAAGTCGTTGCGCTGACCATAGTAATAGATGCTGACGTCGCGCTCGGGGACCGGCCGCTTGTCGTCCAGATAAATGGCCGCCGGCATGGCCTCGGCCAGACCGAGGATCCGGACCTGCACGGGTATGGCGAACTCCGGCTCGCGCGGGAGCCCGGTACGGAACAGGATCTTTCCGCGCGTCGTCCCGGCCGGCATCTCACGAACCGTACGGATCGTGACGTTGGCCTCGCGTCCGGGAACGGTTTCTGAAACCTGAACATCCAAGCCGGCGATATCGCACCGCACAAGCTCCAACTTCATGGGCTCGGGGAGCTGATTCTTGAGCTGGATGCTTGCGGAGAGGCCGATGCGGCTCTCGATCGCCTTGAGGGTCAACCCGCCGTGCGGTTCCCTCAGAATGGCCCGCAGGACGTGGCCCTTGATGGGGAACTCGACGGTGGGACGCTGGGGGTCGTCGCTGTCGATGATGACCTTGGAGTGGACGTCCTTTTGCTTGTTGAGGGTATCGAAGCGGACCTGAATCTCGGTCGATTCACCGGGGGGCACGACCTTGCGAGCGGGCTCGGCGACAGTGCAGCCGCAGGTCGAACGGACGTCCTTGAGGTGCAGATCGGCCGTGCCCGCGTTCCGCACGACGAGCGCGAGCGTGACGCTCTCGGGGTGCCAGACCTGTCCGAAGTCCCAGGAATCTTGCGAGAGCAGCAGTTGCGGTACGCCCTGCGCGGCAGTCAGACCGGCGGTACAGAACAGGACCACCCAGCCGCATAAGCCGTAATTCATCGGGATGATCTCCGAAATCGTACGCCCAGCGTTCTGTAGTATGCGGAGCAACGGCTGTGGTTGCAACTGCGCGGGGGCCGCAGCGCGCCGCGCAGGCGGGCCCGCACGCGGGCCCGTGCGGAACGGGGCGGTGCCGATCCGCCGGCGCGGGCACCGACGGCTCAACCGCCGCCGAGTCCCGGGTTGCTCTGCCAGGCGCGCAGGGCGCTGATCGCGGCCGGTCCGGCGACGACCACGGCGATGGCGGGGAAGATGAAGAGCACCAGCGGGATCATGAGTTTGACGGCGGTTTTCTGCGCTTTTTCCTCGGCAGCCTGGCGGCGCTTAACGCGCAGCGAATCCGCCTGATTGCGAAGGGCCTTGGCGATGCTGGTGCCGAACTTCTCGGCCTGAACGACGACGGAGACGAGACTGCGGACCTCGTCGACGCCCGTGCGGCGGGACATGTTCTCGAGGGCCTCATTGCGCCGCAGGCCCATCTGGGTCTCCATCGTCGCGATCCGCAGCTCCTCGGAGAGCTCCGGATGCACGGTCGCCATCTCGTCGCCCACGCGTTTGAACGCGGCGTCGAGCGCCAACCCCGCCTCGACCGAGACCACAAGCAGGTCGAGGGTGTCGGGCAACCCGTGGCGGATTTTCTGCTTGCGGCTGCTGACGGCGGTGCTGAGCCAGATTTCGGGCAGCACAAGGCCGGCGCCGGCGCAGCAGGCGGCCAGGCCGGCCAGGGAAGCCAGGTGCATGCCGGCGGTGAGGCCGCCGACCAGGCCGAGGATCAGACCGATGAGCGCGGCGACGGACTTGCTGGCGAGGAACAGGAGCTGGGCGTGCGGCTGGCGGAAGCCGCCGTTGGCGAGGCGGAGCTTGAGGTTCGTCGTGGCCTCTTCCGAGGTGGGCATCACGAGCTTGCTGAGCACCGGGGTGGCGCGGCGGACCAGCTCGGCGGTGGCGTTTTGGCGAGCGCGGGCGCGAAGCTCGGCCGTCTCGTCGGTGCCGCGGCGTCCCCAGAGCCGCCGCCGGACGACGGAGCGTTCCTCGTTCTTGCGCGGCAGCAGGCTGTAGACGATGAGGGCGACCGCGATGGCGAGGAGCACGACGAGGCTGACGATACTGGCGCTCATGGCAGGCACCTCGAGACGCACTAGACCTTGATATTGACGATCTTCTTGATCATCGCCCAGCCCATGACCTGCATGACGATGGCGACCGTCAGCATGACCTTGCCGGTCGGGTCGGTCAGCAACAGGTTCATGTAGGCCGGGTTGATGTACATCAGAATGAAGAACACGAGCACGGGCAGGCCGAGCAGCACGTAGCCCGACAGGCGGCCCTCGGCCGTGAGGGCTTTGACGGTTCCGAACAACTGGATTCGCTCGCGGATCACGTGGCTGATCTTGTCGAGCACCTCGGCCAGGTCGCCGCCGACCTGCCGTTGGATCAGCACGGCGGTGACGAAGAAGCGGACGTCGAGCACGCCGAGGCGATCGGCCAGGTTGCGGAGTGCATCCTCGATCTTCAGGCCCAGGTTTTGCTCGTGGAACACGCGGCCGAACTCGGTGCCCGCGGGGTCGGGCAGCTCCTTGGCGATGAGCTGCATGGCGCTGGCCAGCGAGTTGCCGGCCCGCAGCGCCTGGCTGAGGAGCTCGAAGACGTCGGGCAGCTGCTCGGTCAGCTTGCGGAGGCGCTGGTTGCGGCGGCGGATGAGGTACAGGATGGGGACGATGAAGACGCTCGCGGAGACGGCGACGGCGATCAGGGCGCTCACGCCGAGCACCAGCAGCGCGGCAAACACCAGGCTCGCGATGGCGGTCAGGTTGACGAGCGTCTGGGCGGCGGACCAGGAGAGGTTGGCCTGCTCGAGCGTGCGCTGGAAACGGGCCGTGAAGCTGAAGCGCGTGAAGGCCCGCGCCAGGGTGCCGCTGGCCTCGATGGTCTGGCGGCGGAAGCTCTCGAAGTCCAGCCGCTCGGTTGGGCGCTGGCCGGAGGTGCCCTTGAGCCGGTCGACAATCCGCTTGCGGTCGTTGGTCCGCAGGTCGACGGCGACCTGGAAGACGCCGTAGGCCAGCAGCACGGAGCCCAGCAGCGGCAGCAGAACCAGGAGCAGGTTCTGGACGACGGCCCCGAAGGCCAGCAGGGTGAGGGTCGGAGTCATGATTAATCGTCCACCACGAGATCACGGGGCTGGAACCAGTCATTGTCGACGCACGCGCCGGCGGCTTTGATGCGGTCGAGGAACCCGGGCCGCACGCCCGTGGACACGATGCGGCCGTAGGCCTTGCCCTCGTTGTTCACGCCGTCCTGCTCGAACTTGAAGATGTCCTGCATGGTGACCACGTCGCCCTCCATGCCCTGCACCTCGGTGACCGAGATGATCTTGCGCGGGCCGCCGGTCAGGCGCGCGGCCTGGACGATGAGGTTGACCGCCGACGCGAACTGCTGGCGGATGGCGCGGGTCGGCAGCTCGAAGCCGGCCATCATCACCATGGTCTCGACGCGCTGCACGGCGTCGCGGGTGCTGTTGGCGTGGATCGTGGTCATCGAGCCGTCGTGACCGGTGTTCATGGCCTGGAGCATGTCGAGCGTCTCGCCGCCGCGGCACTCGCCCACGACGATGCGGTCGGGCCGCATGCGCAGCGCGTTGATCAGCAGGTCGCGGATGGTGATGCGGCCCTTGCCCTCGATGTTGGCGGGCCGCGTCTCGAGACGCACGACGTGCGGCTGGCGGAGCTGGAGCTCGGCCGCGTCCTCGATCGTGACGATTCGCTCGTCGTCGGGAATGAAGCTCGAGAGGTTGTTCAAGAGGGTCGTTTTGCCCGAGCCCGTCCCGCCGGCGATCAGAATGTTCAGGCCCGACACCACGCACGCCTTGAGGAACTCGACGATCTCGCTCGAGCAACTCCGGAAGCGGATGTAATCGTCGAACGTGATCGGGTCCTTGCCGAACCGGCGGATGGAGACCGCCGGCCCGTCGATCGCCAGCGGCGGGATGATCGCGTTGACGCGGCTGCCGTCCTTGAGCCGCGCATCCACCATGGGCGAGACTTCGTCGCAGCGGCGGCCGAGTGGGGAGACGATCTTGTCGATCACGTGCAGCAGGTGGCCGTTATCCTTGAACTTCACGTCGGTCAGCGTGAGCCGCCCGCCGCGCTCGACATACACGTGCTTGGGGCCGTTGATCAGGATGTCCGAGATGGTGGGGTCGGCCAGCAGCGACTCGAGCGGGCCGAGGCCGAAGGTCTCGTCGAGGATCTCCTGGACCAACCGCTGGCGCTCGTTGAAGTTCAGCAGCGAGTTGGCTTCTTCGCACAGCGCGGTGACGATCTGCCGCACCTGCTCGCGGATCTCCTCGTTCGCGTTCTGCGAGAGCTTGGTCATGTCGAGCTGGTCGACGAGCTTGCGGTGGATCTCGGCCTTGAGTTCCTGGAACTTGCGGGCCCGCTCGTCGGCGAGCGGATCGGTGCGCGGCTTGCCCGGGGCGGCGGGGGCCGGCGGGCGGCCGGGCGGCGGCGGCTTGACGCCTGGCGGCGCGGGCGGTGTGGGG
>CAZMCT010000111.1:0-13849 GCA_964564785.1 uncultured Planctomycetales bacterium
GCCGATGGAGCAGCGGGTGCGCGCCCGGCGGCGCCGCCCGGAGCTCGCCCGCCGCCGCCGGTGGACTGGGGCGTGGCGAGCTGGAGATCGGCGGCGTCGACGTCGGAGGAGTACTCGACGCGCACCGAGTCGATGATGATCTGCCCACGGTTGCGGCGGTCGAAGCGGACGGGATCGGAGGCCACCAGTTCTTTGAACTGGTCCAGGGAGGTGACCTTGGCCAACTCCGGGGGATTCACCGGGGGCAGGCCCTCTTTGAGCATCACGAGAATCCGCGGCAGGAGCGTTTTCTGCCCCTGGAGTTGGAGCAAGTCCTTGGCGTTGTTTTCCTGGTTGCTGCGGTCGCTGTGAGCCTTGTTCCACTCGTCGCGATAGGTCTTGGCCTTGGCGACGATGCTCTGGGCCCGGGCGAGATTCTGGCGTGCGCGTTCGCTGGCCAGCTCCTGGTGGTCGAGCCAGTTGGCGACGCTGGGGATGGCGGCGGCGAGCAGAAGCGAAGCGGCGGAAGCGGCGAAGTAAGGTCGTTTGCGATTCCAGACCGCGATGCGTGCCAGCTCCGTGGGCAGGAGCGTGGCCTGGATCTTGCCAAGGCCCAGGCCCTGAACGGCGAGGCCGTAAGCGGCCGCGAAGCTGAGGACGTTTTCGGTGAATTGGGGAGCGTTGCTCGTCACGTTGGGGATGAGGTTATTGAATTTCTCGAGCTTGGCGACGCCGCCCCCGATGGTGAGGTTGTTTTCGAGGTATTTCTGGAGGCCGGGGAGTCGGAAGGCGTTGCCGAGCGCGAGAACGCGTTTGAGCTCGGTGTCGCGATGGGTGGAGCTGTAGAACCCGATGGAGCGCTGGATTTCGGCGACGAGGTCGGCAAACACGGGCCGCATGGCCTGAAAGATCTGGCGGGCGTACTTGCTGGTGGCGGCGGTGCGTTTGAGGTTCTCGGCCTTGGGGAACGCGAGCTTGAAGGCGCGGACGAGGGCCTCGGTGAAGCTGTTGCCGCCGAGGGGGATGTTGCGGGTCCAGGCGGCGTTGGGCTCGACGATGATCAGGTCGGTATTCTGCGCGCCGACGTCGATGATGACGGTGGCGCCCGCGCTTCCGGCGGCCTGGCCGTCGAATTGGCAGAAGTTGTAGAGCGCGGCGGGAATCGTTTGCACGCCGGCGGGAGCGATTCTCACCTTGGTGAAATAATCGAGGTGCTTGCGGATCAGATCCTTGCGGATCGCGAAGATGCCCACTTCGATATCGGGTGAGGCTTCGCTGGTGAAGATCTGGTAGTCCCAAACAACGTCGTCGATGTCGAAGGGGATTTGCTGGCTGGCCTCGTAGCGAACGAGGTCGTGGATCTTCTTGGCGTCCTTCTTCAGATCGATGGGTGGCATCTTGCAGAACCGCGCGAAGGTCTGCTGCCCCGGCACGCCGACCATGAAGCGGTCGCCCTGCCAGTCATTGCGCGACGCGAATTTCTCGAGGGCGGACGCGATCAGCTCGTCACGGTCGGCATCCGGTGCCGACAGGATCTTCGGATGCTCGATGACGTCGAACGCCAGCGCCTCGACCTTGTTGTCCGCGACCGCGCGCAGCTTGATCGCCTTCAGGGCGCACTGACCGATGTCGATGCCCCAGACGGCATTACCGGAAGGCATTTTCGCACTCCTTGACACCGCGCGGGCGCACCGACAGCGGCGGGCGGGCGGGGTGTCTGGACCGCAAGCTCAGCGCCGCGGCCGCGGCGCAGGAACTCCGTCGTTTACGCGGGCGGGACTGCACGCCGCGGAGGACCGCGGCAAAGGCCGTCCTGGGCTGTGCCCCGACGGCGCCGGCTGGATGATATTTATGTATGAGGCCCCTGCTCGCAGCAGGCTCCAGCGCCGTTGACCCGCCTCCGGCGGGCCGACATCCACGGTCCCCAAGGGGGGTTTTCGTTCGTTATCCGGGCTCCTGAGCACAGCAGCCAACGCGGCCGCCACCACGGCGAATTCTTAGGAAGTCGGCTCCCGATGTCAATTGTCGGGGCAGACCCGATTCCGTCATTATCGACGCCCCTGCTGCGGGAAAAGTTCCCTGCGAGCGAATGACCGTCACATAGGTACACAGCGTTAGGGGCGGGGCGAAAGCGTCCAGAGCAGCGACACGCGGACGGAGAGCGCCCCCTGTGCCACACCGGCGGGATCGCGTTCGGATCGTGTTTTAGAAATGGTTAGTTCGAGATCTTCCCCTTGGACGAAATCACGGAGGTCGGCGGCAGTCAGGACGAGCTGACCGCTATCCGTAAATGGCCCTAGCTGCTTGGTTTGGGTGTCTCCGAACACGGTTTGAGAGAGCGTGAGCCGGACTTGAACGCCCTGCTCCGGGTTCGACCACTCGAGCGTAAAACCGGATAGCGACGCTCCGCCCCCGAATGCGGGGCTCGTGATCTCGAATTCGGCGGGCGCCTCGACTGTCGTCTCCTCGACGCCGCGGGTCGGTTCAGTGACGGTGAGCGTGTATTCCCTCGCGACCGGGATCTCCGCAGTGTAGTAACCAGCGCCGTTCGGGCCGGTCAGCTCGACGCGGTTTACCTCAAGCTCTTGTTGTTCATCGAGTTGGATAAGAGAACCGCCGGCAGTCTCGATGACCGCAGTCACCGCCGCGCTTTCGCCGTCGACAACCTGCCGGATCGTGACCTCCACCGACGCTTCGTCCAGGGGGACGTACCACCCCGGCGGGTACCAGGGGTCATTGGGGTCTAAACCGGGCCCGGAAATGGTGCAACGGACGCCGGTGCATGTACTTACGATCGCGACCAGGAGTGCGAGGCGACGGATCATGGCACATTCCTATCACTCTAGGTGCCGACGGTCAGCGTCAGCGTCTGCTCATCCGAAGTCTCTGGGGTATCCGCGTCAGTCACCCGTATAGTGAAAGACTTCTCGCCGGCAGCGTCCGGGATGCCCGAGATCAAACCCGTGTCAGCATCCAGGCTCAGGCCGCTCGGGAGGGCTCCCGAAATGACCTCCCAGGTGTACGGGGGGACGCCCGCGACGGCACCCAGCGCACTCTCGTAGCTCGTTGCCACGGTCGCATCCGCCAATTCATCCGTGATGATTCTAACGGGCACGACGATCTTGAGCTCGCGTGTCGCGGTCGTACTCGGTGCGTCGGAGTCGGTCACCTCGACCGTGAATTCACTCGTCCGTGATTGGGCGGTGGGCTCGCCGGCGATCTCACCGCTGAGCCGGTCCAGCCGCAGACCGTTTGGGAGCAGGCCGGTCACCACCCGCCACGAGTACGGCGGCCGGCCATTCTCGGCCTCGAGCGAGGCGGCGTATTCCGAACCCACGGCAGCGTTGGGTAACTCAGCGGTAACAATCGAGACGCCGCGCGGGTGAATCTCAAGTGTGGTGCGCCCCGTCGTCGTCTGCTGCGGATCGCCACTATCTTCGACACGGAACTCGATGAGCCAGTCATCTTCGATGAGCGGCGTGCCGAAGACTTCGCCGCTGTCCGCGTCGACGTCCATTCCGGCCGGCAGGTCGACGACGTCGACGCGATACGGCGGCACGCCGCCGGTGATGGTGGGGGCGCTGGAGTAGGGTTCGCCAACGCGCCCCGACTCGAGACCGGCGTCCAACCGCAGTCGTGGCAGAACGGCAAAGCTGTACGCGCGTTCGCCGCTGCGGATGCCGGCCGTGGCGCGCACTGTGAACTCGTAACCTCCGGCCGTGGCGGGTCGGCCCGAGATGACGCCCGTTTCCGCGTCGAGTGACAGCCCGAGGGGCAAAGCTCCCTCGACGAGCTCCCAGCGGGCCCCATCGGTCGCGACATAGAGCGGCTGGGTGTAGGTTGAGTCCTCAACAGCGTTCGGGAGCCCTTCCGGCAGCACGGCGAGGACACTGCTATCGAAGATGAGCGTGCAACTGGCGAGTACCGCAGCGGCCGACGCTGCGAGCCATCCGAATGGGCGTGCGTCACGCACGAGCAAACCTCCGGCGGCACAGCCCCCCCGGGCCGCGCCATTCTATTATCTGCGGGCTCCCAAAAGTCCACGCAAGGGCTGACGTTCCACGGACTGTGTTCACCGAAGCTGATAGCCTACCCTACTGTGAAAGGGACTGGCTCCGCACCAATCCACCGTCACCATAGCGACAACAGCCACTTCCGCGCACCCGTCCCCTTTTTCAACGGGCTGCTTGAAGTGCGTTTTCTTTGACACACGCCGCTGCCGGCCGTAAGGTCGGCGGCCGCCGGCGTGGGCGGCGGATGGCGCGCTCGGATGCGGGTGCAGCGCCTCCGTATTCGCGATCAATGAAACGTCAGGGGAGCAGACGGCGATGTCCTTTGTGAGCGGGAGCGTGTCGTTTCAACGGCTCGCGATCCGCGGGGCGTTTCCGCAGGAGGTGGACGATCGGTTCGTCGCGCGTCTGACGGCGCGGAGTTTCGGGCGAAGTGCGGCCGCGGGGGATGAGACGCAGACGGGCTGGATCGGCCCGCGGCACGTATTGGACACGCAGGTGCTGGCCGAGACGATCACGGTGGGGCAGTTTGTGCAGGTGGCGATGCGGGTCGACCGGCTCAGCGTGCCGGCGAACGTGCTGCGGGCCTACGCGGCATTGGAAGAGGCCGCGGCGCTGGAAGCATCGGGGCGCGCCCAATTGAGTCGGACGGAGCAGCGGCGGGCGCGACAAGCCGCGCAGGATCGAGCGGCGAAGGAGGTGCGGGCCGGCACGTATCGGCGGATGACGGCGTACCCGGTGCTCATCGATCTGGCGCAGCGGACGGTCTACCTGGGAACGTTAGGGGCCGCGGCAGCGGACAGGCTGATGGTCCTGTTCAGCGAGACATTTGGTGCCAGGCTCGAGCCGCTGAACGCCGAACGCGTGGCCACGACCGTGCTGGATCGAGCGCAGCGCGTCCGGCAGCTCGAACAGCTCGCGCCGTTCACGCTGGTGCGGCCACCGGCCGAAGCGGAAGTCGCGGGCAGCGGGACGAGCACGGACATGGGCTTCTTGGGGAAGGAGTTTCTCACGTGGCTGTGGTATCGGACGGAGGCGGAGGAGAATTCGCTGCGGGTGATCTCGGGTGATGATGTGACGGTGATGCTGGATCGCGTGCTGCGGCTGCAATGCGACTTCGGAATGACGGGGAGCGACGTGATCACGGCGGACGGGCCGACCTCGCTGCCGGAGGCGCGGGCAGCGCTGGCTTCGGGCAAGCAGCCATTGAAGGCCGGGCTGGTGCTGGGCAGCCCGCGGGGAGAATTCCGACTTACGCTGGATGGTCCGCGGCTGGCGGTCTCCGGTCTCGTGTTGCCGGAGGGCTCGGCGGGGGCGGAGCCGGCGGCGCGGCTGGAGGCGCGGCTGGAAGCCGTCGCCGACGCGGCCGGGCTTCTGGATGCGTTGTTCGAAATGTACTTGCTGGAGCGGACAAGTAAGGGCTGGGAGGCCGAGCTGGGTCGGATGCGGACGTGGGCGACGGGCAAGCGCGGCGCCCGGCGGCGGGTGGTCGCGGGGTGAGGTGGTCCCGCCGGGTGCACGGCCGGAGTATGACTCATGTCGGACAGGATTGACAGCCGCGCGTTTCCACCGTTTGACCGGCGGTTTCTGGACGGGGCGGAAGACTTCACCGTGATCGGCGGCGGCGCGTTGGGGGGCAAGGCGCATGGGCTGGCGTTCATCCGGCAGATTCTGGCGCGGGAACTGCCGGCGGGGACGTTCCGCGAGACCGAGATCAGCATTCCGCGGCTGACCGTGCTGGCGACGGACACGTTCGAGCAGTTCATGGCGGCGAACGGGTTGTACGAGGTGGCGCTGTCGGGCACGGCGGACGAGCGGATCGCGCACGCGTTCCAGCGGGGCGAGCTGCCGACCACGGTGCTGGGCGACCTGCGGGCGCTGATCGGGCAAATGCACACGCCGCTGGCGGTGCGCTCCTCGAGCCTGCTGGAGGATGCGCTGGCGCACCCGTTCGCGGGGACGTACGCGACGAAGATGATTCCGAACAACCAGGCCGACGTCGCGACGCGCTTTCAGCGGCTGGTCGAGGCGATCAAGTTCGTGTGGGCGTCGACGTTCTTTCGCGATGCGCAGCAGTACATGCGCAGCATCGGCCAGGACCCGCGCGGCGAGCGCATGGCGGTGATCATTCAGGAAGTGGTCGGGCAGCGGTTCGGCGAGCGCTTCTACCCGAGCGTGGCGGCCGTGCTGCGCTCGCACAATTTCTATCCGATGGGGCCCGCGGCGCCGGCCGACGGCGTGGCGCTGCTGGCGCTGGGGCTGGGCAAAACGATCGTGGACGGGGGGGTGTGCTGGAGCTACTGCCCGCGCTATCCGGAGCACCGGCCGCCGTTCGGGTCGCTGCGCGAGATGGTGGCGAATACGCAGACACGGCTGTGGGCGGTGCACATGGGGCCGCCGCCGCCGTGGGACCCGACGCGCGAGGATGAGTACCTGGTCGAAGCCGACCTGAGCGCCGCGGAATACGACGGGACGCTCCGCTGGGTCGCGTCGACCTACGACCCGGAATCGGACCGGCTGGTGCTCGGGACCGGCCGGCCGGGACCGCGGGTGCTGACCTTCGCGCCGCTGTTGGAGCTGGACGATGTGCCGCTGAACCGCGTCATCGCAGCGCTGCTCGACTGCTGCAAGCGGGCGCTGAACGCGGAGGTCGAGATCGAGCTGGCGGTGACGCTCGACCGGGAGCACGGGCGGCCGATGCGGGTGGGGTTCCTGCAACTCCGGCCGATGCTGGTCTCGGACGAGCGGGTCGACGTGAGCGAGGCGGAGCTGGCCAATCCGCGGGCGCTGCTGGCGAGCGCGCGGGTGCTGGGCAACGGTGTGCTGGAGGGGCTGACCGACGTCGTGTACGTGCGGCCGCAGGGGTTCGAGGCGCGGCACACGCCGGCGATTGCGGCTGAGCTGGCCGAGCTGAATGCGCGGCTGGTGGCGGAGGGGCGGACGTGCGTGCTGATCGGGTTCGGGCGGTGGGGCAGCAGCGACTCATGGCTGGGGATTCCGGTGACGTGGCCGCAGATCTCGGCCGCGCGGGTGCTGGTGGAGGCGACGCTGCCGGAGATGAATGTCGAGCCGAGCCAGGGGACGCACCTGTTCCACAACATGACGAGCTTCCGGGTGCAGTATTTCACGGTGCACCACTCCGGGCCGTACCGCATTGACTGGGCGTGGCTCGACGGGCTGCCGGCGGTGGCGGAGACGTCCCGGGTGCGACATGTGCGGTCGCCGATTCCGCTCACGGCGCGCGTGGACGGGCGGACGCAACGGGGGGTGGTGATGCGGTAGTGGCGCGGCGGCGGTCGGTGTGAGCCGAGGACTGGCCCGCCGCCGCCTGCGCGTTCGCCGCGGACGTGGCGCGATTGATGACGACGTGAGCGCCCGTCGGCCGTCCAGTGACGACCGCACTTCGGTTGCGTCGGGGCACAAAAAAACCGCAGGTCGTTGGTGCGAGCTGCGGCGGTCGCCCGAAGGCGGTGCCTGCGATTCCTCTTGTTGCGCAAAACCGCGGGCCAGGGTCGATTACACTTGATACAACCTTAACAGTGCGGCAGACTGCCGTCAAGTGTATTTCCTCATTTTTCTTCTGCCGCGGAGCGGGCCATGGCAGTCTACTTCGGGTTGGACATTGGCAGCAATTCGGTGGGCTCGGCGTGGGTTGACGACGTGACCGGTCAGTTGACGACCGGAACCTCGGTGTTCCCCGCCGGCGTGGACGAGTCGGAGGACAAACGCGGCGAGCCCAAGAACGCCAAACGGCGAATGACACGGCGAACGCGAATCACACTCGCTCGTCGGGCCAAGCGCAAACGTGAGCTGCGCGTCAAGCTCGTCGAAGTCGGCCTGCTGCCGGCTTCGCCGGCGGAGTTCAAGGCACTCTTGGAGGCCGCAGACCCGTGGGAGCTTCGTCGGAAGGGCCTCGACGGGCCGCTGAGCCCGTTTGAGTTCGGCCGCGTGCTGTTGCACCTGGCGCAGCGGCGCGGTGCAGTAGGTCTGTATGCGGCTGACGCCGACGAAGAGGAAACGGATGGGGCGTCGAAGGACGACGGCAGGGTCAAGAAAGCGATCAGGCAGGTGCAAGCAAAGATGGCCGACAAGAACGCGCGCACCTTCGGCGAGTTCATCGCGCTGGTCCGCGCCGAGCGTGTGACGCCGATCACGTCGGAGGATCGCCGGCCGCTGAGCAAACGTCGGGGGCCGCGTGAGTGGCGCATGGCCATCCGCAACAAGGCGGCCAGCTACGAGCACTGCGCGGACCGCACGATGATCCGTGACGAGTTCGCGCGGCTCTGGGATGCGCAAAAGAAGTTCGACACCGACACCGCGCGCTTGTTGACTACCGAACTCCGCCTGGCCCTCGACGATGAATCGGGCGACACCATTTGGCGGCACAAGGGTCTGTTGTTCGGCCAGCGGCGTCAGTCCTGGGACCTGGGCACGCTGGGCCGCTGCGTGCTGGAACCCACCGACCGCTGCGCGCCCCATGCCGACATGTACGCCTCGCGCTACCTCGTCGTCGAGACGGTAAACAACCTCAGGATCATCGAGCGCGGCAAGGAAGTCCGGCCGTTGACGCCCGAGGAGCGTGACAAGATCAAGGCGTACCTCAGCGGTCCGCTGGGAATGGAGAAAGGTCGCCGCAAGAAGGGCGCTAGCGCGCCGCCGCCGGACCAGCCCAAGCGGACAGTCAACGTTTCCGACCTCCGGCATCTCATGGGCTGGGGGCGGGCGTCCAAGACGGCCCAGTTCCGCTTCAACATCGAGAACGATGAGGAACGGGTGATCAACACCGATTGGTTCAGCCGCGAGGTCATCCATGGCGCATTCGGCGTGGAATCCTGGGACGCGCTGTCCGAGCGGCAACGCGACTCCGTCAATCGCGCCCTGCTGAAGTTCGACCCGCAGCGCGAAGACGACGCCGGCAGGCTGCGCGCAGGGGCCCAACAATGGTGGGGGCTTGACGCCGACCGCGCCGACCGGCTGATCGAAGCCTGGAAGGGCCGGCCCAAACTCGAGAAGCGCTTGAACCTCTCCCGTCGGGCAATCCTGAATCTGCTGCCCTACATGGAGCGTTTCGACCACGAGAACAACCGCTGGCCGACGCAACAAGAGGCTCGCAAGGCCCATGCCGAGGTTCTCCGGCAGCAGTTCGAGCAGACCGGTGATTGTGCTTATGAGGTGTCCGCCCGGCGCTACGCCACCGGGGCCAAGGGCGCGACCGCCCGCGACCGCCACTACATGAAGAAGCACCTGCTGATGAAGAATGGCCAGCCAATCATCGGCCCCGATGGCCTGCCGCTGCACGAGCCGCCGCCCGCGCCGCTCATCAGCAACCCCGTCGTGCGCAAAGCGATCCACGAGGTCCGCCGGCACCTCGTCGAATACATGACCACGTTCGGCCGGAAACCCGACGGCGTCTGCGTTGAACTCGCTCGGGAGGCCAGGATGGGCAAAGTCGACGCCGACCGCCTGCTCTTGAAGAACCGCCTGCGCAGCCGCATTCGCAACGACATCATCCGCGAGTTCAATCTCGAATCACGCAGCATCACCCAGCAACGCGCCGCCGTTGACCGGGTGGTCCTCTGTGTGCAACAGAACTGCGTGTGTCCGCTTTGCGGCCAAGCCGGGCTTTCCCCGCGACAGGCGGCGAGCGGCGACGGCTGTGAAGTGGCCCACATCATTCCGCGTGCCAGCGGCGGCCACAATGGCCTGTCGAATCTCGTGCTCGCCCACACCAAGTGCAACCGCGAGATGGGACGCCGCACACCCCGCCAATACTGGTCGGACGGCCCCGGTTTCGAACGGGGCCTGGCGTGGGTCGAGAGCATCTATGGTGACATCGAGCGGCCCAAGTACTCAGAGATCAAGAGCGCGACTGGCAACTCACTGTGGGTGTGCTACTTCACCCAACGTGACGACCAGCAGAAGATCGAGCAGTTCAAGAAGGATATCACGGACATTCAAGAAATGACGCCGCGGCAGGAGGCCGCCACGAAGTACGCGACCCGCCAGGTCATGGCCTACATCGCCGATGCTCTCTACGACGGACAGGGCCTGCCCGAGCGCGGCGGCGAGCGCCGCATTTACGCCACCGACGGCCTGTGGACCAGCCGCCTCCGCCGCGAGTGGGGCCTGTTCTTTGACCCGCACGACGCGCGGGCGCACGGTCTGCCGACTGGCGATGAGCACGAGCGGAAGGAGAAGAACCGCGGCGACCATCGCCACCACGCCATTGACGCCGTCGTCATCGCCTATTGCACACGCCAGGTGCAAATCGCCTGGGAAGAGCGCGAAAAGCAGGCCGACCGGGATGGAATCAACACGGCGGACGAGGAGGCGATGGAGACCTACCGCCGGCAGCACCCGCTCGGCCCGCCGCCGCCGTTCAAGACGCGCGAGGACTTCCGCGCCGCGGTAAAGCGGGCCGTCTTCGGCGATGGTGAAGTTGAAAGGCCGATCTGCCACCGGCCGGTCAAGCGCAAGCTCATCGGCGCGCTCCACGAGGAGACGCTCTTCGGTCCGGTCCTGGATCACGCGGGAAACCTCACCGATAACTACACGGCCAAGAAGAGCGTTCTCGCGCTCGATCCTAATCACCTCCGGATGCCGCGCCCGGAGACCGAGCAGGAGGCCGTCGACCGGCTCGCGGCGCGCGGCCGGCGAACGAAGCACGTCGACGAGCGGGCGGCGCGCAGGCGGGCGCGGGCCGTGGTGTCCTCGCCGGGCTACCAGCCTGCGATTGTCGACCCGCCGCCGGGCAAGAGCGGCATCGTGCGAGACGTTGCCCTCCGAGCGCGCCTGCGCCAGTGCCTTGAGGAGGCGGGATTAGATCCCGACGACTTCTCCGCGAACGAAGTCAAAAAGCTGTTCGAGTCCGGTGCCATCAAGCACGCCTCCGGCGTCCCAATCCGCTCCGTGGTTCTCATGCGCACGGTGAGCAATCCGGTCGTCATTGACCGCAAGCGGCCGGACTACCCCTCCGGTCAGATGCTTCCTGACGGCCATGCAGCATCGAAGCGGGCGTACGTTGGTGGTAACAACCACCACATCGAAATCCGCGTCGCCACCGACGAGAAGGGACAGGAAGTCTGGTCGGGCGAGATTGTCTCCGCCTTCGACGCGGCGCAGCGCAAGTTGGCAAGACTCCGTGCCCTACGCGAAGCCGGCATTGCCAAACCTGAAGATCTGCGCAGACTCGCTGAACCCGAACGACGGCGACTCGCGCCCGTACTCCGTTCCATCGAAGCGGCCCATCCGCTCGTCGACCGGCGCGATGACGATGCCAGGGGCGGTCGCTTCGTCATGAGCCTGTGCGAAGGCGAAACCCTCTACATGAAGCACAAGCAGACGGGCGAGACCGGCTACTTCGTCGTCGCCAAGCTCGACAAGCCCCATAGCATCGTCGTGGTTCCCCACTGGGACGCCCGGGCTGCTACGGAGCGCAAGGACGCCGAGGGCCGCAAGGTTCCGAACTCGAAACGTGAGCAGTTCGCCGTGACCCCGTCGGACCTCAAGGCCCTGGCGCCTCCCGGTTACGACCACGCGGTCAAGGTCCGCGTCAGCCCCCTCGGCAAGGTCACCGTGCTCCAGCGCGACTGAACTCGCTGCCCCGCCGCCGCCGATAAGAGGGAGCGTGGGCGTCCCGCCCGCAGTGGGCCCGCGGCGGCGGCCGTGATCAAACGCACGCTCGAAATCTCGCAGCAGCCCGTCCACCTCACCGTCCGCGACGAGCAGCTCCTCCTGTTGCGCAAGAACGACGCCCCGCGACGCTTGCCCGCCGAGCCCGAGGGCCTCCTGGCCGCCATCCCCTGCGAGGACATCGGCCTGGTCCTCGTCGAGGAGCAGGGCACGACGTACTCCCATGCCGCCTTGACGAAGCTCCTGGAGCACGATGCGGCCCTGGTCGTCTGCGGCCGAGACCACCTCCCCGCCGGCCTGCTCCTGCCCCTCGGTCGGCACACCGAGGTCGTCTGGCGGATTCAGGACCAGCTCGCCGTCAAGAAGCCGCTGAAAAAGCAGCTCTGGCGGCAGCTTGTCCAAGCCAAAGTCCGCGCCCAGGCGGCAAACCTGCCCCCCGGCTCGCCCGCCCGGTCCCGGTTGCTCGGCCTGGCCCGCCAGGTCCGCTCCGGCGACCCATCCAACGTCGAAGCCCAGGCCGCCCGAGCCTACTGGGCGGTGCTGTTCGCGCCATCAGCCCATCTCCCTCTCAGCGACGGGTTGGAGCAGGGTGGAACGCAGGAAGGCGACGCGGACACTGCCGGCGATCCGCCATTCGCGTTTCGCCATTCCTCCTTCCGCCGCGACACCGACGGCGACGGTCTAAACGCCCTGCTGAACTATGGTTACGCTGTCGTCCGGGCTGCGGTGGCCCGGGCGCTGGTGGTGGCGGGCTTGCTGCCGGCCCTGGGTCTCCACCATGCCAACCGGTCAAACGCCTTCTGCCTGGCGGATGACCTGATGGAACCGCTGCGGCCCCTCGTGGATGCCCGCGTCCGAGCCCTGGCTACGGCCGGTCAGACCGACCTGACGCCCGAAACGAAAAAGGAACTGCTGGGCGTGCTGACCGCGGAGGTCCGCGTCGCCGACCAGACCGGGCCGCTGCTCGTGGCCCTCCATCGGATGGTCGCGTCGCTTGTCCGCTGCTTCGAAGGGACCGGTAAACGCCTGGACATACCGGCGGCCTAAGAAACCCGCGCTACCCAGGTCGAAGGGGAGGGAACGAGCCGGCGGAACGCGACGCGCAGGCGAGGGCCCGATCCGATCCGTGACCGTCAGGGAGCGGTCACCGACCCGCCCCGGCAGGACGGGGCCCCGCTTGGAGATCCAGCCCCTCCAGATTCAGGGGCATCCGAATCCTGAATTGCGAAGGTCCGCAGGCATGTTCATCAGCGGATACCGGTGTATGTGGGTCGTGGCGATGTTCGATCTGCCGGTGGACACGAAAGCGGCCCGCCGGGCCTACGCGCAGTTCCGCAAGGCCCTGCTCAAGGACGGGTTCGCGCGCCTACAGTTCAGCGTCTACGCGCGGCACTGCGCCAGCGAGGAGAACGCGGATGTTCATGCGCAACGTGTCGAACGAGCCCTGCCGGAAGACGGGGAGGTCCGCATCCTCACGATCACCGACAAGCAGTTCGGGCGGATGCGCGTCTTTTGGGGAAAACGGCGCAAACCGCCCGAGCCGCCGCCGCTCCAGCTCGAGCTTTTTTGACGGTCGTCACCTCCAAGTTCTGCGGGCCGCGGGAGTTGCGCGGGCGGTAGTGTAATCGACCCTGGCCCGCGAGCAATCCGCAACTGCGCTCCGGGGCGCTGAAGGGCGCCGGGAAGTGTAATCGACCCTGGCCCGCGAGCAATCCGCAACACAGCGGCGCAGCTGGCCGTGACGGCCGGCAGTGTAATCGACCCTGGCCCGCGAGCAATCCGCAACTACGAAGTGTGCGGCCCGCGGGCGGGCGGGAGTGTAATCGACCCTGGCCCGCGAGCAATCCGCAACACCCGCAGACCGGAGACGTGGAGCTCGACAGTGTAATCGACCCTGGCCCGCGAGCAATCCGCAACCGGGCGAGGCGGTCGTGCAAGACGCGGGCGAGTGTAATCGACCCTGGCCCGCGAGCAATCCGCAACAAGCGACGCTGCACAGTCTCGAGATATGTAGTGTAATCGACCCTGGCCCGCGAGCAATCCGCAACGCCCACGCTGCGCTTCCCGCTGCTGGGCCGAGTGTAATCGACCCTGGCCCGCGAGCAATCCGCAACTTACTTTGGCCACGGGCAAAATCAAAACCTAGTGTAATCGACCCTGGCCCGCGAGCAATCCGCAACCCAACTCGTGGAAGACCGGCGCGAAGGCGAGTGTAATCGACCCTGGCC
>CAZMCT010000112.1:0-13361 GCA_964564785.1 uncultured Planctomycetales bacterium
ATGATGTGCCTCATCATTTTCTTCCTGCTGGCGAGCAAACTGGTGGCGGTGGAGAACGATCCGATCCGTCTGCCGTGGGCAGTGGCGGCGCAGGAGCTGGACCCGACCGAACTGGGCCAACGGGTGACGATCACGGTGCGGCCGGCGGCGGGCGGGGGGGACGGGGCGGAGTACGTGGTGGCGGACTGGGACGGTCAGCAGGTGGTGCGGCGGGCGCTGCAACCGGAAGAAGTGGAGGGTTTGCTGGCGGCGCGCGCGGCGCGGGCGGGGCGTGAGGGGACGAAGCTGCGGTGCGTGATCCGGGCGGACGAGCAGGTGATGTACAAGCACGTGGAGGTGGTGCTGCGCGGCTGTGGGCGGGCGAAGATTGCGGACGTGGTGTTCTCGGCCAACAAGGGCAGCGGGGCGGAGGGGCGCACATGAAAGGCCGACCGGCGAGCGCGGGCGAGGTGGTGCCCAACTTGGCGCCGATGGTCGACGTGATCATGGTGCTGCTGGTGTTCTTCCTGCTGGGGACGTCGCTGGACCTGGTGAAGCACGGGGTCTTGCAGACGGAGCTCGACCCGAGCAGCGGGCCGGGGGCCGGGGCGCGGGTGGAGATCCGGCCGCAGATCCGGATCGCCCTGGCGGATGTGCGTGGGGGTGAGGCCGCGGCGGTGTTCCTGAACGAGGATTCCCTGGGCGAGAACGGATTCGACGCGCTGCGGCGGCAGATGGACGGGCGAAGGCGGGCCGGCGCGGACCCGGGCAGCGCGGTCGTGATCGGGGCCGAGCAGAATGTCCGCTGGGAGTTCGTGGTGCGGGCGATGGACGCGGCCGTGCAGGCCCGGTTCGCGAACATCCAGTTTGCGGTCAGCTTCCGGCAGGGGAGCATCAGCGGGTCGCCGTAATGCCCGACAGATAACATGCAGGCAACCACCCACGCCAATCGAAGTTGCTCTGGGGCCGGTCGGGTTACTCTGTGTTTCTTTTTTCTCACCGTCGTCTCGACCCTGATGGGGCAGACCGCCACCGCGCCCGATGCCGATCTCGAGCGGCTGGTGACGGAGGGCCGGGTGGAGCAGGTCGAAGCGCAGCTTCGGGGAAGCACGCAGCCTGACGACCTGCATCTGATCGCCCGGGCGTGGGGCCACCGCGCGCGGCGGGCGCGCGGCGCGGATGAACAGCAGCGGGCGTGGAAGACGGTGGACGAAAAGTATCTCCGCTGGCTCGAAGCGCTCGAAAAGCCGGCGCGCGGGGGCGATCTGCCGGCGGTGGTGCGTCTCGCGGCCGGGCGGGTCGAGTACGCCGGGCTGCTCATGGCGGGCCGAGCCGGGCCACAACTGGACGAACTCGAAATCACGGCCGGGCAGCGAGGGGATCGCGGGAAGATCACGGCGATCCTGACACAGGCCCGCGGGCTGTGCGAGCAGGCCGGCGCGGCGCTGGAGCCGATCGCGGCCGATCTGCCGGCGCGTGAGGAGGAGCTGCTGGCGGCGGGAGTGTACGACCTGCTGACGCAATCGCGGCTGGACGGGATGCTGAACCTGGGCTGGTCGCTGTACTTTCTGGGCGTGTTCGAGGCCGACGAGGTGCGGCGGGCCGAGCTGCTCGGAAAGGCGGAGCGAAAGTTCCAGGAGCTGGTGGACTCGGGGCAGGTCGGCGAGATGATCTACCAGTGCCGGCTGGCGCTGGGGATGGCGCAGCGCGAGCGCGGGCGGCTCGACGAAGCGGCCCGCACGATGGGCTACGCACTGGCCGAGGGCGTGCCGCCGGCGGTGGGCGCACAGGCCCGGTACGAGCTGGCCCGCACACAGATCCGCGCGGGCAAGTTTGACGAGGCCCGGGCGACGCTGCGGCCGCTGGTGGACAAGGACCCGGAGCAACTGCCCGAGGTGGAGCGGGGGGCGAAGTTCTACATCAACCTCGCGCATCTGTGGGATGCGAACAGCTACCTGATCGAAGCCGATGCGGTGCGGCGCGAGGCCGCGGACACGACCGCCCGCACGGCCGTGCTCCAGAAGGTGCAGCGCTGCCGCGAGGCGGGCGTGGGGCGATTCCGGCGGCTCGCGACGCGCGGGGGGGCATGGCCGGCGCTGGCCCAGCTCTACGTCGCGGCGAGCGTGGACTTGAAGGCGGCACCGGCCGAGCTGGGGACGGCCGAGCTGCTCTACACGGCGGGCGTGCTGATCGACGGCAAGAAGTACCGCGAAGCACTGCCGCGGCTGACCGAGGCGGCGCGGCGCGAGGAGCCGGACAAGCAACTCGCGGGCGAGGTGCTGTTCGAGCTGGGCCGCTGCCAGTACCTGCTGAAGCAGGAGCGGGCGGCGGCCGAGACGTTCGGGCGGCTGGCCCGCGAGCAGCGCGGGCACCCGCAGGCGCCGCAGGCGGCGGGGCTGGCGTACGGGCTGTGGGGGCAGCTCGCCGAGCGCTCGAAGAAGCCGGAAGACTACCTGGCGCTGGCGGACACGCTGCGCAACTTGCTCGAGAGCTTCCCCGAGCACCCGAAGCGGGAGGAAGCCGCCTGGCTGCTGCCGGTTGCGCTCCAGCTTGCCGGGCGGTACGACGCGGCGGCGGAGGAGTTCGGCAAGGTCCCGGCGACGGCGAAACACGGCGACGAGGCGCGCTATCGGCGGGTGATGTGCCTGCGGAGGGCGGTCGAGGCGGGCCGCGCCGGGTTGTCGCCGGACGAGTATCGGGCGCGGGCGATCAAGGCCGCCGAGGCGATGCTCAAGTACGCGGACGAAGCCGCGGCCAGCGCAGCCCAGGCGCCGCGGCCGGAAGAAGTGCGAAACTGGGCGGCCGAGGCGCGGTTGCAAGCGGCTGAGTTGCTCGCTTCGGGGGGCGTGGACGAGTACCGGCGGGCCTTGAGCGCTGTTGAGAACTTCGAAGCGCCGCGCAGTGGCGACGAGTTCCTTGGCCGCGTGCTGGCGGCGCGGATTCGCGCGTACCGGGGCCTGCGCGATTTCGCGGCCGCTTCGCAGATTCTCACGCAGTACTTGCGGACCGCCCCCGCCGAGCAGGTTGGCGGCACGCTCGGAGCCCTCGCTCGCGGCATGCAGGACGAGGTCGAGCGGCTGCTGGCCGCAGGGCAGGCGGAAGCCGCGGCCGCGCTGGCCGCCGACGCGCTGTCCACGTTCGAGGAGCTGGAGAAGTGGGTACAGGAGGATGCGCGCCGGGGGACGCACCTCGAGGCGGTGCAGGCGGGCCGCGCGCGGATGTTGTACCTGGCGGGGCAGACGGACGGGGCGGGGAAGCTGGTGGATGCGCTCTTGGCGAAAAGCCCGAAGAACGGGAACTACCAGCACCTTCAGGCACTGATCTTGACCAGCCGATTGACACCCGAGTCGCCCACCGCGGAAGTGGAGCGGGCGCAGGCGGCGTGGGAGGCGCTGCTGGCGGATGGCGCGATTCGCGTGCGGGCGCCGGAGCGGTACTGGGAGGCACGCTACCACTGGCTGGCGCTGGCGTTGCGGCTGGGTGCGGCCGCGGACGTGGAGACGGCAATCACCCAGGAGCGGGTGTGGCGACCGGACCTGGGCGGCGAGCCGTGGCGCGCGAAGCTCGAGGGGCTGCTGCGTGAGGCACGGGCGGCGCAGGGGAAGCCGACCGAGCCGGAAAGCCAGCCGTCCGAGGCCGAACAAGCCACTCCATCGAACCGCGAGGCGCCAGCGAACGCCGCGCGCGGGTCACAACGTGAAGCGCCAGCGAGCGCCGCCGTCATTCCGAACGGAGCGTAGCGTAGTGAGGAATCTGGCCACAAACGCGGTTTGCCCGGCGGATCGAGGTGTTGTCTCGTGCGCGGCCAGATTCCTCGTCTGTCGCCGCGGGGACTTCTTCGGCATGCAAAAGGGTTGCTCCTCGTAAAAACAGCGCTTGCCGCGTGCGCCGTTTGCGGCGGCTGCGCCGGGGGGCCGTGATATACGTGCCGAAGTTCACGGCCGTGCGGATGTATCGGATGGACGAGCTTCAGATGGTTGCGCAGCTCCGCGCCCCCGCGTTTCGCGACGCACCGGGCCGACAGGAATCGAGACCTGTCAAGGTTAGCAGAAATCGGGTTCAATGGGAGTGCGTGCGGGCCGCGTGGAACTCAGCGCTGCGGCCCGCCGCGGATTCCGAGCCGGCGCATCTTGCGCCAAAGCGTGGTGCGGCTCAGCCCCAGTTCGCGACAGGCTTCGGCCCGGTTCCAGTGGTGGCGGCGGAGTACATCCTCGATCGTCCGCCGCGCGGACACCTCAAGAATGGTCAGGCCCGCCGCGCGGTCTTCGGCCGCGGCCCGCCGCGACTTGCCGTTGCCGTTCAGCGGGTAAAAAGTCTGCGCCTGGCCGGCGAGCGCCCCGCTGGCGTCCCACAGTGGGCAGGCGGACATGCGCACCGGGCGCGGGGCGTCGAACCGATCGCGAATAGTCACGCGCCGATCCGACACGCCGCGGCCGGTTTCGAACACCTGCCGACCCAGACACCGCGCGCCGCCGCAGATCCCGCTGCGGAACACTTCCGCGCAGCGCCGGCCCAGGGCCTGGTCGCGCGCATACCCGGTGAGCTGCTCGGCGGCGGGGTTGAACGCGGTGATGACGAAATTGACGTCGGTGGTGAAGAGCGGATCGGCCACGAGGTTGAGAATCGCCTCGAGCTGCTCACGGTTAACGCTCGAAGGCAGGAGCGACGCGGCCATTGCCGTCATTTTACCAACGCGTCACCCGCGGCGCGAAGCCCCGCCCACGGTTGGTCGTGGCCCATCCATCCGATAGACTGAGCACGGACCGAGCGTACAGTTGATCAAGGGACGCGCAATAAGATGAGCAAGAAGACCGCCCGCCGAAACCGTCCGCCGCAACCCGGTCGTTCCGTTCTCACAGCGGCTTCATCCGCTGCCCAGCCTGCGGCGTCGGGCCTCTGGGTTGTGCTGGGCGGCGCATTTCTGGCGGCCTCGGCCGGAGCGGCCCTGTTGTTGGTCATCGAGCATTTCGGGGCGCTGCGGTTGCCGGGTTGTGGCGAGGGTGGCGCGTGCGAAAAGGCGGCGGCCAGCGTCTGGGGCAAGGTGCCGCTGGGGCGTTTCAAGTGGCCGGTGTCGTATCTGGGGCTGACGTATTTCGGCAGCATGCTGGCGGCGTGGGTTGGCAGCGGGGGTGGGATTGGGCGGCTGCTGCGGTGGGTGGCACGGCTGGGTGCGCTGGTGTCGCTGGGGTTTTGCGCGATCATCGCTGTCGAAAAGCTGTTGTGCATGTACTGCTTGGCGTCGCATGTGGGGAACTTCGCCTTCTGGGCGGTGTCGGAATCGACGCGCCGCGGGTCCGGGCGACCGGGGAGGGCGCTGGGGCTGTTCGCCGGCAGTTTTGTGCTCGTCACGGCCGTGCTGGGGGTGCTGAACACCCGGCACCTGGCGGCGATCCAGGCCGCGGCCGAACTGGAACTGTCGCAGACGCTTGGACAATTGGTCGAGGACTCGAACCGTCGTCGGGGCGACACCGCACCCACGACGGATGCGCAAACGGCGCCGGCTCCCGGCGTCGAGACGCTGGGGCCTGCGTCGCGTCCGGCGACCGCGCCGACCAGCGCGCCCGCTACCGATACGGCGCCGGCCGAGCGCAAGCCGTTCACGGGCCGGTGGCGGGTGGGGCCGGAGAACGCGCCCATCAGGATCGTGATCTTCACCGATTACCAGTGTCCAGACTGCTACAAGGTGGAGCAGCAGATGGCGGCGCTGATCCGCGAGCGGCAAGACATCTCGGTTTCGGTGAAGCACTTCCCGTTCTGCACGGAGTGCAACCCGGTGGCCAAGCGGACTTTGCACGAGAACGCGTGCTGGGCGGCGCGGGCGGCGGAAGCGGCGGGGCTCTTGTGGGGCAGCGCGGGCTTTTTCAAGATGCACGAGTGGCTGTTCAGCCGTAAGGGGACGTTTCAGACGGAAGCGGAGCTGAATGCGGGGATCCGTGCGCTCGGTTATGATCCGACGGGCTTCGTGGCGGTCATGAGCGGCGAGCAGGCCCTGCGGAACGTGCAGGAGGATTGCCGCGAGGGCGGGCGGCTGGGGCTGCTGTTCACGCCGATGGTGTTCATCAACGGTGTGGAGCTGCGCGGGATTCTGGCGCCCGACGCCCTGCGCAGGGCGGTCGAGCAGCTCGCCGCGACCAACCCGCCGCCGGGCAGCCCGCTGGACGACATCCCGCCGCCGGCGCTGGACAAGTTCCTGGCCGACTGGCAGGACCAGAAGCCGTACGAGCGGGCGACCGACAGCAGCAGTTGGAAGATGGGGCCGGACGAGGCCCGCGTGAAGGTGCTGGTGTGGGGCGACTATCAGGACCCCTTCACGGCCGAGGTGGATGCGACCATCCGCGCGTTCGTGAGCAGTCGCACGGACGCGCAGTACACCTTCCGCATGTATCCGTTCAGCAACGAGTGCAATCCGTTCTTGAACGACAAGCGCTTCGAGCACAGTTGCCGGACGGCACGGGCGGCGGAGGCCGCGGGCCGGCTGGGCGGGGTCGAGGTGTTCTGGAAGATGCACGCCTGGCTGATGGCGCACCGCACCGATTACAGCGATGCCGGGCTGCGGGCCGCCGCGGTCGAGATGGGGCTCGAGCCCGAAGCACTACTGGCCGAGATGGAAAGCACCGCGGTCGCGAAAGCCATCGACGAGGACATCCGCGCGGGCAAGGGCGACGGCTTGCGCTTCATTCCGCGGATCATCATCAACGGGCGCTGGCTACAGCGTTTCACGCTCGAGGGCGAGAACGTGGTGCGGCGGGCGCTCGAGGCCGCGGCGGCGCAGGAGCAGTAGCGCTGGAACTGCGAGTTCGGCGCACCATGGGGCGCCCGCGGGGGTCGGCCGGCCCAGCGGCCGACGCTAGCGTGCCCTGAACAGCCGGGCCCGTGTCCCTTCCGGGCCGACGCGGATCCGCACCGGGCGCAGGCAACGCGGGCAACGGCCCTGGTATACGCGCTGCGTGGGCGCGCGGTAGATCCGCTCGTACACCCCGCAACAGTCGAACAGCACGCCGATGAACGGGCGGTCGAATCCGGTACTGGACTGCGAGTCGTCGTAAATGTCGAGCGGCACGTCCGTCTTCTCCGAGCGCTCTATCGGCAGCGCGGCATCGCCCGTGCACCCGCGGATGCGACGACCGGGCGGCGGCGCGGTTATCGGGCGAGGAGGGCGTCGAGCAGTGGCGCGCAGCCGTCGCGGATCGGGTCGGCGACGGGGATGCGCAGCTCGGCGGCAAGGCGGGCGGACTCGCGGCGGAGCACGTCCTCCGAGTGACCCAACGAGTTCAGGGCGACGGCCGCGACGCGCGCGGGGTGCAGCACCGCCGCGGCCTGCTCATACAGGGCCACGAGCCGGTCGAGTGGCGGGAGGGGCCCGTGGGGCGCGGCCTTGTAGTGTGTCGCGCCGAGCTGGTGGACGAGCACGAGCGCGTCGGGGCAAGCCCCGTGCAGCAGGGCGAGCGTCACGGGCGAAAAGCCCGGATGCGCGATGCTACCCTGGCCTTCGATGAAGCATACGTCCGCATCGGCCGCATCAAGCACGAGCTGCTCGACCGCCCCGGAAGCGAAGTCGGAGACGACCGCGTCGATGGCGACACCGCGGCCGGCGATCATGATGCCGGTCTGACCCGTGGCGAGGAAGCGGGTGTTTAGCCCGCGGCGGCGGGCAGCCGCCGCGAGCTCGAGCGCGGTGAGCATCTTCCCGATGTTGCAGTCGGAACCGACGGTGAGCACGCGGCGGCAGCGGGTGTGGCGCGCGCGGGCCTGGGCGACGATCCGTTCGGCTGGGGGGCGGCGGAGGTCGTAGAGCCGCGCGCCGTTGCGGGCGGCGAGTGCGGCCAGCTCGGGTTCGTCGGCCAGAAAGACGTGCAGTCCGCTGACGACGTCGAGGCCGCGGGCGAGGGCCGCGATCACGTGCGTGCGCATGTCGGCCGGAAGGGCGCCGCCGACGGGGGCGATGCCGATGTACAGCGCGTCGGGCGCCAGCCGCAGCGAGTCGGCTACGTCAGCGACGATCGGTATGCGCGGCGACCAGGGGACAACGGTCGTGATGTCCTGGCCGGCTGCGGCGGAGTCGACCACGGCGACGACATCCTGGGGCCGATAGCGAAGGAGCGATGCGGCGGTCTTCGAGGTGTAGACGCCGAGCTGACCTTCGGTGAGCAGGAGGATACGGTGGTGCGGGGGCAGCGCGTGCATGCGGTCATGGTCCGCGGGGGGCCGCCGACGGTCAACGCGGGCGTGGCTGTCGGCGCTCCCGTGATGGCGGGGGCGCGGAGCCAGCCCCCTTTCTCGACGGGCTGCTAGCGGATCAGCACCTCATACGAGTACTCGACGCTGCCGTTGTCGCCGTCGCCGGGGAGGAAGGCGCGCACGTAGTCGACCCGGACGCGCGTGGGCCAGACCGTGACGCGCAGGTGGCCGGAGTTCGGCCGCTGCTCGCCGTGGGTGTAGAGGTGGGAGATGTGGCCGTAGCCGTACGAGGGGTCGGAGGGCATCGGGCATTCCTGGTAGACGATGCCGTCGAGTTCCTGGTGGACGAAGAGGTGGTCGTGGCCGTGGAAGACGATGGTTGCGTCGTGATCGACCAGGAGGTTGTGGACGGGCACGGGCCAGCCCGGGCGCTTCCGCGGGAAGACGTAGCGGCCGTCGAGGTCTTCGCCGCCCCACTCGAAGCTGCCGCAGCCGCCGAGCTCGTGGCGGACGGCCTCGATGCCGCCGCGGCCATAGGTGTTGAGCCCGGCCGTCAGGTGGTGAATGAAAACGAACTTGAAGGAGATGTTGCTCAGGGCCAAGGTCTGCGCGAGCCAGGAATACTGCGCATGGCCGAGCGTCCAGTCCCAGTTGTCGCCGCTGCCGGGCGGTTCGCCGAGCGGCTGGTCATGCGGCTTGGTCGTGGTGTTCCAGAAGGGGTCCAGCACGATGAACAGGGCGGGTCCTCACCGCCAGGCGTAGTAATTCTCGCGCAGGCCGACGAAGGGCTCGAGGAGCGAGTTTCCGGTGTAGAAGCCGTCGCTGGTGGGCAAGGGATAGACCGCCTTGCGGGCCAGCGTAGCCCAGACGGCCAGGTTGTCGGGCGTGCCGTCCAAGCGCCAGCCCTGCTCGCCTTCGTGGTTGCCGAGCACCAGGAAGTAGGGGGCGGAGTGGGCGACCAGGTCGAGCATAGGGCGCTGGTCGATGTGACGGCGGACGGCCTCGAGCGCGTCGAGTGCGTCGCGGCTGTCGTATTCTTCGCTGTTCATCGAGTCGCCGAGGTCGAGGAAGAAGTCGGGTTGCTCGGCGGCGATGTTGGTGAGCGTCGTCTCGTACAACCGCCGCCGGAGGTAGAGATCGCTCAACCGGCTACGCAGAACATGTGGGTCGGCAATGACGGCGAACCGGAAGCTCTCGCCGGTGTCGGCCTGTGTGCGGAAGGTGTGCTCGGGTCCCGACTCGAACGTCGACTCATCGGGACGTCGGTAGCGCAGGCGGTAGTAGTAGCGCGTCGCGGGCGACAGGCCACTGAGCGTGAACTCGATCGGCTCGCCCCCGGGGTAGACGCCGACCGGCGTCTGGGCCGAATACACGCCCGGTGACGTCCCGTACTCGGCGTAGACGTGCAGCGTCAGCAGACTCAGCGCGTTGATCGTCACGGAGTGGTCCGTCGGCCGGCCCAGCAGCTCGCGGCCGAGGAACGTTGACCGGACGGTGCGGTACAGCTCGAGCCGGGCCCCGGCCGGTCCGCCGGAGCAGTCGGCCGGATCGGCGACGAAGTCGCGGAACGTCAGGTAGCCCTCGCCTGCGGCGAGATCGGGTTCGATCAGCAGGCCCAGGACGCGCCCGCCGGCACCGGCGCCCCATTGCGGGCGGTTGATGACGGCGTTCACGACGGGGGCGAGGTTGGGCGACGGCCGCCACAGTGGGACGCAATCGGTCGCGCCGGCCGGCCAGGGGCCGGGCTCCTCCCAGTAAACCGATTGATCCGTGTGGGGCGGGAGCGACGGGGGGGCGAGGTGGAATTCGGAGGCGCTGTCGTCGTCGACGCCGTAGACCCGCAGGCGCACGACGCCGGCGGGCGCCGCGTGACCGCCGGGCAGGAGGAGGCGGGCGTACACGAAGTCCTCGCCTGGCTGCACGTCGGGCAGCCGGAAGCGCAACCCGGCCAAGTAGAGTTCTGGGTTACTCGTCCCGAGGCGGTTCCAGCCGTCGGCACCGTAGCCGTCCGAATCCCAGCGCCGTGGGATCGTCTCCGTGCCGTCGTCATTCTCGTCGCCGATGGTGTAGACCAGCAGCTCGGGGCCGCAAAGCACGTGCTGCACATCCCACACGTCGCGCAGGTCGCAGTCGTCGTCCGCATCGAGGTCGTACGGATAGCACCCGGGGGAGAGATCGAAGCCCGGCCCGGCCAGGCACAACTCCAGATGCTCGAAGTCGAGCTCCCCCGAGGATCCTCCGACACTCACCTCGCCGGACGGCCCGTCACCCGCGAAACACAGCGGCGCGAGCGTCAGCAGCATGGAATCGTAGATTGTCCGCGCGATCCGAGACATGGGGTACTCCCGCCACCACCTGCACGCGGCCCACCGGCGCCACGGGCCTCTGGAGTACGCCCCTTAGTCTACGACTCGCGACGGGGCGTTGCAACACTATTTGTCGTTCGCATTGCTACCTGAGATCCCCAGTGTCGCGGCCGGCTTGCGTCGGCCCCTCCGCCGCCGCCGGTCCCGAGCGCCGCTCCGCGCTGCGCTGCACGAGCTTCTGGAGCAGGATGAACGTCAGCAGCAGCGCGCCGACCGCGATCTTGGTCCACCAGGAGCTGAGCGTCCCCTCGAACGTAATCGCCGTCTGGATCATCCCGTAGATGAGCACGCCCAGCAGTGTCCCGAACACCGACCCAACCCCGCCCGACAGGAGCGTCCCGCCGATCACCACGCACGCGATCGCGTCCAGCTCCAGACCCGTGGCGGCGAGGGCGTTGCCCGACTGCATATACACGGTGTACACCAGACCGGCCGCCGACGAACACAGGCCGCTCAGGGCGTACGCGCCCACCTTCGTGCGGCCCACCGGCAGGCCCATCAGCCGGGCGGCGCTCTCGCTGCCGCCGAGCGCGTAGATGTTGCGGCCGAACCGCGTCAGGTGGGCCAGGTACACGGCGATCAGCAGCGCGCCCAGAAACGTCCACGCGGTCAGGGGCACCTCCCAAATCCGCCAGCCGCTCAGTGTCGCATACCACGGATGATTGATCGTGACCGATTCGAGGCTGATGATCGACGCCAGCCCGCGGGCCAGAAACATGCCCGCGAGCGTCACCAGGAACGGCGGCAGACGGAAATACTGAATCACGCCTCCCATCCCCGCCCCGAACAGCGTCCCGGCCGCGAGCAGCACCGGAAACACCGCCACGGGATGCCAACCCCGCAGCCAGGCCGGGTGGCCCTCGGCCGGGGCCGACAGCAGCACGGCGGTCGCGATGCTCGTGCAGCCGATCACGGCGCCGACCGAGAGGTCGATCCCGCCCGAGAGGATCACGAAAGTCACACCAATTGCCGCCAGCCCCAGGAACGCGTTGTCGCCGAACAGGTTAACGAGCACCGGCCACGAGAGAAAACTCTCATTGCGGTAACGCACGGCCGCGGCCGCGTAGAGCAGCGCGCAGACCGCCGCGGTCGCCAGCAGCGGCACGTGTTTGCGAGCCGGCACGAGCCTCATGCCGGCCTCCGCCGGCGCAGCGCGCCTTGGATGCGCTCCGATTGCAGCAGGCACACGCCCAGCACCACCAGCGCCTTCACCACGAGCGTGTACTCGACCGGCACGCCGCGCGTCAGGATGCTGGTCGTCAGCGTCTGGATCAGCAGCCCGCCGATGAACGTGCCCGGCAGCGAGTAGCGCCCGCCGGTCAGGGCCGTCCCGCCGATCACCGCCGCCAGGATGGCGTCGAGCTCGGTGTACAGACCGGCGTTGTTCGCGTCCGCGGCCTTGATGTCGGCCGCGACGATCAGCCCGGCCACGCCGGCCGTCAGCCCGCTCGCCGCGTAGACCGCCAGCTTGATCGCCGCGACCGGCACACCCGCCAGCCGGCTGGCCCGCTCGTTGCCCCCCACCGACTCGATGAACAAGCCGGCCGCTGTCTGCCGCGTCAGCAGTCCGAAGACGACGTATCCAGCTACCGCCAGCGTCACGGCGAACGGCAGTCCCAGCCACCACCCGCCGCCGATGAATGCGAAGTCCGGCCGCTCGAAAGTGACGATCTGGCCGTCCGTCAGGAGCTGCGCCGCGCCCCGCCCGGCCACCATCAGTACCAGTGTGGCCACGATCGGTTGCACGCCAAACGCGGTTACCAGCAGGCCGTTGCACAGCCCGGCCAGCAGGCAGGCCGCGAGCGCCGCCGCCGCGACCCCGGCTACTCCGCAGCCAGTCTGCTCGAGCATCGTTGCGGCCACCGCGCCGGAAATGGCGATGACCGCGCCGACGGAGAGATCGACGCCGCCGGTCGCGAGGACGAACGTCATGCCGAGCGCCGCCAAGAGCACAGGGGCGGCACGCTTCAGGATGTCGACCAAGCTGCCGTGAACGTGCCCATCCTTGACGGTCAGCTCAAAGAACTGTGTCGAGAGACTCGGCCGCCCATGCTCCCAATGCACTAGGTTGAGCGCCAGCAGCAGCGCCAGGGCGACCGTCGGCCATACGAGGCCGGTCAGACGTGAGTGCGAGGCGCTCATTCGGTGGCCTCGCCGGCGATGCGCCGCAGGATGGCGGACACGGTCAGGCTGCGGCCGGAGAGCTCGCCGATCTTTGCCCGGTCGCGCATCACGATCACGCGCCCGCAGCTCCGCACAACCTCGTCGAGCTCGGACGAGATGAAGAGGATGGCCAGACCCCGCTGACGCAGGTCGGCGACGAGCCGCTCGATTTCGGCCTTGGCGCCCACGTCGATACCGCGCGTGGGCTCATCGAGGATCAGCAGTCGGGGGCCGGCCGCCAGCCAGCGGGCCAGGATGACTTTCTGCTGGTTGCCGCCGCTGAGCTGGCCGACGGGCTTTTCCGCATCGGACGTGGCAATGTCCAGCGCCGCGATGTACTTCTGTGCCAGCCGCCGCTGGGTCCGGCCCATGAGCCGCCGCCAGAAACCGCGCCGCGCCTGGAGTGCGAGGGCGATGTTCTCGCGGACCGACAGCTCCGGAACGAGGCCGTCCGCCTGGCGATCTTCCGGGCAGAACCCCAGGCCCCAAGCGATGGCGGCCCGCGGGCTGCGGAACCGCACGCGCCGGCCGTCGATCTCGATCCGGCCGCTGTCCGCACGGTCCGCGCCGAACAGCAGCCGCGCCAGCTCCGTGCGACCCGAGCCGAGCAGCCCGGCCAGCCCCACGCTCGTGCCGGCCGCGATCTCCAGCGACGCCTGCCGCACCGCCCCGCGG
>CAZMCT010000113.1:0-13075 GCA_964564785.1 uncultured Planctomycetales bacterium
CGGCCCGTTTCTGCGACTCCGCCGGCGGCGCTGGCTCGTCGCCCGATTCAGTCGCCACACGGCGAACGGCGGCACGCCCCCACGCCACCGGGGCGCCCGCCGCGGGCGGTTCGGCGGCGACCACGGGCGGCGCGGGCTCCGAGGCCGGACCGACCGCGGTCGGGGGGGCCACCGTTCGACCACCGGTGTCTTTTTCCCCGGTTTGTTCGGCCAGCGGAGCGCCCGCCCGCTCTTCGGCAGCAGGCACAGCCCCCCCGCCGCCGGCGATCACGTTTTGCCCGACCGGCCCCTGCCGCGTCGCGTAGAGCACGTCGCCGGGGTAGGTGACTGACGGCTCTGGACCTTCCGGCGGCGCCCGCCGGCCGGCCGGTCCCAGCGCCGCCGCCAGTGCCTGACCTTGCGCGGCATTGAACTCGATCTGCACGAACACCTGCCCGGGCTCGGCCACCTGGCCGGTCAGAGCGTCGATCGCGGCCGGGATCTCGGCCGGGGCGACGTCGTACACGGCGCTCGCCGCGAACGCGCCGGTCGGCGCGGGCGGTCCCACGGCGGACGGCTCCGGCGTCTCGGCGGCGAGAGACGCGCCCCCGCCGCGCTGGAGGCTCCAGTTGTTCACCAGCGCCAGCACGTTCACGTACTCGCTTGGGGTGTGCGTCTGGACGCGGATGTTCACCTGCGGCCCCGGCGGCTGAACGGCGATGCAATAGCGAACTGCCTGTCCCGGGGCCGCCTCGGGCAGGAAGGCCAGATCCCCTGCGCCATCGCCATCAGGACTGCCATCGCCGTCCACTTCCATGCGCATTTCCGCGAACGGCACTTCTTCCGTTTGGGCCGTTATATCGAGCGACGGGAACACCGCGATTGAGCGGTGGCCATCGTGCTCCGCCGTCTCGACCGCTTCCGGCATCTGCTCGGAAAGCGCATTGAAGGTCACCCGCTCGCGGAAACCCTGCCACACGACCGCCACCAGCGCGAGCGCCGCCGCGACCGCACCCAGCGGCACGAACACGCGCAACAGCCGCGGCCGAGCCGGACCGGTGCTCCGCCGCGCTGCCGCCGCCACCGCGGCCGCCAGCTCGGGCGGGGCCGCGACGCGCGGCAGACCTGCGAGCTGCGCCCGCACCTCGCGCAGCTCTTCGAGCAGTTGCCGCGCGGCCGGCGACTGTGCCAGCTCGGCTTCGACGGCGCGGACCTGCTCCGCACTCAGTTCGCCGTCGAGATACGCCGAAAGGTCGGCCAGCCTGTCACGCCCGCGCTCGGTCAAGATCCGTCCTCGTGCTCAGCAAGTCGCGCAGCATCATCCGCCCGCGGTGAATGCGGCTTTTCACCGTCCCAATCGGCACTTCGAGAATCTCCGCAATCGCCGCATAGTCCAGGTCCTCGATGTCCTTGAGCACCACGGCCGCGCGGTACTCCGGCTCAAGCTGCGCCAGGGCCGCCGCGACGCGCTCGCGCAGCTCGGCCCGCTCCGCGGCCGCGCCCGCATCCTCCGTCCCCGCCGTCACGCGCTCGCCGGCCGGCGTCCCACCGCCTTGCGGGTCGTCCAGCGAGCGCGGCCGGCGACCGGCGGAGCGGCGGTGTGACATGGTCACGTTGAACGCGATTCGGAACAGCCACGTATAGAAGCTGGCCCGGGTCTCGAATCGCCGCAGGCCCTCGAACGCCTTCATGAACGCCGTCTGGGCGAGGTCCGCTGCATCCGTCGGGTCGTGGCACATCCGGTAACATGCGTTGTAAATCCGATCCTGATATCGCACCACCAGCGCATCGAACGCCGCCCGGACCCCGCTCTGCGCCTGGCGCACCAGTTCGACGTCCGACGGCTGGTCGGGGGCGGAGCGGTTCACGCGATCTGTCACCGGATTGGACGCCGCGGCGTCACCCGGGTTCCCGCGAACGGCCGCGATTCCGGGCGCGGGGCATGATAATTGCCCGGCGGGCGGTCCGGGAAGTCAAAAGCCGGGCCCGGTGACGGGACGTTAGCGCACGACGGCCGGGGCGGCCTCGCCGCCGCAGTCGGCGCCGCGGCGCCATGCGTACGGGCCGCCGGTCCGGATCCGCGGGCCCCCGAACCGGCCCGGTTTCAGGGCAGCGGCGTCCCGAAGATGCGGCGGCATAACTGGTCGAGCTCGATGTACGGCACCTGCTCGTTGAACCGGCGGGCGGCGGCGATCCCCTGCGCCAGGTTGCCCGGCGAAAGCAGCAGGCAGGCGGGGTGCGGCAGCCGACTGGCCACCGCCAGCGTCCGCAGCAGATCGACGTCGCGGTACGGGATGCGCAGCCGCCGCGCCAGGCCGACGAAATACTCGACCGGCTCGGGAACCGTCACCGTCGGTGACCGGCGCACCAGGCGGCTGAGCACGAACGCCAGCCCGAGCAGGGCCGCCGCAATCCACAGCACCAGTTGGAAATCCAGATTCGCTCCGTGCTGCACGAAACCTTGGCGCAGCGCGCGAATCGCTTCCTCCTGATTGACCTGGGCGAGCACCAACGTCACGGCAGCACCTCCGCCGCGGCGGCCGGCGCCAGGCCCCACGTGTGGCCGGCGGGAAACCGACCGGCCAGATACCAGCGGGCGAAGTAGCCCAGCGGCGACTTCTGCGCGGCCAGGGAACCGAGGATGCGAGCGGCCGCCGGCGTGCCGAGCGCGGCGAGGGCGTAGACGGCGGCGCGGCGGACCTCGGGAAACGGAGCCGCCAGCCAGAGCTGCAACAGGCGGATTCGCTCCGCGTCGGGCAGCGCCAACTCGGCAATCCAGAATGGCACGCGGGCCTTGGCCGCGCGCGGCAGACTCTCCAGCCACGGCCGCAGCGCCGCCAGCCATCCCTGACCATCGAGGTAGTGCAAGGCGCTGGCGATGGCCGGGTCCGCAAGCAGGTCCGTGTGCTCGAGCAGGGCCAGCAGCTCGCTTCGGTCTCTCCAGCGGTTCAGCAGCTCGACGGCCGCGCGGCGCCACGCCGGCCGCCCCAGCGCCAGCATCAGAAAGCCGGCCAGTCGCGGGTGGTTCCAAGATTCGAGTCGTTCGGTGACCGCGTAGGCGCTTTGCGCGCGGCGGGGCGACAGCGTCTCCCATAGCGGTTCACCGAGCTCGCGCGCGAACCAGAGGCACAACTGGATGACGTCCAGTTGCAGATGGACGTCGAAGGTGCGCAGCGCTTCGCGCAGCGCGGCCACCATCCGCGACCGGTCTCCGGGGCCGGGACGTGGGCAGCCGGGGCGAGGCAGCCGCGAATCCTCGTCCACCAGCAGGTACTCCGCCAGGGCCCGCAGCGCGAGCGCGGCCTGCTCGCGCACGTCGCTCGACCGGTCGCACAGGCATTCCACGATTGACGAAGCGAGGTGCGGGTCCGGCTGCTCGGTGAGCCAGCGCAGCGTGTTGCGTCGGGCCGCCGACGTCTCCGACCGCAACGCGACGGTCACGGCCGCACGCAATAGGGGGCGATCCGCGTCCAGTTGCTGGCGCACGTCCAGCGTGATGCGGTCGTGATGGGCGACCAGCCCGGCCCAGGCCGTGTCGCGCCGGCGGGCCAGCAGGAGGCCCGCGATCCGCACCAGGTACGGCGGCTCCGCGTGCGCGAGGCCCGCGCCGAGAACCGCGTCGGCCTGCGGGCTCTGGTCGGCGGCGAGCAGGTTGTAGTAGGTCTCGACCGGGAGCATGTTTTTATCGGCTGGCGCCGCTGCTCGCGTGCGCGTGCCGTGTCGGCCGTGCACGCTGCGGTTTTCATCGGCCCGAACCGTCCGCGGCGTGACTGGGGCGTGTTGACAGGCGGGACGCGGCGCACGATTCTGGCCGGCATGCCCCCGTCTGACGCACCCGACCCGCGCCTGGCGACCGACCTGGCCGGCCTCACGCTGCGTACGCCCGTGCTCACCGCGTCCGGGACGTGCGGTTATGGGCCGGAGTACGCGGGCCTGCTCGACTACGCCCGGCTGGGCGGGTTCACCACCAAGAGCGTGACGGTCGAGGAGCGCGCGGGCAACGAGCCGCAGCGCGTGGTCGAGGTCCGCGCCGGCGTGCTGAATGCGATCGGCCTGGCGAATGTCGGCCTCCACCGCTTCCTGGCGGAGAAAGTACCATTCATTCGAACGATGCCGACCGTAGTGTTGGTCAACGTCGCAGGGCACCGGGTCGAGGACTATGTCGAGGTCGCGGCGGCGCTCGACGCGGAGCCGGCCATCGCGGGCATCGAGCTGAACGTCTCGTGTCCGAACGTCGCCGACGGGCTGATGTTCGGGACGGATCCGCAATTGCTGCGGCGCGTGACCGAGGCGGTGCGCGGCGTGCTGCGGCGGGCGAAGCTGGTCGTGAAGCTCTCGCCCAACGTGACGGATATCGCCCTCATGGCCCGGGCCGCGATCGACGGCGGAGCCCAGGCCCTGTCGCTCATCAACACGTATGTGGGGCTGAGCATCGATCCGCGTACCTGGCGGCCGCGGCTGGCGAACGTCACGGGCGGGCTGAGCGGGCCGGCCATCAGGCCGCTGGCGCTGTACGCGGTGCACCGGGTATATCGGACGGTCGCCCGCGCGGCGGGAATTCCGATCATCGGGATGGGCGGCGTGCAGACGGTGGACGACGCGGTCGAGTTCTTCCTGGCGGGAGCGTCAGCGGTCGCGGTCGGCACGGGGCTGTTCCTGGATCCGGCGCTGCCGACGAAGATCGCGGCCGGCCTGGCCGAATACGTCACGGCGCGGGGGCTCAAGAACGTCGGCGAGTTGACCGGCCGGCTGGAGCTGCCGCCCGCGAACGCCGTCCCCGCCCTGACGTCCCCGTCCGCGGGCGCGGCGGCGCAGTGAGCGGCGGCGGTCCGTCTCCTGGGCCGCGGAAGCAGGAGAAACGGGTGACTGTCCCGACCGCCGGAGAAATAGGTGACCGTCCCGACCGCCCAAACGTCCGAACGCCCCGAGTGGCCGGGTTGGGCAGAATGCGGGTCGAAGGCTCGGTACTTGGGAAATCTCTGCTCAGGAGGAAATCATGCGCAAGTCGATTCGCCTGCTCGTCGTCGTTGTACCGGTCACTGTCACACTGGCCCTGGCCCAGAACCAGCCGCCACCGCAGAAACCACTCATGCCGCAGAGTCAGCCGGCCCAGGAAAAGCCGACGTCACAGCCGCCAGCGCCGGACCTTCCGAGCAGCCCGCTCGACTTCGTGATGAAGACCATCGACGGAAAGGAGTTCGCGCTGGACAGCTACCGCGGCGACGTGGTCCTGATCGTGAACGTCGCCTCCAAGTGCGGCAACACACCGCAATACGTGCAACTCGAGCAGCTCTACAAGAAATACAAGGACCGCGGGCTGCGCATCGCGGCGTTCCCGGCGAACAACTTCCGCGGCCAGGAGCCGGGCAGGAACGAGGAGATCAAGCAGTTCTGCCAGGACCAGTACGGCGTGACGTTCGACCTCTTCGCGAAGATCTCGGTCAAGGGCGAAGATCAGGCGAAGCTGTACCAGTACCTCACGTCGAAGGAAAAAAACGGCGAATTCGGCGGCGAGATTGCGTGGAACTTCACGAAGTTCCTGGTCGGCCGCGACGGCAAGGTGATCGCGCGCTTTGAGCCGAAAGTCAGGCCGGATGATCCCGACGTGGTGAAGGCCGTGGAGGCCGCGCTCGCCGCGCCGAAGCCGGGCCGCAGCAAGCCCAGGGCGACGGACGGGAAGTAGTTGCCCGCAGAATCTCCACACTGCAAGGAGGGCTGGACGAGGTCCGTGGGCTGCCGAACTTCTTCCGCCAGCGGTAGTCGGTCCGGTTGGTCACGCGCAGCTCCCGGTTCACCTGCGGCATGGCGCGGCCCCGGGCCAGCTCCACCTCCGCCTGCCGCAACTTGGCCAAGATCGGCTCGGGCGCGCGCTTACCCTTCACGGCTCTGCCTCCCATCCACGCCCAATCGGCTGCTAATCCTAACGTCCCAGCTGGACTCGTTTATGGGGGGCAGGTCAGTCCCACGCTGCGCGAAGCGGACGGTCCGCACAGCGGACGCTACATGTGCAGGCCGCCGTCGACCACGAAGACCTGGCCAGTGATGTAGGCCGCGTCGGGGCCCGCGAGAAATGCGACCAGCGCCGCGACCTCGGCCGCCGTGCCAAAGCGTTGCAGCGGGATCACCTGCTTGACCTGCTCCTTGAGCTTGTCGGGCAGCTCCTGGGTCATGTCGGTCTCGATGAAGCCGGGGGCCACGGCGTTGACCGTGATGTTGCGCTTGCCCAGCTCCTTGGCGGCCGATTTGGTCAGGCCGATCATCCCGGCCTTCGCGGCCGAGTAATTGCACTGGCCCGGGTTGCCCATCAGGCCCGAGACGCTGGTGATGTTGATGATCCGGCCGCGGCGGGCCCGCACCATGTGCCGGCTCACGGCCCGCATGGTCCAGAACGCGGCCCGCAGGTTCGTGTCGAGCACCGCGTCGAACTGCTCGTCCTCCATGCTCATCAGCAGCCCGTCGCGCGTGATCCCCGCGTTGTTCACGAGAATGTCGACGCGGCCGCGGCCCTCGACCGTGTCTTCGATAAGCTTGGTGACGCTCTCGCGGCTGGTCACGTCGAGCGCGGCGGGAACGATCCGGGCGGCCAGGTCGGGCGCGGCCGTCCGGGCCCAGGCTTGCGTGCGCTCCACGCCGCGGGCGGCCGCAATGACCGTCGCGCCCTCGCGCGCCAGCGCGGCCGCAATCGCCTGGCCGATGCCGCGCGACCCGCCGGTCACGATCGCCACCTGTTGCTCGAGGCTCATCGCCATGCGGGTTCGTCCTTGTGTGCTCGACCGCAACGGCCGACGAGCCGCGGGCCGCTACCCGACCAGGTCCGCGGCCGTTGAGAGATTCACGGTCGGAAGCTTCCGGTTAACCTTTCGCAGCATACCGGTCAAGTGCCGGTTGGGGCCGATCTCCCAAAACGCTTCGCAGCCATCGGCGATCAACCGCTCGAGGCATGCCTGCCAACGGACCGGGCTGAACACCTGACGATAGAGCAGGTCGCGGATCGCGGCGGGGTCGCTGTGGTACTCGGCCGTGACGTTGCTGATGACGCGCAGCCGCGGCCGGCTGAACGCGGCCTCGGCCAGCGCGGGCCGCAGCCCGTCGGCCGCAGGTCGCATATGGTCGCTGTGAAAGGCGCCGGCCACCGGCAGCGGCACGGCCCGCAGGTTGAACTCGGCGGCGAGCTGCTCGGCTGCCGCGCAGGCGGGCTGGTCGCCCGAGATCACGATCTGCCCCGGGCAGTTGTAGTTCGCCGGGGCGACCAGACCGTGCGCCCGGACGCGCTCGCACAGCGCCAAAACGGCGGCTTCGTCGCCGCCCAGCAGCGAGACCATGCCCCCGCGGGTCGCTTCCGCCGCCTGTTGCATGAGCTGGCCGCGGCGCTGGACCAGTCGCAGGGCATCCTCGAACGGCAGCGCGCCGGCCAGGTGCAGCGCGGTGTACTCACCCAGGCTCAGCCCACCCATGACCGCGAACTGGCCCTCCTGGATACGGCCGGCCGCGACCGCGGCCCGGTACAGCGCGACACTGGTCGTGAAGATCGCGGGCTGCTGGATGTCGGTTTGGCCGAGTTTGTCGGCCGGGCCCTCGAAGCAGACCCGCGACAGCGCGTAGCCCAGCACGCGGTCGGCGAGGGCGAAAACCTCGGCGGCGGCGGGGTGGGCCGCGGCCACGTCCCGGCCCATGCCGACCACCTGGGCCCCCTGCCCCGGGAAGATTGCGGCGGTCGTCACTCAGCACCTCATGAGGATGGAGCCCCAGGTCAGACCGGCGCCGAAGCCGACCATCAGGACCAGGTCGCCGGCGCCGAACCGGCCTGCGAGTCGGGCCTCGTGCAGGCCGACCGCGACGGACGCGGCCGACGTGTTGCCGTAGCGCTGGATGTTGACCAGGACCCGGTCCATCGGCACCCCGGCCTTCTCGCAGGCCGATTCGATGATCCGCAGGTTGGATTGGTGCGGGATGACTAGCGCGAGGTCGCCGACGGCCACGCCCGCATCCTCGCAGGTCTCGCGGATCACCGTCTCCATCTGCGTCACGGCGAACTTGTAGACCTCGCGGCCCTGCATGTGCATGTAGTGCAGCCGCTCGTCGATGGTCTGGTGCGTGGCGGGGTGCTTCGCGCCCCCGGCCGGGATCATGATGTACTTCCCGCGGGCACCGTCGGCCCCCCACCGGACGGCCAGAATGCCCCGCTCGGGCGCGCCGGCGGGCCGGATCACGCACGCGCCGGCCGCGTCGCCGAACAGGATGCACGTCCCACGATCGAGCGGGTCGGTGATCGCCGAGAGGGTCTCGGCACCCAGCACGAGGGCGCGCCGCGCCAGCCCGGTGACGATGCTCTGCGCCGCGGTGATGAGGGCCCAGACGAATCCGCTGCACGCGGCGGCCAGGTCGTAGGCCGGGATCCACGGACAGCCGAGCGCGGCCTGTAGCAGGCACGCCGTCGACGGCAGCGGATGCTCCGGCGTGACCGTACCTACCACGATCAGGTCGATGTCGGCGGGGCTCAGGCCCGCGGCGGCGAGGGCCTCGCGGCCGGCGTGCGTCGCCAGGCCGAGCGTGCTCTCACCCGGGCGGACCCAGCGGCGCTCGTGGATGCCGGTGCGCTGCACGATCCAGTCGTTGGTGGTTTCCACCTGGCGGGCGAGTTCGTCGTTGGTAACGACCCGCTCGGGCACGGCGGCCCCGGTGCCGGCGATCTCGATCGGCCAGGCCACTTTCATGGTGTCGAGGGACTCAACTCGGCGGTGATCGCCCGAATCAGGTCGTAGCGGATCTGCTCTACAGCCACGCGGATGGCGTTGCCGATGGCGCGCTGGTCGCTGCGGCCGTGACAAATGATCGCCACGCGCTTCACGCCCAGCAGGGGCGCTCCGCCGTACTCGGCGAAATCATGCCGCTTCCAGATGCGCGCGACAATCGGCTCGAAGCGCGGCACCAGCTCCACGCTTTCCTCCTTGATCTCGTGCACGATGGTCTTGAACAGCCCCTCCGCCAAGCCCTCGGTCAGCTTCAGGATGACGTTGCCCACGAACCCATCGCAGATCGCGATGTCGCACTGGCCCCCGAAGATGTCGCGTCCCTCGACGTTGCCGACAAAGCACAGCCCCCCATCCCGTTCCATCAGCGCCCGGGCCTCCTTCACCAGCGGGTTGCCCTTGCCCGCCTCCTCGCCGATCGACACCAGCCCTACCCGCGGCGCGGGCACGTGCAGGATCAGCCGCGAGTAGAGCACGCTCATCCGCGCATATTCATGCAGTTGGTACGGCTTCGGAGCCGGATTCGCCCCCACGTCGCAGATCACCACCGGACCGTGAAACGTCGGCATGACAATGGCGATTCCCGGCCGCGAGACCCCCTCGATCGACCCGATCTTCAACTGGCACGCCGCCGCGAATGCCCCCGTGTTGCCCGCCGAAACCACTCCGTCAACCCCCGCGTCGGCCGCGTCAAGCGCCATCCGCACGATGCTCGAATCCTTCTTCTGCCGCAGCGCCTCGACCGGAGACTCCTCCATCCCGATCGTCTGCTGGCAGTCGACGATCTTCACCCGCGGGTCCGCCAAGCCCGCCGCCTTGCACTCGGCCTCGACCACCGTCCGCGGCCCATAGAGCAAGAGCTCGTCGCCCGGTCCAATGTGGCGCAGCCCCTGCTTGGCCCCGCAAATGATCTCCCGCGGGGCGTGATCGCCGCCCATCGCGTCCAGGCCAATCCGCACGAATCCAACTCCTCGCTTATCGGAACTTCGCCACCCGGCCGCGCCGCGCTGGAGAGGGCGGTCAATCGGGCCGACCGGCGGACGCTACTTCTTCTTGGGCTTTTCTTCTTCGCCGACGGAAATGCGCGTGTGGGCATTGACGTAGCCGCAGTTCCGGCAGGCACGGTGCGAGAGCCGGGCTTGGCCGCACTGCGGACACGCCGTCAGTGGCGCCGGGGTGAGCGCCTGGTGCGCCCGGCGGGTCCGTTTGCGCATCTTGCTCTTCTTGGTAACCGGAAGCATACACGATCCTCACGTACGTTGAACGCGGGCGTTCCGCGCCCCGCCCGTTGGCGCCCCGTGGGCGACTTTCGGCCGCCCTCTTGCTAAGAACGGTTCAGCGTACGGCCTCCGCGCCACCCTGTCAAGCCGCAAGGCCCCCGCTCTGCCCGTGATTGGGCTCGCTCCCCGCCGGCCACCCCCCGCCCGCCGCCTCACCCTCACCCCGACACCGGCAAAACCTGTTCGCCCGGCTCGGTCATACCGCGCGGGTCCAGCACTGCCCGCAACCGCTCCTCCGGAAGAATCTTCCGTTCGAGCGCCACCTGCCGGACGGTCCGACCCGTCGCGGCCGCCTCCTTCGCGATCGCCGCGGCCGCATCGTAGCCGATGATCGGGGCCAGCGCGGTACACATGGCCAGCGACTGCTCGACGAGGGTTTCGCAGCGCTGGACGTCGGCCTCGATGCCCGCGACGCACTTGTCGACGAACACGTGACAGGCGTTGGCCAGCAGGCGGATGGACTCGAGCACGTTGTGAACCATGACGGGCATGCCGGTGTGCAGATCGAGGTTGCCGAGCATCGCCGCAGCGTAGGTGACCGCACCATCGTTGCCGATGACCTGGGCGCAAACCTGCATCACGGCCTCGGGGATCACGGGGTTGACTTTGCCCGGCATGATCGAGCTGCCGGGTTGCACGGCGGGCAGCCGCAGCTCGCCGAGGCCGCAGCGCGGCCCGCTCGCGAGCCAACGGAGATCGTTGGCGATCTTGGTCAGGCTGATCGCGACCGTGCGCAGGACCCCCGACGTCGCGACCACCGCATCCTTGGCGTGCTGGGCCTCGAAGTGGTTGCGGGCTTCGTGGAAGTTCTCGCGCGTCTCGTGGTTCAGAATCTCGCAGACCAGGTGCGCGAACTGCGGGTGCGTGTTCAACCCCGTCCCGACGGCCGTGCCGCCGATGGCGAGTTCGCGCAGGATCATGATCTTCTGCATGAGTCTCCGGTCGGCGTGGGCCACCTGACTCGCGTAGCCGCTGAACTCCTGCCCGAGGCGGATCGGCGTGGCATCCATGAGATGCGTGCGGCCGATCTTGAGCACGTCGTGAAACTGCTCGGCCTTGATGGTCAGTGTGCGGTGAAGCGTGTGCAGCGCGGGCATCAGGTCGCCGTGCAAAGCCTCGACGATCGCCACGTGCATCGCGGTCGGGATCACGTCGTTGGACGACTGGCCCATGTTCACGTGGTCGTTGGGATGAACCTGGACGGCTTCGCCCCGCCCACCCGGTTGACCCTCGTCCCGGGCGATCTGCATCGCCCGGTTCGCGATCACCTCGTTCGCGTTCATGTTGGTCGACGTGCCGGACCCGGTCTGATATACGTCGAGCACGAATTGGTCGTCGAGCCGGCCGTCGATCACCTCGCGGGCCGCACGCTGGATTAGCGCCCCCAGGTGCGGGTCGAGCCGCCCCAGTCGCTTGTTCGCCTCGGCCGCGGCGTACTTGACCAGCCCGAGCGCACGGATGAAGCGCCGCCCGAGACGGTAGCCGCTGATGGGGAAATTGAGAACGGCCCGCTGTGTCGACGCCCCCCAGAGCGCGTGAAGGGGAACCGCCATCTCGCCCATCGAGTCGCGTTCGATCCGTGAATCTGCCATCGTCTGGTTTCCTGACTGCACCACACTACGAGAGAAGGCCCGTTACCCGCTCGCAGCCCGTTGAGACCGGGGGCCGGATCTACGCCACCCCCCACATAACGGTAGTGCCAACGGCTACTCCTGCCCAGCCCGACCCCGTTCTCAACGCTCCTTCAGGGAGTGTAGCGCGCGCTCGAGCCTCGCGAAAGCCGCGCCGCGGGCCTCGGCCGGCGTTTCTTGCCCGCCGCACCGCACCCCTGCCTTGAGCGCGACTGCCCCCCACTCGCCCGCGATTCTACGACACCCCTTCGTACAGCCCGCTCGCAGCCGACGCGCACAAACCCACTGCCTCCCCCAGCGCAACTGAGAGCCGCTCTCTCTCGACCCTGCGGACCCGGTCCCTCGCCGCCCTACAGGCCGAACAACGCGCCCAACAACCCGAGGAAGCCCATGATCAGAGCCGGAATCACGCCCAGCAACGCTTCGAGCGCACCAACGATCGTGTTCATCAGAGTCCTCCTGACAGCGACAGGGCCGTCCTCGACGAACCGCTATGTATCGGCAGCGGGCCGAGCCCGTCAACAGCGCCGCCGGCGAAAAACGCCCCCCCGCCGCCGTTCGGGGGCTGCCGCCACTGCGGCCTGCGTCCGCCCGACAGCGGCGGCCGGCGCGTCCAAAAAAAGAACCCGCCGGGACTTCGGAGCCCGGCGGGCTGTATACGAGCAAACAGTGGACGGAGCCGGCCGGCCGATCGCTCGACCGGACGGGTCAACGCCGCGAAGGCGTCCCCAAGAGGGTGCTGACCGAAACATTCGCCGAAGCGAACGTCCAGGTATCCCCTAGAAAGGAGGTGATCCAGCCGCAGGTTCCCCTACGGCTACCTTGTTACGACTTAGTCCCAGTCACCGGTCTTACCGTCGGCCGCCGCCTCCTTGCGGTTGGCTAAGCGGACTTCGGGTACTACCAGCTCCCATGACTTGACGGGCGGTGTGTACAAGGCTCAGGAACACATTCACCGCGCCGTAGCTGATGCGCGATTACTAGCGATTCCGACTTCATGGAGTCGAATTGCAGACTCCAATCTGAACTGGGGCGCGCTTTTTGCGATTTGCTCCACCTCGCGGTCTTGCATCGCTCTGTACGCGCCATTGTAGCACGTGTGCATCCCCGGGCATAAAGGCCATGATGACTTGACGTCGTCCCCACCTTCCTCCGGCTTAACGCCGGCAGTCTCGCTAGAGTCCCCGCCATGACGCGCTGGCAACTAGCGACAGGGGTTTCGCTCGTTAAGGGACTTAACCCGACACTTCACAGCACGAGCTGACGACAGCCATGCAGCACCTGTGCACGTTTCACCCGAAGGCAGATTACTCGAGTTTCCTCAAGACCATCCGTGCATGTCAAACCCAGGTAAGGTTCTTCGCGTTGCTTCGAATTGATCCACATGCTCCACCGCTTGTGTGAGCCCCCGTCAATTCCTTTGAGTTTTAGCCTT
>CAZMCT010000114.1:0-13042 GCA_964564785.1 uncultured Planctomycetales bacterium
CTACAGTTTCGGCACAGGCTCGACACGCACAACGCCCCCGAGCTTCGCCAGCGCCTCCAGCTTGCGAACGTCAATCGACCCGATCAGGAGCGGAGCTGCGCTGCTCTCGTTCGTCACTTCGAATCCCAGCTCGCGCAGCGCAGCCCGGAGCTGATCCGTCACGCCGGTCAGCGTGACGATCACGTCCACGCGCCAATTGACAACACGAATCGAAGCGGTCCGCCCCTCGGACGGCGGGCCGCCGGCTGCCACGGTCAGCGTGCCGTCCTTCCCTTCCTTCTCGACTCGCGCCGCCAGGCCCCGCAGTGGCTCAGCCAGGCGGGCCTGTGCCCGCTGCTCGGGCGACAGAGCGCTGACTTCGGGCGCACCGTCGCCGTTGCCATCGATGGATTCGGAAAGGGCGTTCATCGACAGCGACCGTTGCCAGCGTACCGCCGGGGTGGTCGCGTCGGTCGGTCTGGCAGCAGCGCGCTCCAGGGTGACGGCTCCGCCGGCCGCAGCCCCGGCGCCCTGCCCCGGGCTTGGAGAGAGGCAGAACGTGCTTCTGGCGCTGACGACCCCCAGTGCCGGAATGTCGTCGACTACGGCGTGGCCGCCGAAGATCCCCTCGTAGCTCACGCCTTGCGGCAGCTCGACCGGCACGGTGACCTTGACCGGCTCGCCGCCCGACGTGACCGTCAGCTCCTCCACTGCGACGAAGCTCGTGAACTGGGTCATCAGCCGATACGTCAGCCCCAGCTCCAGCACCTGCCGCTTCAGCTCGTCCGGGAACTGCCCGCGTTGCAGTGCGGCGTAGTCCTGCATCATCAGCTCGGCGATCCGCGACCGGGCCCACAGCGACGCGAGCGCATCGCGGTCGGGCGGCGACGCCGGCCAGCGGACTTCGATCGTGTCCTGCCACGGGCCCGAGCCGGTCGTGCCGCGCAACGTGACCGTCCCCGCGGCCGGCCGGGTTAGCCGTCCATGCACCATGATCGGCCGCGTGCTGAACAGGTCGGGGATCAGGGCCGGCGACACGTCGGCCACCGGCAGCGTGCCCCAGTCGATCGCGATGTCGGTCAGGACGGGGGCGAGGATCCGCTGATGGAAGCGCACCACGGCCGGGTCGGCCTCGCCCGCCAGCGTGACGTACTCGACCTCGCCACGGCCGGCCCGGGCCATGCCGTCCAGCAGGAAGCGGTTGACGCTGTTGCCGACGCCGAACGAGAAGACGCGGGTCGTGCCCGCGTGTCGCTTGACCGCGTCGATGATGGCCATGTCGTTGCCCACGCAGCCGTCGGTCATGAAGCAGACGACGCGCACCGGGTTGACGGGCGTGCGGTCGTCGGGAGCGGTCTTGATCAGCGCCGCTTCGATGGCCTGCATCATCTCGGTGCCGCCGCCGCCTTCCTGGCGGGCAAGCAGGGCCTGCATTTCGGCCCGGTTCTGTGGCGTGTTCGGCCGCGGCCGGTCCCAGAGGATTCGCGTGTGGCCCGCGAACGTGACCAGGTTGAACGTGTCGTGCGGCTGCATGGTGTCGATCAGCCGCTTCATGACTTCCTTGGCCTTCTCGATCGGGAAGCCCTGCATGGAGCCGGACACGTCGAGCACGAAGATCAGCTCGCGCGGGACGATCTGGGCCGGCGCGACCCGCTGCGGCGGCTGGAGCACGAGCGTGAAGAACCGGCCGCGCTCGTCCTCGTGCACGAGGAAGACGTCCTCGAGCTGCTCCGAGCCGAGCCGGTAATGCAGCACGAAGTCGCGGTTCGGAATCTCGGCCTGGTTCCGCAGCTCGACCCGCACGCCGCTGCTGGCCGCGCCGTCGAACAAGCTCGTGTCGATGTCGTGCAGCTCGCTCCTCAGGTCCAGGATCGGCAGCCCCCCGGCGTCGATGGTCAGGGTCAGTCCGATGTCGTGACCCGCCCGCAGCCCCGGCCGCACGACGGGCGGCGTGATCCGCGAGGCGTCCGGCACCTGGTCGGTGTCCGGCGCCCAGCCCGTGCCCTGCGGCGGGTTCGGCCCCGCGCGCCCCTGCGAACGGTCGGCCTGAACCTCCTGCTCGCCCGTGACCGGCGACGGCTCCGGCGCGTTCGACGTCGGCTCACCCGGGATGTACCGCGGCTCGACCACCATCGGGAACACCCACGTGAACACGCCCTCGTCATACCGCAGCGTCTCGACGTAGCTGATCTCGATCACCACCTCGACGCCCGGCTCGATGTTCGCCACCGACTGCGTGAAGATGTTCGGCCGCTCCTGCTCCAACAGCCCGGCCACGTGCCCGGCGGCCTGCGCGGCTTCGTAGATCCGCTGGGCCTCCCCCCGCTCGCGAATCTGCCCGAGCACCCGTCGCGCCCCCACCACCAGCGTCATGTCGTCCACCGCGGCATCCTGCGGCAGCGGAAACGTGTACAGCGCCTCGATCTTCCGGTTCGTCGGGTTATGAAACGTCTGCCGCACCGTCACCCGGCCGACGTAGCCCGTGATCTCCGCGGACACCTGGGTGTGTTTCAGCGGACAGCCACCGACCGCCCCCTCGGGCCCCAGGATGAGCAGCTCTCCGCCGGGACATTCCCGCTTCGGGCTCTGGGCCGCGGCCGTCGTCGCCAGCAGCAGGCCGCACATGCAACGTCCGATCATTCGCCGGTTCATGGTTGTTCTCCCTCGATTGTCTTCCGCCTGTAACGTCCGTTGGTTGGACGGCGACCGGCCCGTTGCGGTTCCCCGGCCGCGGCGGCGTTCGGGGGAACCGGCGAAAATCCGTATCCGGTTGGAACGGCGCTCGGCAGGGGGCGTATAGTTGAACAGGCGCTGGGAGCGCGGCTCAAGTCCCGTACCTGGCCGCGTTTGCCGCGATTTCACCGGAGATTGTTTCTCCGGGCGGCCGCGGCCCGCACGGTCGGCTGTGCGACGTACGGGAGGCGCGGTTCCCCGCCCACCCGGCGCAGGTCGGTCCTGCGGCCGGTTCACCGAGTGGACAGGAGGAGTTCGCATGGCGGCAATCACCTAGCGGCCCTGGTGGCCGCCGTGACGGCGACGGCTCGTGTCGGCGGATGATCTGTTCCGCCGGTGCGGCCGACGTCCTGTGAACCGAGTCGGTGGCAACCCGCTGGCGATTGCTGGACCGGCGGCGGAGAACTTCCGCGGGCCGGCGGCCGGCGTTGGTTTGCCGGGGCGCTCGCCGTGCGTGCGGCGGCGCTGTGCGAAACGACCAGACGCTCACGCTTTCTCCCCCCGGCGGTCTCTCACCCGCCGGGGTTCTTTTTGGGGCAGCGCGGGTGGGTGCACGGCTGTGATTTCAAAGCGCAGCGACGAGGAGCGACGACGCTCTCTCCGGGCGATGTGGTTCTTCGCGCGCACAGGGCCGCGGTCTTGGTCTGGTGGGCTGGCGAGTGGGTCTGCCATTCTATATGCTGAGGTCGGTTGGGGGGCCCGCGGCCGCCCCGCCGGCCCGCCAGGAGCCATCCATGTTCGGCAGCGAAAACGTCCACATCACCCCCGGGATGCAGAACTACATCGACCGCAACAATGCTTACCTGGCCCGCCGGTCGCGGTATATCCGCGACGTGGTCAAGAAGTGGCGCTTCGACACCATCGCCGTCCACGGCCTGTACTCCGTCGAGGACGCGATCGACGACTACCAGGGCTCGATCATCGAGCCGATCTTCATGAGCAGCTCGCAGGCCTACCGCGACAGCGACGAGATGGCCGCGGCCCTGGGCTACCTGATCCCGACGTGGTGCTATTCGCGGATCGCCAATCCCTCGACCTACTACTACGAGTGGGTCCTCGCCCTGCTCGAGGGCTACGGCTACGCCGGCGACACCGGCTGCTGCTCGACCAGCTCGGGTATGGCCGCGATCATGACCGCGGTGCAGCCGTTCCTGGTCCACCGCTACCACCACAAGCTGGAGCCGCGGAACTTCGTCGCCACGGCCCAGTGCTACGGCGGCACGTTCCAGTACTTCAACGTCCGGCTCCAGGAGGAGCGCGACATCGAGTGCCGCTGGGTCCAGAACCCGACCAACCTGGACGAGTGGGCCTCGAAGATCGACGGCAACACGCGCTTCCTCTACGGCGAACTGCCCAGCAATCCCGGTCAGAACTTCTTCGACATCGCGGCCGTGGCCGACCTCGCCCACAGCCACAATCTGCCGCTGATCGTGGACAGCACGGTGGCTTCGCCGGCCCTCCTGCGACCGATCTGCCACGGGGCCGACATCGTTGTCCAGTCCGCGACCAAGAGCCTGACCACCAGCGGCTTCGGCGTCTGCGGCGCGGTGATCGCTCGCCACGACCTGGTCAGCAACATTGACAACGACGATATGAAGAAGGACTTCGCGGCCTACGTGAAGTATCTGCCCAACCGCGACTACGGCCCCAACCTGCACCCCATGCAGGCCATCATGACCCTCAACGACATGCGCACCCTGCGCTCGAAGATGGACCTGCTCAGCCGCAACGCCCAGAAGGTCGCCGAGTTTCTCGCTCGCCACCCCCGCATCGCCAGTGTGAACTACCTCGGCCTGCCCGACCATCCCCTGCACGAGCTCGCCAGCAGGTACATGTGGCTGGTCGATGCCGAGCACGACGAGCTTTACGGCCGCCCGGTCAACCGCTATGGCCACCTCATGGCGTTCCGCGTCCGCGGCGGGGCCGACGCCGCCCGCACGTTCTTCGACGGCCTCCAGCGCATCTGGCGGGCCACCGACCTCGGCCGCATCAAGAGCGTGGCCACCATCCCGGCCATCAGCACGCACCAGCAGCAGGGGGAATCGGGCCGCTGCCTGGCCAACATCCCGGCCGACATGGTGCGGCTGTGCGTCGGCGGCGAGCACCCCGACGACGTCATCGCCGACCTGGACCAGGCCCTCGCGCGGCTACGAACGCAGGTCGCCGTCACCGCGGGCGCGGCAACGTAATGCTCCCGAGGCTGAGAGCCGCCCGCATCCCGTGCCTTCACATTCCGAGCCGCGCCGTCGTGGCACTGCCTTCCGCGGGTCGCCGCAGCGTTCAAAAAGCAACCCGGCCGCCAACGTGGATCGGCGTCGCCCCGGCCGAGTGGCCTTGCTCGGCTTCACGATAGCAGCACCGCCAGCAGTGCCGCCGTCAGCGCCAACCCCACAATCAGCACGGCCCACGCCGCGTCGCCGTACTTGGGCGGCGCCACCCGCGCCCGCGCGTGCCGATGTGCGTGATGGTGCCGTTTCGGCGCCAGGATCACATCCCCCGTCAGGAGCGGCTGACCGCAGGCCCCGCACACCCGCGGCACACGCAGCTCCCGCGGCCGCACATGCCGGTGGTGCCCGCACCGCGAGCAGTGCAGCACGATGTGCGTCGGTATCATCACCGTCCGCCGGCAGCGCGGGCAGTGTGCCGAATGCCCTGCCCCCTCGTTCTCGATCACCGCGTGACACCAACCGCAGCGCAGGTTCGGAAGCGGTGAGCGAACGCGTGGATCGTCCCGGCTCGCGTTCGGGCCGCAACGCAGCGCCGCCAGGCACCGCTCCGCCGACGGCGACTCGGCGTTTCCCACTAGCGGGACCATAATCCTGCTATCGCCCAGGTTCCGGGGAGTCGATAAACGGATTTCGCCTTTTGCGCCCGGGCCCCGCCGATAGAGTGCGTATGCCCGCGCCCCCGCTATCGTTCCTGCCGCCGCGCGCGACCGACTCGGCGACCCAGGCGGCCGCTGCTACCCCGGTCCGCGACCCGGCCCCCGCAACGCACGGACCGCCCAGGGGCGGCGCGGTGGCCGCGCTGCCGAGTCCGGTAACCCTCAACTGCTTTACCGTGGATGTCGAAGAGTACTTCCATTGCGAGGTCTTCGCCGGCAGCATCCGGCGGGACGACTGGCCCCACCTCGCATGCCGCTCCCACGCCGCCCTGGACTGGCTCAACGAGCGCCTCGCGGCCACCGGCAACCACGCCACCTTCTTCGTCCTGGGCTGGAGCGTACGCTACCTCGCCGGTCGGCTGCGTGAGCTGGTGGCCGCGGGCCATGAACTGGCCTGTCATGGCCACGGGCACGTCCACCTGTCCCGCCTGAACCCGCAAGAGTTGCGCGAGGATCTGCGGCGGGCGCGCGGAACGATCGAGGACGCGACCGGCGTATCGCCGCGGGGTTACCGCGCACCGACTTTTTCCATCACCCGCGGCACAGCGTGGGCGCTGGACGTGCTGCTCGAGGCCGGCTTCAAGTACGACAGCAGTATCTTCCCGGTCTACCACGACCGCTACGGCGTGCCCGGCGCTCCCGACGGGCCGTTCCTGGCCTTGACACCCGCTGGCGGACAAATCCTCGAGTTTCCGCCGCTCACGGTCGGACTGCATTCGCGACTCCGCCTGCCCGTTGGCGGCGGGGGCTACCTGCGGCTCTTGCCGGGCTGGTTCGTGCGCTCGTGTATCGCGCGCCGGCAGCGATGGGGCGAGCCGACGATGCTCTACATCCACCCATGGGAACTCGACCCCGACCAGCCGCGTATCGCTGTTGGCCGGCTCGCGCAGTGGCGCCACCGGGTCGGACTCCGCACCACGGCGCGCAAGCTCGACGCGCTTCTCAACGGCTTCCGCTTTGAGACCGCGGCCCGCGTTCTGGCCGAGGTTCGCCTCCGCCGCGAGCTGCCCGCGTTCGCCTTGAATGAGAGGCTCGGCGACGCGCGCTCTTGGCAGCCCGTCGCGAAGGGGGGCCGGCGCGGCGCCAACCCCCCATCGCGGTAGCGCCAACAACCACGCTCGTGGTGCCTGTCCTCTTTTTATGCTGTCCCCCTTTTCAGCGTTTTTCAACGGGCCGTTGGGGTTCGCTCAGCAAGACCCCGTCAGTGCGCCGATGACCTCGAACTCCCGATACTCCGGCGCGACGTCCGACACCACGTGCCGCCGCTTGCCCGATGGGTCCGGCGGAATCTCGTCCACCAGGCGGATCTCCACGCTGACCTGCGGTCCGAAGGACTCGCGAAACCGCCCGCGCAGCCGGTCGAGCACCTCCGGCCGGAACAGGTCGTCCACCACCAGCAGCACCTCGAACGCGTCCAGCCGCCGCTGGTACACCTTGAAGGCCACGACGCACGGCTCCACCCGCACCAGGTACGCGACCAGGTGCCCGTGGCACAGCTTGCCGCCCGGCAGGGCCACGAACCCCGTGATCCGGGCGCCCTGCACCTCGAGCACCGGCAGCGGCAGCCCGCAAGGACACGCCTCCACCGCGAACCGACCCACATCCCCGAGATGGTACCGGATCAGCGGCTGCGCCCGCGTATTCAGGTTCGTACAGGTGATGTACCCGCTCCGACCGGCCGGCAGCCGCGCCTCGTGCCGCAGCACTTCGACCAGTACGTGCGGGGTCACCACGTGCAACCGGCCGAGCGGGCAGTCGTGCCCGATCAGTCCGACCTCGCGGCTGCCGTACTCGCTGGCCACCGCGCACCCGAAAACCTCGCCGATCAGCGCCCGCTGTTCCGGCAACACCTCGTCCCCCGTCAGCACCACGACCCGCAGGTCGGGAAAATCACGCCGGCCGTACCGCCCCCGCGCGTGCTGCGCCAGCAACGCCACCGCGCTGGTGTACCCGATCAGCAGCCGCGGCCGGTACGCCTTGATGCGCCGCAGATACTCGTCCATCCGCCCCGGAGGCAGGTCGAACGCATCCAGCACCCGCTCGTGAATCAACGCGTCGCGCCAACGCCGCAGGAGCGACTCCCGCACCTCGAGCGGTGAGCCCCACAGCCACATCCGCCGGTCGCCCGGCCGCACGCCGAAGAGTCCCTGGGCCCACAGCCGCGCCGCCATGCTCTGGGCATGCCGCAGCCGGTCAACGTGGAAGTGCAGCGTGTCGCCGGATGTCCCGCCGCTCACGCACGGCAGCAGCCCGCCCGGCACGCCCGGCCAGGTCAGCCGCGCCGCGTGCGCACGCACCTGCGACTTCTCCAGCACCGGCAGCTTCGCCAGCTCCGCCAGCGGATCCGCGGCGTTCGCGTTCACACCTCGCGCCGCAAACACCTCCTGGTAATACGGCAGCGTCCTCCCTGCGAAGCGCAGCAGTGCTCCCAGCCGCTCAGCCGCGACCCGTGCCACCTCTGCCGGCGCGCCGGACACGACGCGCTCCAGATCCCGCAGCTCCCGCAGGGTCGGCCGCCCGCGCAGTCGCTCGTATGCCGGGTACGTCAACCGCCGCACGAGTCGCTCGCCGAGTGACCGCGGTTCGCGTGCCGCGTGGGGTTGCCGCGCGAGCACCGTGCAATAGACGCTGCCGATCTGCTCCGAAACCCGCCGGACATCGCAGCGCTCGAGCACGCGCGCCCGTAGCCGCGCTCCGATGGCGCGTCTCAGTCGCGCGCTGGTGGCCAGCCGCCGCATTTCCGCCGCCAGCGCCTTCGGGTCCCGCGGCGCGACCAGTGGCGTCACCGCCGCCCCGCCGTCCCCCGCCAACAGCTCGGGCAGACTCCCGACGGCCGTCGCCACGACCGGCAGCCCCGCCGCCGCCGCTTCGAGCACCGCATTCGGCAGCGCCTCGCTGTGACTCGGGTGCACGAAGACGTCCGCCTGCCGGAACAGAACCGCGCGCCCCCGAGCGTCGACCGGTTCCGCGAATCGCACGCGCCCGCTGAGCCCCAGCTCCGCCGCCCGCGCTTCCCAAAACGAACGCGGCGCCTCGGGTGCGGGCCCGGCGACCGTCAGCTCGAACCGCACCTCCTCCGCCGCCAGCTCGGCCGCGGCCGCCAGCAGGTCGCGCAGCCCCTTGGCGTGCGTCAGGGCCGCCAGATAAAGAAAGCGGCACGGCTGCGCCCGGCGCGTGCGCCGCGGATCGGCCCGCACGTCCTGACCCGCGGCGACCGCGTTCGGAATGACGTGCACCGCCACGCGTCCTGTGAACGGCCGCAGGGCCTCGCGCACTTGCTCCGAAAGCACGATGAGCGCATCGGCGGCAGCGAGCCCGCGCCGCACGAGCCAGCGTCCCGCGCGCCCGCGGGTCTCGCAGAACTCCGCGAACCGCCCGCCTCGGATGTGCAGCACGACCCGCCGCTGCATCAGCCGCGCCACGGCGATGTCGGCCAGGTTGCGCCAGAAGGTCGCATGGCTGCACGTGTGAATGTGTACCAGTTCGATCTGCCGCTCCGCGAGGGTCCGCGCCAATCGCAGCAGATTCGCGGCGTGCCACAAACCTCCACAAATCAGCCGCGCGGTTCGTCCCGCGGCGCTGCTCCAGTCCGGCGTTCGCCGCCGCTCATCCGTCAGCGGCGTCGCGTGTCGGTGCAGGGCGAACGATTCTCGCAGCGGCCCCGCCATCAGCACATTGACCGACGTCACCATTCCGCCGATCGCGCTGGGCGGAGGGCCGAGCATCAGGACTGCCGGTCGGCGGGCCGGCGTGCCGCGATGGCCGCTCGGTGCCGGCCGTCGCCCGCGGCCCATGGCCGCGCGGTACAGCGCCTCGTACCGGTCCGCCATTCGCACCGCGGTGTAGTTCCGCCGGTAATGCTCAAACGCCCGCACCGCCCTGGCCCGCGCTCCGTCGCGGTCGCGGAGCGCCGCAGCGAGCGCGTCGGCCAGTGCATCGGGCCGCCCCGCCGGCACCAGCAGCGCCGTCTCCCGATCATGCAGCAGCGCGGGCCGTGACGACCCGTCCAGCCGTCCGATCTCGCCCACAGCCGTCGCCACGATCGGCACGCGCTGGCTCATCGCTTCGAGCACGGCGTTGGGCAACCCTTCGCGCGTACTGTTCAGCACGAACACATCCGCCCCCGCGCTCAGCCGCCAGGCCTCCGGACAGGGGCCCGGAAAGTACGCCGCGCCCGCCAGCCCCAGCTCCGCCACGTCGCGCCGCACCGCCTCCCAGTACTCGGCCTCCTGGTGCAGCCCCACGTTGACCAGCGCCACCCCCGGCCAGCGTTCCCGCACCGCCGCCAGCGCCCGCAGCAGCCCGCGCTGGTCCTTTTCCGCCCGCACGTTCGCCACGCTCAGCAGCACCGGACCCCGCAGCGGCCGGCCGCACAGCCGCTCGATCGCCCGCCGCGCGGCCGCCGGATCGGCCGGCGGGCAATCGAGCCCGTTCGGTACGCAGACGGCTGTCCGCGCCACGTCGGCCGGCAGCCGCGCGCGGAGCGACTCCGCGTTGATCCCCACCCGCGACACGTAACGGTCGAGCGCGAGCGCTAGCCGCGTGTCCCGCCCAAGCCGGCCGGACGGCCAACCGTGCCAGACGTGCACCAGCGGGAGCCCCAGCAGCCGCGTGGCCGGCAGCGCCCACACCAGCCCCGCGCAGCAGTGCGCGTGCACCAGGTCGACCGCGTCGCGTCGGAGCCAACTGCCCAGGCGCCACGCCGCCATCAGCTCGCGGGGCCGCGCGTGCAGCTCACGGACCGTCACGCCGGCCCGTTTCAGCTCCGCGGTGTCCGCGGCCGCGTCCCGCAGACAGTAGACGAGCACCCGGTGCCCGCGCCCCGCCAGTTGCAGCGCCAGCCGCTGGATCACGCTTTCCGATCCGCCGAATTCCAGGCTGTCGATCAGCAGCGCCAGCCTCATCGCAGTACCGTCTCCTTCGCGGTCGGACGGTCGCTGGCCCCGGCTGCCAATCGGGGAGCTCCGGCGGGCGGCGCCGTGGCGGGGATCAGGGACGGCGACGCCGGCCCGGCCGCCAGGCCGCCAGGCAGCGCTTCCGTCACCGGCGGCGGCAGGACGGTCGGCGCGTCGTCCGCGGCCTGTTCAGCGGCCGCGGTGGCGGCCCGGCCCTGCATTCGACGCGTGACGTTCTCCAGGCAAGCCGCCAGGCCGATGAGCAGCCACAGGTCCTCGCTGGCCAACCGCGTCGTGAACATCGCGCAGGTCAGGTAGCCCACCAGCGCCGCCCGCAGCGCCGTCGCGTGCCACCCGAGGTGAAACCGCAACTCCCAGCGGTACACGCGCAGCCGCTCGAAGGCCGGCAGGTTGACCGCCACGCGTCGTCCGTGCCCCAGGCGCCAGAACGTCACCAGCAGCAGCAACAGGAACAGAAACAGGCCCGGCCAGCCGAGCTCGGCCATGCAGGCCAACACCGTGTTGTGCGCGCTGCGGATCAGTGTGAGTCCCGGCACGTACTCCTTGACCACCTGGTGGAAGTTCCCGAAGCCCACGCCGAACGGATAGTCCTCGACCATCTTGAACGCGGCCCTCCACAGCGCCAGGCGCTGCACCGCCGCCGGATCCTGTTTGTAGTCCCACACGCTTGCCATCCGTTGCCACCAGGCGGGGTCTACGAGTTGCACCGAGAGCAACGTCCCCACGACGGCTGCCGCGATGCCCTTCAGCCGATAGCGCGGCGGCAGCGCGAGCACCGTCGCCAACGCCATGGCCGCCAGCCCGAACAGCGCGTTGCGCGTCCGCGTCATGATGAGCGTGTTGACCACCAGTGCGCCGGTGATGAGCATCAGCGCGCGGCCCCACACCGAGCGGGCCATGAAAAACCCCGCGCCGATCAGCGGCAGCGACGCCACCAGATGCACCGCCAGCCCGCTCGACTCGCTGAAATCCGGCCCACCGATTCCCTGCGTCAGACGCCCGGCCACATTGCTACCCGTCCCGCCCGTCGCCTCGTACCCCAGGTAGAACACCCCCCCGATCCAGCTCAGGAAGACGAGCTGGTAGTGCAGCGGAGTCTGCACGCACCGGATCAGGATGAACAGGATGATCATCAGCTTGATCATCTTCTCCGCGTTGTACTCGCCACGCGCAGTGATCCGAACGCCCCAGTTCAGACTCGCCACCGCCAGCAGGGTCAACAGCAGGGCCAGCACGTACGGCAGCGGAAACTGCCGCGCTCCAAACGCGAACCGCGGCGGCCGCACCAGCACCCCCACCCCCGTCGCGATCGCGACCGCCAGCGACGTCCGCAGCCCCGAGGCCTTAACGCTCCCGCCCCACCACTGCGTCTCCGGGTTCATGTGGTATACCAGGATGTACAGCATCATCCCGACGACCGGGTAGATCAGCGCCGCGAGCGTGCCGCCCACGTACGTCAACCAGAACAGGATCGGCGTTATGCCCATCGCGCGCCTCCGCCGACCAGCTCCGGCGCCGGCTCCCCGCGCGTCTGCCTGCGGCACGCCGTTCCAATTTCGGGGGCCGCCGGCGGCGCATCCGCCGCCGCAGCCCACCCGCCTGCCGCGCTCGCCAAGAGCTCGAAGTAGCGCGCCCCGGCCTTGCACCAATCGTGGTTCTGTCGGACCCAGGCCCGACCCCGCCGTCCGACCGCCGCCGCCCCCTCCGCGTCTTCCAGCAGCGCGTTCAACTGCGACACCCAGCGCCCGCGGGTCGCCGCCACCAGCACCTCCCGCCCGGGCCGCGCGCTCAGACCGCCCAGCGCCCGCGGGCTCGCGATCACCGGCCGGCCCGCCGCGCACGCCTCCAGGATCTTGTTCTTCAACCCGCCCCCCTTGCGCGTCGGCACCACCACGACCGCGGCCTCCTGGAGGTACGGTCGCACATCCGGCACGTCCGCCACCAGCGTAACCCCCGCCTGACCCGCCAGCGCGCGGACTTCGTCCACCGGCTGCCGTCCGACCACCAGCAGGCGGCGACCGGGACGCATGACCTTCGGCCAGACCTGCCGAGCAAACCAGCAAACAGCGTCCACGTTCGGCGGAAACTCGAGCGAGCCGACGAACGCGACCGTCCCCCGCACCGGCGGCCGCTCGAGCGCGCCGAAGTACGCGCAGTCCACGCCGTTCTGCACCACCTCGAGCCGGGCCCCACCCGCCCAGCGCCGCGCGTAGCTCGCGTCGACGCGCGACACGAACACCGTTGCGGCCGCCTGCCGCGCTGCCCAACGCTCGTACAACGCGTAGAGCGCCGCACGCCGCACCGCCCCGGGCCAGCGCCGCGGCTCGGTCAGGTGCACGTCGCGGATCGTGTGGAGTACGAGCTCGTCCGTCGGACTCCACACCCACGGCACGCGGCACCACGGCCCCAGCAGTGCTCCGACTGCGCCGTGCAGCAGCGCCACGTCAAACCGGCCCGGGTGCGCCTCGGACGCCATCCACGCGGCCGCGCTGCGGGTGCTTTTCGACTGGTTGAAAACGCAACCGGACGC
>CAZMCT010000115.1:0-12901 GCA_964564785.1 uncultured Planctomycetales bacterium
TCCGTCCGCTACGCGGCAGGGTAGACATGTTCAATGTTTAGTGCTCCCGGTAATACTGCACGAAGCTACGATCGACGCGAAACTCGGCCAACTGGAGCGCGCCCGGGATGTAGTCGCGATGCTGAAGAGGGATTTTCCACAACGGGCACTAGGCGACAAGGTGAAGAAGCTCGATGAGGAGCTCCGACGATGAAGGCTCCGAGATCGGGAGCGATGGTATGGTGAACAGTGGCCATTCCGGCTTACGACGGAGAGCATTTGCGTACGCCATCACGGCAACGTTGACATTGTGTAATCCGGTTGTGCTGTATGTCGTCGACATGCTGCCATTTGGGCGCAGGAACACGACGAATGATGTGTATTCAGTGGCGTACCTGCTTGTTTCTGGCATCGCGACAGTGGGTCTGTGGCAGGGGGCGTCGTTGCGGCGCTTCTCCTTGATGTGCGGTGTTTTATTCCTAATTGCAGGCTTGGCCGCTCTTATTAGGCCACGGTTGATCCCATAGAGGCTTCTCGCTGTCGAGCTTCAGATCCTGGCCGCGCCGGGGCGTAATTGGCTCTGAACAGGAGCAGTTCCGGATGAAGACCTGCAATGCTGGCCTCTGCAGCGGAACGCTATTCTATGGGTCTACTTGCCGCAGGTCTTGCAGCCGGGTCTGCTGCCGGAGGAGTCAATGACGCGCACAGGTGGACTCCACGCATGCATGGCGGCCACCAGCACCGAGGCGCCGGAGTAGGCCGCCGCGGAGAACAGCCAAGCCCTCGGGGCAGTGACGCCGGCCGTGACGGCGTAGATCAGCACGGCTGCCCAGAACGTCTGGCACGCCCAGGAGTGCAGCAGGTACTGCAACGCCCGCCAGCCCAACGTCCGGCGGCCTAGCGCGTCCAGCTCGTGCTGCCGGGTCGCGATCTCGGCGTCGCTGAGCGGCACGGACGCTGCGTGCGGCGAGCGGAAAGCGTCGTGCCGGCGGATGTCGCCGGTCAGCGAGGCGGCACGCTCCAGGGCAGCGCGTGCCGCTTCGCCGGGCACGTTCAATTCAACGTGCCGGCCCGCCGGCCGGTCGGCCCAGCGCGCCACCACCTGCACGACCACGCGCTCACCCGTCTCACCGTCGATCCGCAGCACGCGGTTGGGCAGCTCGGCCCCGCCGGCCGCCTTCTCCACCGTCGCCCACGAGCGCTCGCGCATGAACTTGTACTCCAGCCGCGCGCCACGCTCGAACTCCAGTGTCGCGGCGTAAATCCCCGGGGCGAGGCGCTCCAGCGGCCGGCCCTGCTCGCTCCAGCCGTCGGCGGAGCTCGCCAGGTGGATGCAGGCCGGCTCCGCGTCCGCAAGGTCGGGGGCCACGACGATGAAGCGCACGGGGGCGACGTCCGCGCCCGCTGCACTCACGCCCGAAAACGCGCTGAAGAACACACCGAGCGCCCAACGTCGCATGGCAGGCTCCTTCAACCGGCTGAGCGGCAGCGTCGTTTCTGACGCAGCCGGTGTCAACGCGGCCGGGGCCCGCGCGAGCATGTCGGCCCCGGCCGGCGAAACGGTTCGGCAGGCTGGCCGGCGGACATCCCGGGGGCCTGTTTCGCCAGCAGCCCTTTTCGCTACGATGCTACCAGCGACTCGCCGGCGCGTCCCGGCAGCCCCGAAAGGACCCGATTGATGGCCAAGCCGCAGCGACCGAATGGGCTTCCCGCCCCCGAGCAGGCCCACACCTTCACGGACGGGATTGTCCGTGTCTTCCTCAATTCGAATCTGTCACTGGTTCTGATTCTGCTCGCGGCTGCGCTGGGCGCTGCCGCGCTGATCGTTACCCCGCGCGAGGAAGACCCGCAGATCATCGTCCCGCTCGCGGACATCCACGTGAGCTTTCCCGGCCACTCGGCCGACGAGGTCGAGCAACTCGTCTCCACGCCGCTCGAAAAGCTGCTCTACCAGATCGACGGCGTCGAATACGTCTACTCGATGTCGCGCGCCGACGAGGCCCTCATCACCGTGCGGTTCTACGTCGGCGAGGACCGCGAGCGCAGCCTGGTCAAGCTCTACAAGCGGATCGACGAACACCTCGACCTCGTGCCGCCCGGCGTTGCCGGCTGGCTCGTCAAGCCGGTCGAGATCGACGATGTGCCGATCGTCACGCTGACCCTTACGAGCCGGGATCAAGGGATCAAGGGATCGAGGGATCCAGGGCCGGCGACCGACGAATTCGCGCTGCGGCGCGTGGCCGAGGAACTGGTCGAGCGGCTCGCGGCCGTGGAGAACGTGTCGCGTGCGTACCTCGTGGGCGGACAGCCGCGCACCGCCAGCGTGTATCTCGACCCCGACCAGCTCGCCGCCTATTCGGTCTCGCCGCTGGAGGTCCAGCGGGCCATCGCCGCGACGAACGTCACCCGCACCGCCGGCGACTTCACCCGCGGCGACATGGTGTACCAGGTGGCGGCCGGCCGGGCCCTGGCCGATCCCCGCGAGCTGCGCGACCTGGTCGTCGGCGTCTTCGGCGACCGGCCGGTTTTCCTCAAGGACGTGGCCCACCTCGTCGACGGCCCGGCCGAGCCGGTGAACTACGTGCGGCACGGCTGGGGCCCGGCGCGCGGCTTCATGGAGGAAGAGGCGTTTCCGGGCGCCGTGATCGGCGCGGCGGAAAGCGCGTCGCGCGCCGCCGGCGGCGGAGTCGAGCGCCGCGCGTCCGAGAACTCGCGGCCCGCCGTTGGCGCGGCGCTACCCTCCGCGCCGGCCGTCACGATGGCGATCGCGAAGAAGAAGGGCACAAATGCCGTGTGGGTCGCCCAGGAGGTCCTCGGAGCCGCCCGCGAACTTCAGCGGACCATCGTGCCGGAGGACATGGAGCTGGTCCTCACCCGCAACTACGGCCTGACCGCCGACGAGAAGGTGAACGAGCTGGTCGAGGCCCTCGCGGTGGCGATCTTCATCGTCATCGCACTGCTCACACTCGGGCTGGGCTGGCGCGAGGCGCTGATCGTCGCGGTGGCCGTGCCGGTCGTGTTCGGCCTGACGCTCGCGGTCAATTACGTCGCGGGCTACACGGTCAACCGCGTGACGCTGTTCGCGCTGATCCTCTCGCTGGGCCTGCTGGTCGACGACCCGATTGTGGACGTGGAGAACATCGCCCGGCACTTCGCGCTGCGCCGCAAGGCCACGCGGCACATCGTGCTCGAAGCCGTCCGCGAGATCCGCCCCCCGCTGATCACCGCCACGCTGGCCGTCATCGTCTCGTTCCTGCCGATGTTCTTCATCACCGGGATGATGGGACCGTACATGCGGCCGATGGCCCTGAACGTGCCCGTGACGATGCTGATGTCGATGGTCGTGGCGTTCACCATCACGCCGTGGCTGAGCTACCACGTGCTCAAGCGCCACTATGGGGGCGCCGGCGAGAGGGCGCGCCAGCGGGAGACCGAGACGCGCGCGGCAGCGGAGCCCCTGCCCGTCTCTCCGGCTGCGCACGATCCGACATCCTCGGACACAGACGACCTCGCCGTGCTGAAATCGTCGCGCCTTTACCGCGCTTTCTATCCATTGATGGCGCCGCTGCTGCATTCGCGTCTCGCCGCGTGGGGCTTCCTGGCAGTGATGGCCCTGCTGATGCTCGCGACTGCCGGGCTGGCGGCGCTGCGGCTGGTGCCGCTGAAGATGCTGCCGTTCGACAACAAGAACGAGCTGCTGCTGGTGCTCGACCTGCCCGAGGGCACGACGCTCGAGCGGACCGACGCGGCCGTTCGCGACTTCGAGGTCTACGTCGCCGGCGTGCCCGAGGTGACTGATTTCACCAGCTATGTCGGCCTCCCGTCACCGATGGATTTCAACGGCCTCGTCCGGCATTACTACCTGCGCCGCGGGCCGAACGTGGCCGAGCTGCGGCTGAACCTCGTCGGCAAGAAGCACCGCCGCGTACAGAGCCATGCCCTCGGCCTGCGCATGCGCGACGACCTCGCCGCCGTCGCCGCGCGCCACGACGCCGCGCTCAAGATCGTCGAGGTCCCGCCCGGCCCGCCGGTGATCAGTACCATCACGGCCGAGGTCCGCGGCCGGCCCGACAACACGTACTCCGATCTGATCGCCGCGGCGCAGACGGTGCGGGCGCGGCTGGAGCGCGAGCCGGGGGTGGTGGATGTCGACGACACCATCGAAGCCCCGCAACCGCGACTGGTCTTCGTGACCGACCACGAGAAAGCGGCCCTGGCCGGCGTGTCCGTCGCCGAGATCGCGGACACGCTGGCCATCGCCCTCGCCGGTCGGCCGGCCGGCCTGATCCACGACGAGGGCGAGCGCAACTCGCTGCGAATCGAGCTGCGCCTGCCGCGGGCGCTGCGTTCGAGCCCGGCCGACCTCGCGCAGGTGCACGTCAAGGGCCGCGCGGGCAACCTCGTCCCGCTGGCCGAGCTCGGCCGCTGGGAGGAAACGCGCGTCGACCAGACGATCTACCACAAGAATCTCGAGCGGATCGTGTACGTTTTCGCGGAGACGGCCGGCCGCACGCCGGCCGAGTGCGTGGTCGACGTGCAGGCCGACCTTGCCACGGGCGGGCGATTTGAAAGTCGCAGTTTCGACGGCCCGACGGTGGCCGTCGGCAGCGGCGAAATCCAGGACCGCGCGGCCCGCCGCCTGGAAGGCCGGACGTTCCTGCGAAACGGCGGCGGAATCGAGTGGGCCGTCCCCGACGGCATCCGCGTCAATTTCGCCGGCGAGGGCGAATGGCAGATCACCCTCGACGTCTTCCGCGACCTGGGGCTGGCGTTCGCGGCCGCCCTGGTCGGAATCTACATCCTGCTCGTGGCCCAGATGGGTTCGTTCGTCGTGCCGATCGTGGTCATGCTGGCCATCCCGCTGACCGTGATCGGCATCATGCCCGGCTTCTGGCTGTTGAACGCCATCTCCGCCCAGACCGTCGGCGGGTACTGGGACCCGGTGCTGTTCACCGCGACCGGTATGATCGGGATGATCGCCCTGGCGGGCATCGTGACGCGCGACAGTATCATCCTCGTGGACTTCATTCACCTCTCGCTAACCCGCGGCCGGACGTTGTTCGACGCGATCATGGAGAGCCGCGTGGTCCGTCTGCGGCCGATCCTGCTGACGACGGGGGCGGCCATGCTGGGGGCGGCACCGATCACGATCGACCCGATTTTCTCGGGCCTGGCGTGGGCGCTGATCTTCGGCCTGTTCGCATCGACCGTGTTCACGCTGTTCGTGATCCCGGTCGTGTACTGGCTGCTGTACGCGACCCGGCCGGGGCACGGTCTGCCGAGCGCGGCTGAGGCCGCATAGGCGGCTTACGATCGCGGGGATACGTCCTGCGCGCGTGCGGCACGGACGGTTGAAAAAGGGGACAGGCTCCGCGCCGACTTACCGGCACGGCCGCGCCAACAGCCGCTCGCGCGGCGTCCATCCCTTTTTCAACTGTCCCGTTTTTCAGCAGGTTGCGAGTCCCGGCTGACTGCCTGCCACCCCTGACGAACTGACAGCCCGGCGGCGTGCGGCCGGCAGACCAAGCCAGCGGTAACCAACGCAATGACAATCGTTTACAAACGCGCGCCCGCGTGGCACGCGCCATGCTTTGTTTCCCCACGCCGCCGAGGGGCGGCCGATGGGTGTGAACTGAAGAAACTGAACGATTGTCGGAGGAATAGCCATGTTCGACCTTGCTCGACCTACGCGAAGCATGCTGCCCGAGTTTCGTCGCGAGCTGGACCGCCTGTTCGATGGTTTCTTCGGGCCCGAATCGTTCCTAAGCAGCGTGCGTCCGTTCCCACCCGTGAACCTCTGGGAAGACCGAGAGCGGATGTACCTGGAGGCTGAAGTGCCCGGGCTGACGATGGACGACCTCGAGATCACGATTCAGGGCAACGAGCTGACGATCCGCGGCACGCGTCGCCCGGCCGACGGCGAGAAAGTGGTTTATCACCGCCAGGAGCGCGGCGCCGGCGAGTTCACGCGGTTTCTCACGCTTCCGATCGAAGTCGATGCGGACCGAGTCGAGGCCACGCTCAAGGATGGAGTGCTGACGATTGCGATGCCGAAGTCCGAGCATGCCAAGGCCCGCAAGATCAACGTCAAAACCGCATAGGTGAAGGACCGTACCGAGTGTAAACGCACCGGGCCCCACGGCCCGCAAGCCACGGAGATGACCATGAGCACCACCACCATCGAGAAACGCGTGCACACCGGCGGCGAGCAGCCGGAGCTGACCCGCGGCGGGCGGATGTACGCCCCGACGGTCGACATCCTCGATATGCCCGAAGAGCTGTTGCTGCTGGCCGACGTGCCCGGCGCGCGGCCCGAGGACATCGAGATCAACTATGAGCGCGGCCAGCTCACGCTCGTCGCCCGCGTCCGGCCGCGTCAGGACGAGCGAACGCAGTACCTGCTCCGGGAGTACGGCGTTGGCGACTTCACCCGCGCCTTCCAGGTGGGCGAAGGGATCGACGCCAACCGCATTCAGGCCGAGGTGTCCAACGGCGTCTTGAGGCTGCACCTGCCCAAGGCCGAGGCAGCCCGGTCGCGGAAGATCAAGGTCCGGAGTGCCTGACGTTCACGGCGCGGAGCAGCTTGGGCCGACGAGCCGTCGGCCGCGACGGGTCGATTCGCGGACTCGGCCGACGAGCCGTCGGCCGCTACGGGGGATACGAGTTGTAGCGGCCTGCGGCTCGCAGGCCGATGGTATTCGGCCGACGAGCCGTCGGCTGCTGCGGGACGTCGGTCGCTACGCTTCGCCGCAACGTGCATTAGAGCTGTGACAGGCGTTTCGGCCCGGCCGCGGCGACCTCTTCGGGGCAGCCGCCGGCGAAGAGCTTGAAATTCTCGATGAAGCGGGCGGCCAGGGCGTCGTATTTCTTCCAGTACTCGTCCTTGTTGCCCCACGTGCTGGCCGGGTCGAGGACATCGGCCGGGACGTCGGGGCAGGCGGTCGGCACCTCGAAGCCGAAGAGCTTGTCTTTGCGGTACTCGACCTTCGCGAGCTTGCCGTCGAGGGCTGCGTTCAGCAGGGCCCGCGTGTGGCGGATGCTGATGCGTTTGCCGATCCCGAACGAGCCGCCGGTCCAGCCGGTGTTGACCAGCCAGCAGGAGCAGCCGTACTTGGCCATTCTCTGCCGCAGCAGGTCGGCGTAGACGAAGGGGTGGTGGACCATGAACGGTCCGCCGAAGCAGGTGCTGAAGGTGATCTGCGGCTCAATGCCCAAGCCGATCTCGGTGCCGGCGATCTTCGAGGTGTAGCCGCTGATGAAGTGATACATGGCCTGGTGGGGGCTGAGCCGTGCGATGGGGGGCAGCACGCCCGATGCGTCGCAGGTCAGGAAGATCACGTTGCGGGGATGCGTGCGGGTGTACTTTTCGGGCACGGCGTTGGGGATGAACTCGAGCGGGTAGCTGGCCCGCGTGTTCTCCGTGAGCCGGTCGTCGTTCAGGTCGATTTTCCGCGTCGTGGGATCGTACACCACGTTTTCGAGGATGGCCCCGAAGCGGTGGATCGCCGACCAGATCTGCGGCTCGTGCTCGGCTGACAGGCGGATCACCTTGGCGTAACAGCCGCCCTCGAAGTTGAACACGCCCTCGTCGCTCCAGCCGTGCTCGTCGTCGCCGATCAGCCGCCGCTGCGGATCGGCCGACAGCGTGGTCTTGCCCGTGCCCGACAGGCCGAAGAACAGGGCCGCATCCCCCGCCGCCCCGACGTTGGCCGAGCAGTGCATCGCCAGCACGCCTTCGTTCGGCAGCAGGAAGTTCAGGATCGTGAAGACGCTCTTCTTGATTTCGCCGGCGTACGCGCTGTTGGCCACGATCGCCAGCCGCTGCCCGAAGTTCAGCACGATCGCGGTCTCGCTCCGCGTGCCGTCGATGCGCGTGTCGCACTTGAAGCCCGGCAGGGCGAGGATCGTGAAGTCGGGCACGAACGTGCGGGCCTCCTCGCGCGTCTGCACCGGAATGAACATGTTCCGCGCGAAGAGGCTGTGCCAGGCCTTCTCGGTGATCACCCGGATCGGCATGCGGTAGGCCGGGTCGGCCCCCGCATAGCAGTCCTGGACGTACAGCTCTTCGCCGATCAGGTACGCCTGCACGCGGGCCAGCAGGGCGTTGAACTTGTCCGCGCTGAACGGCCGGTTGTATTCGCCCCACCAGATCTTGTCGGCGGTGGATTCCTCCTGCACGATAAACTTGTCGGCGGCGGCCCGGGCGGTGTGCTGGCCGGTATTGACCAGCAGGGCGCCGCCGGCGACGAGCTTGGCCTCGTTGCGGAAGATGGCCTCCTCGGAGAGGGCTTCGCCGGGCAAGTTCCAGAAGACCTTCTCGAGGTGGACCAAACCGAGGTTGTGCAGCTTGTGGTCGCTGGCCAGATCGCCGGCCTGCTTGGAGGCGGGCGTATCGAATTCGAGGTATTTCATCGGTGACTCCGTAAACTGCGTGGGGCGGCGCGTCTGCCGCGCAGCGTGCCGAAGCCGATCGCCCTGCGCGGTGGCGGCACGGGCTCGGCCTTCGACGGGGACGGGATCATCGGTTCATGGCCTCCGTCCGTGCTTTCATATGCCTGTGCCGCCCCGGCCGATCGGGCCGGGGCCGACCGCGGTTCACCAGTCCCGCACCAGCTTCCGATTGCCCAGGTACAGCTCGTTCGGGGCGTTCGGGTCGAGCACCCACTTCATCCGCTCGATACCCTCGGTGATGTCCTTGATCGTGCCGCAGTAACTGATCCGCAGGTGACCGTCCAGGCCGAACTCGATCCCGGGCATGACCAGCACGCGAACTTTGTCGAGCAACTTGGCGGCCAGCCGCTGCGAGTTCTTGTCATAGGCGGAGAAGTCCGCGAAGCAGTAGAAGGTCCCGTCCGGCTTGCTGACCTTCACGCCGTCGAATGTCTTGAGCCGGTCGACCAGCACGTTGCGGTTGTTCTCCAGCGTCAGGCGCAGACTTTCGACGCTCGACTGCACGCCCGACAGCGCCCCCACCGCCGCCTGCTGGCAGAGGGCTGACGGCCCGCTCGTCTGGTGGCTCTGAATGTTCGTCATCACGCGGATGATCTGCCGGCTGGCCACCGCCCAGCCGATGCGGAAGCCGGTCATGGCGTACTGCTTCGATACGCCGTTTACGACGATCAACTTCGAGCTCTCGTCGAGCTTCTTGGCGTACTTGTAGCAGTTGATCGGCTTGCGGCCGTCGAAGATCAGGCGGTGGTAGATGTCGTCCATGATCAGCCACAGATCGCGTTTCTCGCAGAACTCGACGATCTCGGCGATGAACGACTCGGGGTACATCGCGCCGGTCGGGTTGTTCGGGCTGTTGATGATCACCGCCCGGGTGTAGTTGCCGACCTTGGCCTCGATATCCTTCAGTCGCGGATAGAACGAGCCGTCCTCCGAATAGACCGGCACGCCCACGCCGCCGCACAGCTTGGCCATCTCCGGGTAACTCACCCAGTACGGCGCGGGATACACGACCTCTTCCTGAGGGTTCAGGATCGCCTGGAGCGCGACCATGATCGACTGCTTCGCCCCGCCCGAACAGATGATGTTCTCGGGCTCGACGTGCCGGTCGTAGAACTCCTCGGTGTAGCGAACGACCGCCTTCTTCAGGGCCGGAATGCCGTCGGCCGGCGTGTAGCGGATCTCGCCGCTGTTCAGCAGCGCCGAGGCCGTGACCAGCGCGTCGATCGGCGGCTTGCTCTTCGGCTCACCCCCGCCCAGGTGAATCACCGGCTCACCCTTGGCCCGCAGGACCGCCGCCATCTCGTTCAGCTTCAGCGTGGCGGATTCGCTGATCGAACGTCCGATCTGGCTGATGCTCATTGTGCTTCGTCCCTGACAGCGACCAGGTCGGTCCGTGCCGCGCGGACCATCGGCAAACCACATACGCTAGCGATCGCCGCAGAAACCGTCAAATCACGCCAGCCACCGCGTATCGCGGTATCGCGGTATCGTGGACTCGCAGCCCGCGCCCCGACGCGCCGGCGTCCGTCGCGACCCGCGTCGCGCAACATCGCAGCAGCCCCTCCAAGAAGGCGGTTGGCTCCGCGTCAACCCCCGTCCCGGAGCGCCAACAACCCCTGCCCGCAGTGCCTGGCCCTTTTTTAACGCGCTGCTGACGGGCGAGGCGTTGATGGGCTCAGCCTTCGCTGCGGTCAATGGACATGGACGATGATCTTGCCGAAGTGCTCGCCCGCCTCCATGCACCGCAGCGCCGCGGGCAACTCGTCGAACCCGAACCGCCGGTCAATCACCGGCCGAATCCCGCGCTCGGCCACGAACCGCGACAGGTCCTCGAACACCGCACGGCTGTCCACCATGATGCCCGCGATGTGCAGCCGTTTCATCAGGATCAGACCGGTCGTCACCGACCCCTGCCGCCCGGTGAGCGCACCCAGCAGCGCGATCGTCCCCGCCGCGCGCGTCGCCTTCATCGAGGCGTCGAGCGTGCCGGGCCCCGCGGTCTCGACCGTCAGGTCCACGCCCACGCCGCCGGTGGCCTCGAGCACGGCGTTTTCCCAGTCCGGCCGCGTGCGGTAATTCACGCCCCAGTCCGCGCCCAGCTCGCGGGCCCGCGCCAGCTTCGCGTCGCTGCTGCTGGTGATCAGCACGCGCGCTCCGAGCGCGTAGCCGAGCTGCACGGCGAAGATCGCCACGCCGCCGGTCCCCAGCGCCAGCACCGTCTGTCCCGGCTGCACCCGCCCGACCGTGACCAGCGCGCTCCACGCCGTCAGCGCCGCGATCGGCAGCGTGGCCGCCTGCTCCACGTCATAGCCGGCCGGGATCGGCAGCACCGCGTGCTCGGGCAGCACGACCTGCTCGGCCGCCAGGCCCGCGGCCGGCGTGCCCAGTGTCGTCAGCAGGTACTCCTGCTTGAACGGCCCGTCCACCCAGCCCGAGACGAAGTGCGACATGACGCGCTGGCCCGGCCGCACGCGCGTCACGCCGGGGCCGATGGCGGCGATGGTGCCCGCCCCGTCGCTGATCGGCCGGGCCGGCAACGCCAGCCGCGGGTTGTACTGCCCGCGAATGACCATCAGGTCGCGGTAGTTGAGACTCAGTGCTTCCACATCGAGCAGCACCTCCCCCGGCCCCGGCCGCGGAGGCGCCACGTCGACCAGTCTCAGGTTCTCCACGCCGAACTGCGAAAGCTCCCAGGCGCGCATCGGATCTCCTTCACGACTCGATGGCGGGCGGCGATACGGGCGGCGAGGCGGGCGGTACGCGCGGCCGACAGGACCGTGGCACGCCTCATCGTCGCGGGCTGTGGTGCTGGCTCACATCGCCAGCGCCGCCTCGACGCCCGCACGGGTCGCGATCTCCGCGGCCGCAGCGCGCCCGCTCTCGGCGGCGCCGTTCATATAACCCTGATAATCGTAGCTGCAATGCTCGCCCGCGAAGAAGAGGTTGCCCACCGGTTCGCCCTCCGCGCCCGCGATCGTCGTCCACTGTCCCGGCCGGTAGCACGCGTAGCTCGCTTTCACCCAGCGGTAGGTGGGCCAGTGGAACCGCGCGACGTGCGGGGTTGCGGCCGCGCTCAGGCCGGGAAACGCCCGCTCCAATCCCGGCAGCAGCCGGGCCGCCTGCTCGGCCGCCGTGCCCTGCCCGACGTCCACGCCCGCCCGGCCTCCCGAGTACAGCGTAAGCCCGCCGGCCACCCCGGGTTGCCCGCGGCTGTTGTCCCAGGCGAGCTGGTACGCCTCGTCGCTGAAGATATTGCCCGAGTAGCCCTGGGCGCGCCACACGCGCCGCTCGAAGCCGAGCAGCAGTTTCGCGTTCGTCCCGTACCCCAGCTCGTCGATCGCCCGACGCTTGACCGCCGGCAGCTCGACCCGCAAATCCACGTCCCGCAGGCGCGTGAACGGCAGCGCCAGCAACACGATGTCGGCCGCGATGGCCACAGTCGAGAACGGCCCGCGCTGAAACACCAGCACAAAGCCCGCGCCGGCCGGCTGCACGGACACCAACTCGTGCCCCATCCGGATCTGCCCGTCGAGCTGCGCTGCCAGCGCATCGGTCAGCCGCTGATTCCCGCCGCGGATCTTGAACCGCTCGTCGCTCTCGCCGAACACCTGGAAACCGCTCGTCAGGTCCGTCCCGATCAGAAACACCAGGTTGAGCGACGACTGCTCGCCCGCCTCCAACCCGTATTCCGTTACGTATGCCACCTCGAGCAACTCGCGCACGAACCCCGCTGCGTCCACGCGCTCGAGGTACTCGGCCACTGACGTGCGGTCGAGCGCCGTTCCACCGCCGTCATCGCGATAGTCCACCACCTCGCCCAGTGCGTCGTAGTCCGCCGCAATCCGGGCCGCGACGGGGCGAAAGCCCGCGATCACCTCCGCCTCGGTGTGGTGCCGACCGTTGAAGAAATAAGCCTCGGCGATCACCCTGTCGTCTTCGGCCGTATCGATGAGCTCGAGCCCCAGCTCCGATGCCAGCGCCAGCATCTCGGCGTGGCCGGTGTCGATGAACTCCCCGCCCAGCTCGGTCGTCAGTCCGGGCCCGAGCAGGTCGCGGGCCGTGTAGACCCGCCCCCCGGTCCGCTCCGCCCCCTCGAACACGGTCGCTCGCAGCCCGGCCTGCCGCAGCCTGTAGGCCGCGTTCAGCCCCGCGAGGCCCGCACCCACGATTGCAATCCGCGGTCCGTTCGTATGCAGCGCGTCCAGCGTCCGACACCCGCCGAGCTTGCCGGCCAGCGCCAGCCCGCCGACGGTGGCCGACCTGCGCAGGAACTGCCGCCGCGTGATGCCCCGCAGCCCTGCGGCCTCCTCGCCTGGTCGCCTCGTGGCCATGTTGCGGCGGTGCGTCAGGTTGGCCAGGTGTGCCAACCGCAACGCCCGTCGGACTCCGGCAAACAGCGCGGTGCGCGGCATCGCTCTTCTCCTCGGACCGGCCGCGGCGCACCAGGTGTGCGCCCCGGCCTGTCCAGATG
>CAZMCT010000116.1:0-12652 GCA_964564785.1 uncultured Planctomycetales bacterium
TCGCCCCCGCCCACGCCGGCCGCGCTCCCCCTGGCTGAGCATCGACGGCAACCGCGTCAACCTCTCGCTCGGCTGGCCGGAGCTGTTGTCGGTGGCCGTCGTGCTCCTCTTGTTGCTGGCGTTCAGTTTCTACCTCGGCCGCCGCAGCCTACAACCCGCCGCTCCGCCACCCGCGGACGTCGACCAACTCCTGGACATCAAGCCCATGCGCGAGGAGCCGCGACTCAGCCCGCCGGCCGCACCAACGCCGGCCGCCGGCCGCCCCAGCGGCAAGGTCGCCACCCCGCTGCTCCCGGCCGAGGAGTCTCGCACCGCCGCCGCGTCGCCTCCCAGCCCACAGCCACCCATTCAGTTGCCGCCGGCCGGTCCGCCCCCGGCCGCCCGCCCGGTCGAGAAGCCGCCCGAAGCCGCTACGCTGGCCGCCGACGCGTTCTATGTCGTGGTCCAGCACTTCCGCGCGCGTGACCGGGCCAACGCGGAAGCGGCCCGCGACTACCTGCGCTCCAAGGGGCTCAACGCCGTCGTGCAACCGGGAAACCGCGAGTTGCTCCTGATCATCACCGACCCGTTCGCGACAGAGGCCGCCGCTCAGGGCGTCGTCCGCCGCGTGCGCGACCTGGGGCAGGAATACGAGAAGGCGGGCGGCGGCTACGACTTCGCCGGCGTTCGAGCGCGAAAGCTCTGACCGAACATGGCCCGTCTTGATCAGCTCCGAAGACTCGCCGAGTCGGCCCCGCATGACCCACTCACTCATTACGGGGTCGGCCTCGAACTCCTCGCCCTCGAGCGCTGGCAGGACGCGATCACCGCGTTCGAGCAGGCCCTCCGCTGCGATGGGCAATACGTCGCCGCGTACCAGCAGAAAGCCCGCGCCGAGTTGAAACTCGGCCGACGTGACGCCGCCGCCGCCACCCTGCGCCGCGGAATCGAGCTGGCCACCCGACGCGGCGACCTGCATGCCGCCGACGACATGCGCAAACTCCTGGAGCCGCTCGCGTGAGCCCCCTCCGCCTCGCCATCGCGGGCGCCACCGGCCGCATGGGTCGGGAGCTTGTGCGCCTGGCCGCTGCCGACCCCACGCTGCGCCTCGTGGCAGCCGCGACGTCGACCGGCGACCCGCACATGGGACATGACGCCGGGCGCGTCGCCGGAATCGACGACCTGGGCGTACCGATTACGCCCGATATTCCCGCCGACTGCGACGTGCTGATCGAGTTCACGCTGCCGGCCGGCGCGACGCAGTGGGCCCGTTGGTGCGCCCAACGAACAGCGGCACTGGTGAGCGGCACCACCGGCCTGGACGACGCCCAGCTTGCCGAGCTTCGTCGTGCCGCCGAGCGCATCCCGATCGTCCACGCCCCCAACTTGAGTCTCGGCGCCAATTTGCTGACCGGGCTGGTGCGCAACCTCGCCGCCCGCCTCGGCTCCGATTGGGACATCGAGATCATCGAAACCCACCATCGTCGCAAACTCGACGCCCCCAGCGGCACCGCCCGTGCGTTGCTCGCAGCCGCCGCGGACGGCCGCGGAATTGCCCCCGACGCAGCCGTGTTCGGCCGCCAAGGCGACGTTGGCCCCCGCCCTCCCGGCCAGATCGGCGTCCACGCCGTGCGCATGGGCGCGATCGTCGGCGAACACGAGGTGCATTTCACGAGCGAGCACGAATCGCTCACGCTGCGGCACCGCGCGTTCTCGCGCACCGCGTTTGCGGTCGGCGCCTTGCAGGCCGCGCAGTGGATCTGCGGGCGTGCTCCCGGGCTGTACGGTATGCGTGACGTCCTGTTCACCTGACGGCCGGCGCACTGGGAAGCATGCGTCCGGACGGCGCAGCCCGTTCTCATTCCGAGAAGCAAGGCGCTGAAGAATCCGGCCGAGCAAAGCGGAACTACGGTCTGCTCGCGCCTGACCTCCGAGGTCGCGGTTGACGGCTCATAGCTCACAGCTCACGACTTCCGTTATGAGCCGGCTTCCTATCGGGCCCGCGCCGGTGCGGTCGGCGCGGCCGAAGCCGCTATAAAAATTGCGCTTTCCGCGGCTCAGCGGCGTGAATAACGGCCGGCGCGCCCTGCTCGTCCCACCGTGTTTCCACGGCACAAGATTGAAACAGCGTCGTCCGCGAGCCGACTTCTTGGCTGGCAACGGTCGCAAGTGCCCGTGCTGTTCCCGGGTCCGACCGCTGCCGCCGTCCGGTAGGCAGCCGTGCTGACACGTTACTGGGACCGTCGTCGCTATATCCGCGTACCGGTGGCCGAGCCGGCCCGCTGGCGCTCCGGTCGCCACGCGGGCCATTGCGAGCTGATCGACCTCTCGCCCGGCGGCGCGGGCCTGCGGATGTCCGCTCGCCGCGCTGTGCAGCTCGGCCCCACACTCGATCTGGAAGTCGATCTCTCCCAGGGCGACCGCTGGCAGCTCGCGACCGGCGCCCGAGTCGTCCGCGTTACGCCCGACGACGACAACACCTGCCGCGTCGGCGTCGAGTTCGTGTGAGGGGCGGCGCACGCAACTTGGCAGCTTTCACCGCAGTTTGCAGAGCGCCGCAATCCGCTCCGCGGTCTCGACCCGGAGCTTCACACTGGAAGCTCGAATGCGCTGCGCGCGGGGCCGGCCCGACGCTCGCTTGCCCCCCCGCCTCGCCCCCCGTAGCCTGACGGCATGGCCGATCCGATCCGCTACTACAGCACCAATCGCGGTGTCGATCCCGTTTCGCTCGCCGAGGCCCTGCTCCAGGGGCAGGCGGCCGACCGCGGGCTATTCATGCCGCAGCGTTTTCCGCAGCTCGCTCCGGCCGAACTCGCCGCGCTGCGGGGCCGTCCCTACGCCGACGTCGCCTTCGCCGTGCTGCGACCTTACGTGGCCGACATGCTCGGCGACGCGCAGTTCCGCGCCCTGTGCGCCGACGCGTACAACTACGACGTGCCCCTCGAGCACGTGACCGGGCGCCGCTACCTCATGCGGCTCGACCGTGGACCGACCGCGTCGTTCAAGGACTTCGCCGCCCGCATGATGGCCCGCTGGATGGGCGCCCTGCTGAAGGCGCCGGCCACCGGGCATGACGGCCGCGAGTTGGTCGTGCTGACCGCCACCTCCGGCGACACCGGCAGCGCCGTCGCCCACGCCTACCACGGCGTCCCCGGTGTGCGGGTGATCGTGCTCTTCCCGCCGGCCGAGGTTTCGGACCGTCAGCGGAAACAGATGACGACCATCGGCGGCAACATCACCACCGTCGCCGTCTACGGCCAGTTCGACGACTGCCAGGCCATGGTCAAGCAGGCCTTCGCCGACCCCGACCTCCGGCACCTCCGTCTGACCAGCGCCAACTCCATCAATCTCGGCCGGCTGCTGCCGCAAGCGGTCTACTACGTCTACGCGTGGATCAACCTCACCTCGGGCGGCGTTCCGGCCGAGCCGCTGGTCATTTCGGTTCCGTCCGGCAACTTCGGCGACATGATGGGGGCGGTCATCGCCCAGCGCATGGGCCTGCCGGTCGCGCGCCTGGTGATCGCGACCAACGCCAACGACGAGGTGCCGGTGTTCCTGGCCACCGGCCGCTACGAGAAGATCAGCCCATCACGCGTCTGCATCTCGAACGCGATGAACGTCGGCCACCCGTCCAACCTCGCGCGGCTCGTGGACGCCTATGGCGGCTGGATGGACGAGAGCGGGCGGCTACGCGAGGCGCCGGACCTGGCGGCCATGCGCCGCGACCTGTTCGCGGTCAGCGTCTCCGACGACCGGACACGGGCAACGATTCGCGCCGCACACGAACGGTACGGGGTGCTGCTCGAACCCCACGGCGCCGTCGGCTGGGCCGGCCTCGAGCACTACTGGGAAACCCATGCGGCCGACGACCGGACGCTCGCCGTCTCGGTCGAGACCGCACATCCCGCCAAGTTCCCCGAGGAAATCCGCGCGCTGCTGGGCGTCGAGCCGCCCGTCCCGCCGTCGCTGGCCGGGCTCGACGAACGGCCGGAGCACTTCGAGCATCTGCCCGCTGACTACCGGGCCTTCCGCGCCTGGCTCGAGCGAAGCTAGCCCCCGGCAGGCCGGGGCTCCCGCCGGCGTCATTCCCAGGAGCGCAGTGGGGGGGATGTGCCGCGCCGGCAGCACGGCCGCGGAGCTGTTCGGCGCCTGCGACCGCTACCGCGGCAAGCGGCCGCCCCTTTCTCGACCCTCCGGGGCCGGATTCGTCCGCGCTAAACGGGTCGGAATGACAGGAACGGCGTGCTTGAATCGGGCCCCTCCATTTCCGGTCGGCGTGGCCGTGCCGCCCCGTTCCCTTGCTTTTCGGCCGCAGGCGGCCACAATAAGAGTAGGTTGGCGAAGCTGGCCCGCGGGCCGCCCGGCCGCGGTGTGTCCGCACGGGGGGCTCCGCGAGCGGCCGCGGCCCGCCGCGGGTCCGGGAGCCCACAGGGAGCGCGGATGGCGAGACGGCGCAAGAAGCTGGGTGAGATCCTCGTCGGCTGGAACATCATCTCCCCAGAAGCGCTGCGCGAAGCGATCGCCTACGCCTCGCAGCACGGCAAACGCGTCGGCGAAGCCCTCGTCGAGCTCGAACTGGCCAGCGAGGACGATGTCACCAAGGCCCTCGCCGCCCAGTTCGACCTCGAATACGTCGACCTCGACAAGAACGTCCAGGTCCCGGCCGCACTCGACCTCGTCCCCGAGAAGATCATCAAGGAGGAGAAGGTCCTGCCGATGCGGCGGGACGGCAACCGCCTGAAGATCATCATCTCCGACCCGCTCGATCTCGAGCTCCAGGACAAGCTCCGTTTCCTGCTCAATCTCGAGCTCGACTGCGCCCTCGCGCCCCGCAGCAAGATTCAGCGCTTCATCGACACCTTCCTCGACAAGGTCGATTCCAGCATGGACGAGGCCATCGAGGAGATCGACCGCGACAGCGACTTGCACGCCAAGGAGGCCGAGGACTACAAGAAGGCCCTGGCCGCAGCCGGCGACCAGGACGCCCCGGTCATCAAGCTCATCAACCTGCTGATCGACGAGGCGGTGCGCATGCGGGCCTCCGACATTCACGTCGAGCCCATGGCCGACCGCGTGCGGGTGCGCTACCGCATCGACGGCGTTTGCATCCAGCGCGACAACATCCCCAAGAGCATGCAGGGCCCCGTCATCGCGCGGCTCAAGATCCTCGCGGGCATCGACATCGCCGAGAAGCGTCTGCCGCAGGACGGCCGTATCAAGAAAAAGGTCGGCAACTCGCAGATCGATTTTCGCGTCAGTTCGCTGCCGGCCTATCACGGCGAGAGCGTCGTGCTGCGAATCCTGCGGCCGGACTCGGTCAAGGTCGGCATCACCGGCCTGGGCTTCGAGGAGGACGACTACGCCCGCTTCCAGCGGATCATCCGCCAGCCCAACGGCATCTTCCTGGTCACGGGGCCGACCGGCTCCGGCAAAACCACCACGCTCTACGCCGCGCTCCAGGAGCTCAACCGCCCCGACCGCAAGATCATCACCGCCGAGGACCCCGTCGAGTACAACTTCACCGGCATGAACCAGTGCCAGGTGAAGGAGGAGATCGGCCTCACGTTCGCGCGCATCCTGCGGGCCATGCTCCGCCAGGCGCCCAACATCATCCTCGTGGGTGAGATCCGCGACCGCGAGGTGGGCGAAGTCGCGGTCCAGGCCGCCCTCACCGGCCACCTGGTCTTCAGCACGCTGCACACCAACGACGCGCCCAGCGCCATCACGCGCCTGATCGACATGGGCATCAAGCCCTTCCTGGTGGCCAGCTCGATCCAGGCCATCATGGCCCAGCGCCTCATCCGCGTGATCTGCAACGAATGCAAGATGATCGATCCCGCGCCCGACCGTTTCATCCTCAAGGTGCTGGGCCTCACCGATCAGGAGCTGGCCGGCCGGCACGTGTACCGCGGGGCCGGCTGCAACCGCTGTGGGAACATCGGCTTCCGCGGCCGGCAGGGTATCTTCGAGATGGTCGAGATGAACAACGAGCTCCGCGAGCTCGCGTTCAACCGTGCCCCCACGAACGAGATCCGCCGCGCCGCCCGTGCCAGCGGCATGCGCACGCTGCTGGAGGACGGCAAGCTGAAAATCATGCGCGGCGTGACCACGCCCGAAGAGGTCGCCCGCATCGCCCAGGTCGAGGGCATCATCAGCGAGGAGCAGTAAGCGGCGGAATGTCGTCAGAGACTGTCATTCCGAGGCGCGAAGCGACGAGGAAGCCGGCCCCGAACACGATCCGGCCGGACCCTCGGTGAGAGGCTATTCTGGAAGCGAGTCACTAATATCGGAAGCACGCCACCATGGCCACCGTCCACATCGATCGCCTGCTCGAAACCTGCATCCGCGTGGGTGCTTCGGACATCCACCTGCACGTCGGTCGCGCGCCCGTGCTGCGGATCGACGGCGCGCTGCGCACGCTCGAGACGAAATCGCTCGAGCCCGACGACACGGTCGCCCTGATGAAATCGGTCACGCCCGAGCGCAACCAACAGGAAATGCAGGAGGAGGGCGGCACCGACTACGGCTTCGCCTTCGGCGACAAGGGCCGCTTCCGCGTGTCCGTCTTCCGCCAGAAAGGCAACATCTCGATGGTCCTGCGGCTGATCCCTTCGAAGATCCTGACCTTCGACGAGATCGGCCTGCCCAAGATCACGCGGGCCCTCTGCCGCCGGCCGCGCGGCCTCTTCCTGGTCACCGGGCCGACCGGCTCGGGCAAGACCACCACGCTCGCGACGATGATCGACTACATCAACAAGCACATCGGGGACCGGCACATCATCACCGTCGAGGACCCGATCGAGTACTACCACTCGCACGCCAAGTGCGTTGTCAGCCAGCGCGAGGTGGGCGTCGACGTACCCAGTTTCGCCGAGGCCTTGCGCCGCTCGCTGCGCATGGACCCCGACGTGATTCTGGTCGGCGAAATGCGCGACCTGGAGACGATGGAAGCGGCCATCCGCGCGGCCGAGACCGGCCACCTCGTCTTCGCCACGCTGCACACCACCGGCGCCCAGGGCACGATCAACCGCATCATCGACGCCTTCCCGGTCGAGCAGCAGGAACAGATCCGTGTGCAGCTCTCGGTCAACCTGCTGGCCGTCCTGTCGCAAAACCTCCTGCCCAAGCTGGGCACCGGCGGTCGCGTGGCCGCGTACGAGTTTCTCGTGATCACGCCGGCCATCAGCAACCTGATCCGCGAGAACAAGACCTACCGCATCGACTCGGCCATCCAGACCGGCAAGAAGTACGGCATGCAGCTCCTCGACGACCACCTCTGGAAACTCTACGACGAAGGCATCTGCGCCGCCGAGGAGTGCATCGAGCGGGCCCGGAATCCCTCCGAGCTCCAGGCCAAGATCGAGGCCAAACTCCGCGGCACTACCGCCGGCGGCATGCTCGGTCGCAAGAGCTACGACGAGCAAATCCTCGAGCGCGAGTCGCAGGGCTAGCCGCTCAGCGTCGTCTCATTCCGCAGAGCTCGCCGTGGCGGCCTGCGCGGAGCCCGGCCACGCCTGCCGCTGCCCGCCGGCCGCGGGCAGCTCCTTCGTCGATCCGCCGCTCGCGCTCCGCTGCTCCGAAGGACAGCGGCTCGGATGCGAGGTCGCCCCCTACCGGATCCAGCGCACGCGGCCGAAGTCCGGCAGCAGGTTCGGCCCGCGCGGCGTCAGCGGCAGAAAGCCCGGCCAGTACACGAAGAACGCCCGCCCGATCATCTGGTCGGCCGGCACCGTCCCCAGGTGAAACTCGCCCCTCTCGAACTCGTCCCGCAGGTGCGGTCCGACCGGGTTGCGCGGCCCGCCGGCGAACGCGAAGCGGCTATCCTGGCTGTTCGGGCTGTTGTCGCCCATGACGAAATAGTCCTGCGGGCCGAGCGTCAGCGGGTGCCCGGCCGTGGCGTAGCCGCGCAGGTTGAAGCCGCAGTCGGGGCAGTCGAGCTCGTGCGGTTGACGCAGCGCTCCGCATTGCCGGCAGCGGAGCACGAGCCGATTGCCGTGCAGCTCACGAATGAACAGGTCCACGTCGCTCGTGTAATAAACGTCGCGGTCGATCCGCAGGTGTCGCAGCGTCGCCCGCGCGTGTTGTGCCGCGATCCGCAGCGCTGGTGGACCGTCCTGGTCGGCACGCGCCTCCTCCGGGGTGATCCGGTATTGCTCGGGTGTGGTCTCGAAGACCAGCTCGCCGTCGACCTCCACCTGCACCCGGCCGTCCACATGCGCCAGCGCGACATGCACCGACCGGCCCTGCTTCCGACGGCGACGGCCCCACTCCTCGCGCGCCGCTCCGGCGTCGGCCTGATGACCGATCCACACCGCGCCCGAATCCCCCAGCCGGGCGAAGAAAGCATGCCCCGCGCGCTCGACCTGAAGCTCGACGAAGCCGTCGGCGGCCACCTCGGTCAATTCGATCTCGGCGCCGAGCCGCACGTCGCCGACCGTGTTCGGCCGTCGGTCGATCCGCGGCTCGTTGTATGCGTATACGTCCTCGATCGCGCCCGGCCGCTGCGGGGCCCGGGGGTCGGTCGCAAATTGAATCACGCCCGCTTCGCCGGCCAGTGCATCAAACGTCGGCGTCCGCGTGTCGAGCATGCTCCAGCCGCCGCCGCTGCCCAGCGCCACCCAGCCCGGCTGATAGTCGGCCTGCGGCGCGGCCCGGCCCGGCCGGAAATCATGGTCGTAGTACCGGAACCACAGCGACCTCTGCGCATCCGCCGTCTTCGGCGTCAGGGTCCCGTCGACGAAGATATCGCCGTCCAGGATCTCGATCGTCTCGCCCGGCAACCCGATCAGCCGCTTGATGTAGTTGGTCGTGCCGTCCGTGGGAACCTTGAATACCACCACGTCCCAGCGGTCCAGGTTCGTCAGTCCCAGACCCGCGAACGGCGGGTCGCACAACCAGCCGTGCACGAAGATGCGATCCCCTGCGCTCGGCCGCAGCGGTGTCGTCAACGGCCTGGCCGGCGCGCCCCGCGCATCACCGCCCCCCGCCGACTGGCGCCAGCGGCAGTTCGGGCACTGCACCAGCGGCTGCCACGGGCCGCTCGCGCCGGGCGGCGGTTGCCAGCCGACGGCGTATTCGATCCCGCAGTTGGGACACGTGTTCAGTGCGTGTGCACCGTACAGCGTCTCGGCCATTGAGCCGGTCGGGATAATGAACAGCGGCAGGAAGAACGTTTTTAGAATCAGCAGGTAAATGAAGAACTCGATGAACGACGCGGCTTGCTCGATCCAGGTTTGTCGCGCGGGGAACGGGCGCTTGCCCGACGTCGGTCTTGTCCGGCCGTTCACGCGGACCTCCTCGGAATACTCGGGCGAACCGTAAACACTGCCCGACGGTTTCGCAACGGGAGCCAACCATACGCGCACGGGCACGTTCCGCCATGCGCCGCGCTCCTTCACCCGCGGCCACCCGGCGGCCACCTGCGGCGGCCGCCGGCCACGCGCACCGCGTCAGATGACCCAGTCCGGAACCGGCGCGCCCGGCGGTGTGCCCGCCCCACCGGTCTGCGACTGGAGTTCGACCGCGGGCCGCGGCGGCCGGACTTTCAGCTCGGGCGGGCTGATCGTGACCTGGTGGCCGGGATCGATGCTGCGGGTCAGAAAAACCGAGCCGCCGATAATCGCCCCGTCGCCGAGCGTGGTCTCTCCCCCCAGCACGATCGCGTTCGCGTAGATCGTGACGCCCCGTCCGACCGTCGGATGCCGCTTGTAGCCGCGAATCAACCGGCCCCGTTCATCCTTGGGGAACGACAACGCACCGAGCGTCACGCCCTGATACAGCTTCACGTGGTCGCCGATGTCCGTCGTTTCTCCGATGACCACCCCGGTGCCGTGGTCGATGAAGAACGACCGCCCGATGCGGGCCCCGGGGTGAATGTCGATGCCGGTGAGGTAGTGGGCGTGCTCGGTCATGATCCGCGGCATCAGCGGCACATCCATCAGGTACAGCTCGTGCGCGTACCGGTAGATGGTGATTGCCAGGATCGCCGGGTACGCCAGGATCACCTCAGCCGTGCAGCTCGCGGCCGGGTCGCCGTCGTACGCCGCTTGGACGTCTTCGGCCAGCCGATCGCGGACGTCGGGAATGCGCTCGACGAAACGGCTGGCCAGCTCGGCGGCCTCGTCCGGTTGCGGCGGTGGTCCTTCGCCGCCGTCCGCGCGGGCCGTCTCGTGCTGGTGGCGGCGACATTGGAGAATCTGTCCGGCCAGGTGCTCCCAGAGCCGCGGCAACAGCTCGCCCACGTGATAACTGATGTTGTGCGTCGTCAGCCCCTTGCGACCGATGTAGCCCGGGTAGGTGAGCTCGAGCAGCAAGTCGCAGATCTCGATGATCACCTCGCGGGCCGGCAGATACTCGCGATCGATGTGCTGCGTCCGCGGGTCCGAGACGTAGCTCTTTACGATCCGCGACACCAGCCGCGGGAGAGTCTCGCCGAGATGCTTGGAATCCATGCGTTGACCCTCGGCCCTTCGGATGTTATACACGCTCGCGGCCGGTTCAGCCTGCAAGCGGGTCCGCACCGAGATCCTATCGGGGCCATGGCCCCGCGGGACCCGCCGGATCCGCGGTCCACGCGCCAGCGAGTATCCGCCGGGGGAATCTCCCGCTCGCGCTTCGGGCTCGCACGGCGGTGGCCGCAAACGCCGCGGCGCCCCGTCGGGCCCGTCACCGGCCGCGCCCGCCCGCGCCGAGCCCGCCGGCTACTGGTACGGCACCACCCGCCCGCGGGCATCGGTGCAACTGATCTCCACCTGGTCCGAGCTGAACGCGGGCTCGGGCCGGATCGACACGATCCGCCGGTACTTGTTCTCCAGCTCGTGGATCATCGAGCGCTTGCGGTTCTGCAACAGATACGCGACATCGGGGGCGACCGTGACCTCGACCATGCGGATATGCTCGCGCGTCACCGCGAGCTGGATCAGCCGCATGACGTCCAGCACGACCGATTCGGTGGTCTTCACCAGCCCGGTGCCGCGGCAGTGCCGGCAGTCGCGGTAGATGCTCCTTGTCAGGCTGGCCCGCTGCCGCTGGCGCGTCATCTCGATCAGACCGAAGGCGCTGGTCCGCAAAACCTTGGCCCGTTCTTTGTGCTTCTTGAGGTTTTCGATCAGTCGCCGCTCGATATCACGGCGGTGCGACTCCATCCGCATGTCGATGAAATCGCACACGATCACCCCGCCCAGGTCGCGCAGCCGCAGTTGCCGGGGAATCTCGTCGGCGGCCTCGATGTTGATCTTGTAGGCCGTCGTCTCCGCGTCGTCCTCCGTCCGGAACCGCCCGCTGTTCACGTCGATCGCCACCATGGCCTCGGTCTGGTCGATCACCAGCGAGCCGCCGCTCTTGAGCGGCACGTGCCGGCTGTGCAGCCGCTCCAGCTCCTGCTCGATCTTGTACTTGTGAAACACCGGCTCCGGATCGGTGTAGAGCTGGACAATGTCCTGCGAACGCGGGCTGAAGATCGAGAGGAACTCCTGGGCCCGCTTCAGCACCTCCTCGTCATCGACCAGGATGCGCGCGATGTCGTTCGTGAACACGTCGCGGATCGTCCGGATCACCAGGTCGCTCTCGCGGTACAGCTCCGCCGGCGCGGGATCGTTCTGGATCCGCTTCTCCACCGCGCGCCACAGCCGCGTCAGGTACGACAGGTCGTTCTGGAGCTCCTTCTTGCTGCGGCCCAGCGCCGCGGTCCGCGCGATGAATCCCATGCCCTCCGGCAGCTCGAGCTCGCTCAGGGCCTCACGCAGCTCGTCGCGCAGCGCCTCGTCCTCGATCCGGCGCGAAACGCCCAACCGCCGCATCCCCGGCATCAGCACGAGAAACCGCCCGGGAATGCTCAGGTAGGTCGAGAGCGTCGGCCCCTTCGTCCCGATCCCCTCCTTCGTCACCTGCACCAGCACCTCCTGGTTGCGACGCAGGCAGCGCTGGATCGGCGGCCGGCTCTTCCGCGGCATCTTGCGACCGACGTTCTCCGTGTGCTGTTGCCCGTCGGGAAAGTACTGCGGGTGCAGATCCGAGATGTGCAGAAACCCGTTCTTCCCCTGGCCGAAATCGACGAACGCCGCCTGGATGCTCGGCTCCACGTTCGTCACCACGCCCTTGTAGATGTTGCCGACGTGGTTTTCCGCCGCGGCCCGCTCGAGGTAGATCTCCTCCAGCCGCCCGCCTTCCAGAATCGCGATTCGGCATTCCTCGCGCTGTACCGTGTTGATGATCATCTCGCGGGTGGGGGCCGGACCGCTCACCGCGGCTTCCCGCTCCTGACCCACTTCCATCACGGCCGCCCCGCCCTCACGGCGACCGCGGCGCCCCCGCCGCCCCCGTCGCCGGCGGCCACGGTCGGACTCGCCTTCCTGGCCCTCCTCGACCGCCGGAGCACCCGCCTCAGCGATCTCCTCGGCCGCCGTCTCTACGGCCGTCGCGGGCGCCCCTTCCTCCTCCTCGGCCGGCCCGACAACTTCCGGCTCGCGCCCCTCTTCATCCTCGGCTTCCACCACTTCCGGCTCTTCCAGCCAGTCCGCAACCTCCTCTTCTTCTCGCTCCCCGCGCGCCGGCTCCGTCTCCCCGGACGGCGGCAGACCGCGGTCGAGCCCAACGTCCGCGTCCGCGTCTGCCAGCGCCGTCGGCGCACCGGCGTCGCCGCGCGCCGGTTGAAGCGTGCCGGGCGGCACTGCGC
>CAZMCT010000117.1:0-12534 GCA_964564785.1 uncultured Planctomycetales bacterium
GCACGGCGCTGGGGTTCGAGCGGCTGCCCGCGCGCGGGCGGCGGCGGGAGCGGCGGCCGCGGCGCGCGGCGCGCGCGGCGCTTCGCCGGCGTGCGGCCGACGAGGACGAGTTCGACGTGGACGACCTGCTGGCGAAGATCAGCCGCAGCGGGCTCGCGTCGCTCACGCCTGAGGAGCGGGCGCGGCTTGAGGCGGCCCGCCAGGCGCGGCTGAGACGGAAGTAAACGGCCGGCCGGTCAGGGTGCCGGTCAGGGGGGCGGGTCAGGGGGCCGGGCGGGAGTGCGGGGCGTCCGCCGCGATGGCGACCAGCCGCTTCTGCGTGGCCACAAACAGCGTGTCGCCAGCCACCGCGGCCGACGAGTAGATCCCGCTGCCGAGCTCGAGCCGGGCGAGTTCGCGCAATTCGCGTCCGGCTGCGACGAACACGAGCTCGCCGTCCACGTTTCCGAGGATGACCTGGCCGTCGGCCAGGCAGGGCGAGCCCCACACCGCCGCCTTCATGTCGTAGCGCCACAGTCGCGTCCCGCGCTCCGCGTCGAGGCAGTAGAGATAGCCGGCCAGATCCGCCGCGTATACCAAACCGTCGCCGACCACGACGCTTGAAAGCGTGCGGCCGAAGTCCTTGTCGCCGAAGTGCCACACGCGGCCGCGGGTCGTGATCTCGCCGCGCTGCGTCGCGTCGATCGCGTAGAGGTGGCCGGGGCCCTTCATGCTCTCGGGGTCGTCGCCCACCGCCAGGTAAACGCGGTCGTGGGCGATGACCGGCGTGGCGACGATGCTGGTCTTGGTGCCGCTGCCGTCGGGTTCCCAGACGGCGCCCGGTGGGTTCAGGTCGAATGTCCAGAGCGGCTCGCCGGTCGGCGGTGCAAACGCGTAGCACCAGCCGTCGCCGCCCGCGAATACGACCTGGTCCGCGCCGCCGATCCGCCCCAGTGCCGGCGAGGACCACTGGCCGTGGAGGATGCGCTCGCCCGGATCGCTCCGCTGCCACACCACCTTTCCGGTCCGCGCGTCGACCGCGAGAAACGAGGGGGCCGCCGGCCGCGGCGGCTTCTCGTGCTCGTCGTCCACGCCGTTTCCGGTGCAGACGAACACCCGGCCGTCGGCGACCAGGGGTGAGCTGGCGGCCAGGTTGTGCGGCCAGACGCCGAGCTCCTTCATCATGTCGAGCACCCACACGACGTCGGCATCCTGCCGCTCCGAGTACCGCTCGTCGGTGACGGGCCCGTCATTCTCGCCGTCGGCGAAACCGGCCAGGTCGAGACAGACCAACTCGCAACGGTTGCTGACGTAAAAGACGCGGTCGCCGGCGATGCACGGTGACGACGCTACGCCCTGCTCGGGCCAATCGTTCGCGGGCCCGCTCGCCAGCTTCGCGTGCGTGGCCTGCCAGAGCAGCCGGCCGTCGGCGGCGTCGAAACAGAGCACGCAGCCGGCGTCGCCGGTCGTATGCGGGCGGAACCGGCCGCCGTTGTTGGTGCCGACCAGCACGCGGCCGGCCGCGACGACGGGGCCGCCGTAGGTCTGGCTGCCGAGCGGGGCGATCCAGCGGATGTTCTCGCGCGTCTCGAGGTTGAACTGGTGCGGGATGTTCCGAGCGTCTGCGACCGCGTTCCGCTCCGTCCGGCTGCCCCACATGGGCCAGTCGCCACCCAAGGCGGTGACGCTCGCCACCACGGCCATCAGGCAACGGGCGGTTCGCGGGCATCGGTGGACCGGTGACCCGACGAAATGAGGACGGGGCCGCGCGTTGCGTGGCGGCACAGCAAACCACCGCCCCGCCGGGGCGGAGAAAGATGACTGCCGGATTCCGTAGGCTGCGCCCACGGCTACTTACCGTCGCCCCGCTGGGGCGCGCGTTGCCCAGCCGGGGGCCGGTTCTGCATTCTTCGCATCTTGGTGTCTCGGCGGCGGAATCGAACTGCCGGCTGCAACCTGCGGCGTGAACAGGTTGACCGACAACGCGTCCGCCTGTCGGCCGAGCCGACTGAAGCCGACGGTGCCCAGTAGCAGCAGCGCTACCGCGCAGCCCGCCACGAGCACGACGCCGCCCAGCGGCGACCGGAACGCCGCCAAATCCGGATCGTCGACGAGGAACATCTGGCGGATGACCCGCACGTAGTAGTACAGGCTGATCGCGGTGTTGATCACCGCCACGCCCACCAGCACCCACAGCCACGGCTGCTCCGCCGCGGTCCGCCCCAGTGCCAGGATCAGGAACCACTTGGCCGCGAACCCACCCAGCGGCGGCAAACCCACGAGCGAAAACAGGCACACGGCCAGCGGCACCGCCACCCACGGCGCCCGCCGTCCCAGCCCGGTGAACGCGCTCAGGTGATCCGTCCCCGTTTGCCACACCACCACCGCCGTCGCGCCGAACGCACCCGCGTTCATCACCAGATAGACCAGCAGATATGCGACCACGGCCGCGACGCCCGGCCGAGGACCATCGCGCGCCTGGATGAAGATGGCCGCGGCCATCATCATGTAGCCCGCGTGGGCGATCGACGAGTACGCCAGGATCCGCTTGACGCTTTCCTGTCGCAGCGCGGCCAGGTTGCCGACGGTGCACGTCACGGCCGCGATCAACCCGATGGCATACGCCAGCCACGGCAGTACCGGCCCCGGTCCGATATTGAACGCGTCGACCAGCCGCAGCAGCAGGCCCAGGCCGGCCGCCTTGCTGGCCACGCTCAGCCAGGTCGTGACTTCGATCGGGGCACCCTCGAACACGTCGGGGCACCACAGGTGCATCGGCACGGCCGCGATCTTGAAGGCGATGCCGGCGCCGATCGCCACGAGGGCCAGCCAGAAGACCGGGCCGGCAGCAAGCTGCCCGGCCGCGACCGCGCGGGCGATCCGCGCGGCGTCAAGCGAACCGGAGAGGCCGAACAGCAGCGAGATGCCCCAGAGCATGATCGCCGCCGCCCCGGCGCCGAAGATCACGTACTTGAGGGCGGCCTCGGCCCCCGGCCGCGAGCGGCGGTCGCTGGCGACGATGGCGTAGCTGGGCAGCGAAGCCGTTTCCATCGCGATGACCATGACCAGCAGGTTGAGCGTGCCGACCATGACCAGCATGCCCAGGGCGCTGGTAAGCAGCAGGACGAAGAACTCGGGCGAGCCGTAACCAATCGCGGGCGCCGTGGTGCCGGGCCTGATTGTGGGCTGTCGCGCGGCGCGCTGCACCGCGCCCACCAGCCACAGCCAGCAGATCAGCACGAGGAACAGGAACAGCAACAGGCGGAAGAAGACCGTGAAGCGGTCGGCGACGATCAGCGGCGCCACGCCCGGCGGCGTCAGGCCGCCCAACCCGTCCGCGGCCACGTCGCCCGCGACCGCGCCGGTGGTCAGCAGCCCGGCCACCGCGCCGGCCATCGCGACCAGCGCGGCGATTAGTCCACTCCGCCCGGCAAGCAGCGGCACGACCAGCACGGCCACGATCGTTCCGACCAGCACGAGCTCGGGCGCGAACAGCCGCAGTTCCGAAGGCGAGGGAGTCCAGGTCATCAACACACTCGTGACTCGTGACTAGTGGCCAGTGACTAGCAACTCTGTGATCTGGCTCAGCGTCCCGTTCATGAAGTTGAACAGCGACTGCTGCGGGAGCACGCCCAGCACGATCGCCAGCAGGCCGAGCGGGGCGAGGATCGCGATCTCGCGCGCGTTGGCGTCCGGGTAGCCCTCGTACTCCGGCCGCCGCGGGCCGAGATAGACGCGCTGGATCATCCACAGGATGTAGCCGGCGGTCAGGATGACGCCCGTCGCGGCCACCACCGCCGCCGACTGGGCCCAGGTCATCCAGGGGTGGATACCGCCGGCCGCGAACGTCGCGACCAGCACCCAGAACTCGCCGATGAAGCCGCACAGGGCCGGCAGGCCGAGCGAGGCGAAGAAGCCCAGCGTGGCCAGCGAGCCGTAGACCGGCATCGTCAACCACAGCCCGCCGAACTTGTTGATCTCGCGGTGGTGCGCGCGGTCATAAATGACGCCGACCAGGAAGAAGCACATCGGGCTGGAAATGCCGTGGGCGATGACCTGGAACATGGCGCCCTGCCAGCCCGCGGGCGTCATGATCGCCAGGCCGAGCAGGACATAGCCCATGTGGCTGATCGAGCTGTACGCGACCAGGCGCTTGAAGTCGGTCTGGGCCATGGCGCACAGCGCCCCGTAGATTATGTTGATCAGCCCCAGGACGGCCAGGCCGTACGCCGCCCACGCGCCGGCCGCGGGCAGGATCGGGTAGCTGATCCGCATCAGGCCGTAGGCCCCCATCTTCAGCAGCACACCCGCCAGAATCATGCTGATCGGCGTGGGCGCCTCGACGTGGGCGTCGGGCAACCAGGTGTGGAACGGGAACACCGGGATCTTGACCGCGAAACCGATGTACAGCAGCGCGAACATCAGCGGGGCGAAGCGGAACCCGAGGAACAGCGTGGTCGGCTCGTTGAACGTCTTGTGAACAACGGGGTCGGTCGCGAGCTTGATCAGGTCAAAGGTGCGGTAGCCGACGGGGGCGTAGAAATAGAACGCCAGGATCACGACCAGCATCAGCACACTGCCGGCCAGGGTGTAGAGGAAGAACTTGATCGCGGCGTATTCCTTGCGCGGGCCGCCCCAGACGCCGATGAGGAAGTACATCGGTAGCAGCATCACTTCCCAGAAGATGTAGAACAGGAAGAAGTCGAGCGCGCAGAACACGCCGAGCATGCCGGTCTCGAGCAGCAGGAACAGGCAGAAATACCCGCGGGCCCCGCGGCTGACCTTCCAGTGCTCGAAATTCCAGCTCGCCAGGCAGGCCAGGAAGCTGATCAGCGTCGTCAGAATGATGAGCGGGAAACTGAGACCGTCGACGCCGACGAAATACTCGATCGGGGTCGAGCTGTCGCCCGTGCCGAGCGTGATCCAGGTCAGCTTCGTCACCTGGTGGAGCTTCTGGCCGTAGCCCGGGCCGAAGATCTCGGCCGCGCCCGACTGCCACCAGTCGAAGCTCTGGAACAGGCCCAGCGACAGCAGGAGCGTCAGGCCGGTGGCCACGACCGCGATCATCTTCACGGCCCGCGTGCCGGGCACGATCAGGCACAGCCCGGCCGCGATCGTCGGCAGGAAGATGATCCAGTTCAGCAGGTTTCCGTATTCCACGTCACGATCCTCGATCCAAGGCTAACCCCAGAGACACAGAGAACACGGAGAGCCACAGAGTCCAGACCATTCGATTGTCCCGCTGTGCATCCTCTGTGACCTCTGTGTCTCTGTGGTGTTCCTCTTCTTCACCGAAACGCTACCCACAAGACGATCGCGGCCACACTCCCGGCGGCGAACAGCACGTAATTCCGCACGCGGCCGACCTGCGGGCTGCGGACCAGGCCGCCGACGCCCCAGGTGGCACGGCCGACGCCGTTCACCGCGCCGTCGACCACGCCCTGGTCCAACACGATGCCGCTGAACGCGGACAGCCGCTCGGTCACCCACGCCGACAGGTTCACCAGCCCGTCGATCACGTACTTGTCGAACGCGTAGCTGATGCCCTTCAGGGCGTGCGTCCCGCCGACCAGCACCGCCCCGTACAGCTCGTCGAAATAGAACTTGTGCTCCAGCAGCGTGTGCAGCGGCCGCAGGGCCGTCGCCAGCCGCGTTGCCACGCCCAGACCGCGGCGGTAGATCAGCCAGGCCGCGACGAAGCCGACCACGAACGCCCCGCCGACCGCCCAGGCCAGCACGTCGTGGGCCGCATGGTCGATCAACGTCCCGTGGGCGTGGGCCGCGTCGACCGCGTGGCCGTCGAACGCGGCTGTCAGGAACGGGTGCGGGGCGGCCGCGGCCACCAATGGCCGGAACAGCACGTAGCTCGAGACGAACGTGCCGAGCGCAAGCACGATCAGCGGGATATACATGAGCGGCGACTCGTGCGCGTGGTGGTAGACGTGCTCGTCGCGCGGCTGGCCCATGAACGTCAGCCACCAGGCCCGCATCATGTAGAAGGGGGTGACGTAAGCCATGATGACGGGGATCAGGAACAGCGTGCGCCACAGCCACGGCGCCCCGGCCTGACTTGCGAGTTCGGGAGCCGCGGTCCGGGCATCGTGGGCCGGGCCCGCGGCCTGTCCGTGCTCCTGGAAGGCTGCGAGGACGATCGGACCGCCGTCCGTCCCATCCCTGCGCGCGTTGCCACCTTCCCCCGTTCCCACGTGGTCTCGTGCAGCGTGTGTTCCGTCGTGATGCTCACGCCCATAGGCGCGGTGCCACGCCACCGCGAGGATTTCGTCCTTGCTGAAGTATCCGCCCAGGCCGATGCCCGCCAGCGGAATGCCCGCCCCGGCGATCGCCAGCACGCCGACCAGGAAGGTCGCGGCCGTCACCGGCATCTTCCGCCACAGCCCGCCCATCTTGCGCATGTCCTGCTCGTGGTGCGTGCCCTCGATCACCTGGCCGGAGCCGAGGAACATCAGGGCCTTGAAGAACGCGTGCGTCAGCAGGTGGAACAGCGCCGCGATCCACGCCCCGACGCCCATGCCCAGCATCATGTAGCCGAGTTGGCTGATCGTGCTGTACGCCAGCACCTTCTTGATGTCGGTCTGGACGATCGCGACGAGAGCGGCGAGCGTCAGCGTGATGCAGCCGATGACCGCCACGAAGAGCTGCGCCCCCGGCGTCAGCAGCACGAAGATCCGCGCCGTCAGGTACACGCCCGCCGCGACCATCGTGGCGGCGTGGATCAGGGCGCTGACCGGCGTGGGGCCCTCCATCGCGTCCGGGAGCCACACGTGCAGCGGGAACTGGGCCGACTTGCCGATCGCCCCGCAGAACAGCAGCACGCCCATCCAGGTCGCGTAACTGACCCCGAGGAACGTCCCGGTGAACAGCGGCCCGCCCGCCTGCCAGTGGTCCTGGAACCGCTCGGCCGCCCCGCGCAGCGACAGGTCGCCGAGGAACAACAGCGCCATCCCCAGGCCGATGATGAACCCGAAGTCGCCCACGCGGTTGGTGATGAACGCCTTCATCGCCGCGGTGCTGGCGCTTTTCTTGTGGAAATAGAACCCGATCAGCAGGTAGGAGCACAGCCCCACCAGCTCCCAACTGATGAACAGCAGCAGCAGGCTGTCGGCGATCACCAGCAGCAGCATGCTGAAGTCGAACAGGCACAGGTACGTGAAGAAGCGGTGGTACTTGCTGACGTGGTCGATCTCGTCGCTGTGCCCGGCCATGTACCCGACGCTGAACAGGAAGATGCACGTGCTGACCAGCGTGACCATGAAGTACATGATCAGCGTCAGGCTATCGAGGTTGACGCCGAATGCCAGCGGCACGCTGCCGAGTGTGGCCCAGGCGTAGGGACCAGTACGGGCGGCGAGCCGACCGGCGGCGTCGAGCCCCTGCCACTGCACCAGCGCGACCGTCGAGAGCACGCAGCTCGTCGCAATCACGGCCACGGCCGTCCAGCCCGCCAGCGGCTTGCCCAGCCGGCTGCCGAAGAAGGCCAGCAGCACGAACCCCGCCAGGGGCACCAGCACGCCGCAGACCAGGAGCAGCTCGATATTCGACATCATCGACTCTCAAAAGCTAATCACGGAGACACAGAGAGCACAGAGGGCCATGGAGCGACTGGGTCAGATTGTGCGCCGCGGAGCCGTTTCGAAACGCTGCAACACCGGGCCTGATCGGCCGCCCTTGACGCCCCTGCGCATTCCGCCCGCGATCTGTTCAAGTCCTTCATCTCTTTCAGGTACTCTCTTTGTCTCTGTGCTTCCTCTGTGTCCTCTGTGTCTTTGTGGTGATCTTCGTCAGCCGCGGAGCGTATCGCCCTCGTCCACGTCGATCGTGGCCAGGCTACGGTAGTAGTTCACGAAGATCGCGATCGCGACCGCGGCCTCGGCCGCCGCCAGCACGATCACGAACAGCGTCGCCACCTGCCCGTCGATCCCGCCCCCGCGGTAGCGCGCGAACGCCACGAAGTTCAGCCCGGCCGCGTTCAGCACCAGCTCGACGCCGATCAGGATCCCGACCGCGTTGCGCTTGGTCATCATCACGACCAGGCCGCAACACAGGAGGATCGCGGAGAGGACCAGGTAATGCGTCAGACCGATCGTCAACATGCAACACCACCCGTAGCGAGCGGCACGCAGCGAGTAGCCAGTTGCCTCATCTCGACGTTTCCTCGCCGGCCGACGGGGCGCTCGTTCCTCGCGCTCCGTGCGTCGCCACTTGCCACTGGCTACTCCTCACTCGCGGCCGGCGCATCCGGCTGCGCCAGGTACGCCGCGCCAATCATCACCGCCAGCAGCAGCACGCTGGCCAGCTCGAACGGCAGCAGGTACGTCGTCAGCAGCGCTTCGCCGAGCTGGCCGACAGAAAACGCCGCCGCCTCCGCGCCTTCGCCCTTCCACGGCGCGCGCAGCACGATCGCCACCAGCCCGCTCAGCAGCGCCAAGCCGACGAGCATCCCCGCGATCCGCCCCGGCAGCCGCGCCACGAGCTTCTCGCCATACGTCCGGCTCGTGAGCATCACGCCGAACACGATCACGATCAGCGTGCCGCCCGCGTAGACGATGAGCTGGATCACGCCCAGGAAGTTCGCCGCCAGCAGGAAGTACAGCAGCGCCACCGCCCCGAGAGTCCCGAGCAGGCACATCGCCATCCGCACGATGTTGGTCGCGACCACGCAGCCGATCGCGGCCAGCGCCGCCGCCCCGGCCACGAGATAGAACGTGACGGCCTCTGCCGTGCCCCCGCCGCCGTCGTCCGCCAGCGCCGCAGGAGTGAACCACAGCGACACAGCGAGCACAGAGGGCCACAGAGGGACCGGACGAGGTGTCGGGTCGATTCCATGGACCCGTTTGCCGAATTCCTGAGCCGCGTCTTTCATCTGCTGCTCTCTTCTGCCTGCCGTTTCTCTGTGTTCTTCGTGTCTCGGTGGTGTTCTTCTGTTTCTCACGCTCCCGGCAGGTGCTCGATCGCCAGCGCGCCCACCAGCCGCCGCCGGTTCGCGTAGCCGTACGTCACGATGCCCACGATCGCTGCGATCGCCAGCAAGCCGATCGCCGTCAGCACCACGTTCGCCACCACCGCCGCCACGCCCCCCGGCCGCACCAGCAGCCCCCACGCCGTCTGCCCCAGCAGCAGCACCATCGTCACCGGCAGCAGCACCTGAACACACGCGTACATCACCTGGTCCAGCCGGATCCGCGGCAGCGTCCACCGCAGCCAGAGCTGCACGAAGAAGAAGAAGAAGAAGCCCTTGAACACGAACCACAGCGGCCCGCTGAACAGGATCCCGTGCAGCGCCCGCTGCCACAGCGGACCCGCCGCCCAGTCCGCCCCCCACGCGGCCGGCAGCGGCGAGTGCCACGCCCCGAAGAACAGCACCGCCGCCAGGGCCGCCACCGCGAACATCTCCGCGTACTCGGCGAAGAAGAACAGCGCCCAGCGAAACCCGCTGTATTCGGTCAGATAACCCGCCACCAGCTCGCTCTCCGCCTCCGGCAGGTCGAACGGCGCCCGCTTGCACTCCGCCAGCGTGGCCACGAAGAACGCGATCGCGGCCGCGAACAGGAACGGGCTCTGGAACGCCAGCCACGTGTGCAGCCCGCCGCTCTGCAACTCGCCGAACGCGGTCAGCCGCAGCGTCCCGGCCGTCATCACCGGAATCAGCAGGCAGAAGCCCAGCGGGATCTCGTACGAGATCATCTGGCACGCTTCCCGCATCGCCCCGTACATGCTCCACTTGTTATTGGACGACCAGCCGGCCAGCAGCACGCCCAGCACGCCGAGCCCCAGCATCGCGAAGATGAAGATCAGCCCCACGTCCAGGTCGCGGCCGACCCACGCCGCGCTGAACGGCAACGCCAGGAACAGGATTACGGCCGGCGGCCAGGAGATATAGACGGCCAGCCGGAACAGCAGTCGGTCGGCCCCCGCCAAAAAGATATCCTCCTTCTGGATCAGCTTGAGGCCGTCGGCAATTGACTGGGCCCAGCCGTGCCAGCCGCCGACCCGCATCGGGCCCAGGCGGCTCTGCATGCGGGCCGCGACCTTGCGTTCCCACCAGATGCCGAACGCCCCGACGATCGAGACGAAGCCGAGCACGCCGAGGGCGGCGATGATGTCGCGCGTGATACGGAACTGTAGCGGCCAGAGCAGGTATCCGGCCGCCGGACAGCGCGTCACATCCGCCACGCCGGCCTGGAACTCGGCCACCGGTACGGCCCCGGTCGCCGCCGCGCGGGCGGGTGCGGTGATTGCGTCGACGCGCTCGTACAGCAGCGCCGGCACCCAGGTGACCAGGATCGTCCCCAGCACCGCTCCCAGAAAGATCACGAACGCGAAGTGGTACAGCAACCGCCCGATGATTTCCGCGAAGCGGATCACGACGGCGGCCGCCAGCCCCGTAAATGCTCCAAGCCCGGCCAGCACCGCGGCCGCGATGACGATCCCGCCGGCCACACCACCAAGCTTGGCGCCGGCGATCCCCAGCCCGACCGCGACAGCGGCCAGCACGAAGCCGAGCATCGCCAGCGTGCGCACGACCCGCGGCCGCGTGTTCGGCGACCAGCGGGAACGGAGGGCGTCTTCGGCAGTGAACATGTTCATGCAGCTATCAGCTTTCAGCCCGAGACTCGAGTGCCGGGCTCGCGCTCCATATCCTGCTACGCGCTACTCACGATTTCGCATCACCGGTCGACCTCCCCCATCACCACGTCGATGCTGCCGATGATCGCGGCCACGTCGGCCAGCAACACGTTGCGGCAGACGCGCGGGGCGATCGAAAGGTTGTTGAACGACGGCCCGCGGATCTTCACCCGCGCCGGCACGGTCTTGCCGTCGCCGACGATCAGGAAGCCGATCTGCCCGCGAGCGCCCTCGGTCTCCAGGTATACCTCGCCGGCCGGCAGCTTCAGCACGCGCGGCACCTTCGCCCGGAACTCGCCCGCGGGGAGTTGCTGCAAAGCCTGCCGGACGATCCGCACCGACTGCCGCATCTCCTGGATGCGGACGAAATAGCGGCTCCACGAATCGCCGACGACGACCTCGCGCGGGATGCCGTCGCTTCCGCCGGGCACTCCGATGGGGATCTCGAACTCGAACCGGTCATAGATCTCGTACGGCACGCAGCGCCGCAGGTCCCACTTCACCCCGCTGCCGCGCAGGCATGGGCCCGTCAGGCCGTACGCGATCGCGTCGGTCGCGGAGATCACCCCCACGTTGGCCGTGCGCTTGACGAAGATCTGGTTGAAGCTCAGCAGTTCGTTGTATTCGTCGATCTTCGGCTCGAAGTAGTCCAGAAACGCGGCGCAGCGCTCGGTCCACCCGGGCGGCAGGTCGTGCGTCGCCCCGCCGATCGTCAGGTAGCTGTACGTCAGCCGCGCCCCGCACGCCTGCTCGAACAGGTCCAGGATGTACTCCCGTTCGCGGAACCCGTACAGGAACGGCGTGAAGGCCCCCATGTCGAGCCCGTACGAGCCGAACGAGACCAGGTGCGAGGCGATCCGGTTCAGCTCGCACATGATCACGCGGATGTACCGCGCCCGCTCCGGCACCTCCATGCCGATCAGCTTCTCGACCGCCAGGCTGTAGGCGTGGTTGTTGTTCATCGCGGCCAAGTAGTCCAGCCGGTCGGTGATCGGGATGAACTGCACCGGCGTGACGTTCTCGCCGATCTTCTCCGCGCAGCGGTGCAGGTAGCCGATGTGCGGCGTGCACTCCAGCACCATCTCGCCGTCGGTCCGCAGCACGAGCCGCAGCACTCCGTGCGTCGACGGGTGCTGCGGGCCCATGTTGATGAGCATTTCCTCCGTGCGCAGACCCGCGGTCTCGATCACGCCTTCACCCATCCGTGACAACGTAAGCAGGCGGCACAGTCACAACGGGGAGCTTCTTCCCCTGTCCGCAACACTTCCGCTCCGCGTGTCGGCTAGCCTCGGTCACGTTGCGACTTTCCTGCGTCGTCACGTTGTCGCTTCGCCGGCCGCGGCGGCCGGGATGCCCTCGTACTCCGTCGGAAACACGTAGTCCTTCCGCAGCGGATGGCCCACCCAGTCGTCCGGGCACAGAATCCGGCGCAGGTCCGGGTGGCCCTCGAAAACTACGCCCAGCAGGTCGTACGCCTCGCGCTCGTGCCACTCGGCGGTGGGCCAGACTTCGGCCACGCTCGGCACGCGCGGGTTGTCGCGCGGCACACGGACCCGCACGGCCAGCGTCCCCCCGTTTTCCCACAGAGCGCCCGCCGAACATCCCGCCCCGGCCGGCGCACGCGCCGCACCCGGCCGCATCGCCATCAGCTCGTACACCAGCTCGAACCACGGCTCGGGGTGCAGGTCCAGCCCGCACACCAGCCGCAGCATGTTCAGCCCGCACCGCGGCTCGTCGCGCAAAAATCGGGCCACCTCCGGCCAGGCCTCGGCCGCGACCGTCACGCTCGGGTGGTGTCCTTCGAGCGCCTCGGCCGTGACCGCAGCCGGCAAGCGGGCCTTGAGAATCTCGACCATCTCCGCCGGCGCCATGGGGCTCCTTCAATGTGCCATTCCGAGCGAGGCCGCCCGA
>CAZMCT010000118.1:0-12501 GCA_964564785.1 uncultured Planctomycetales bacterium
GTGCGGTCGCCATGACGGCCGGGGCCCGCGACGCGGCCGAGCGGGCGGCGTGGCTGCGGGACGAACTGTGGCGGCACATCGCCCTGTATGACCGGGGCGCACCCGAGATCAGCGACGCGCAATACGACGCGCTGTTCCGCGAACTGGTCGAACTGGAAAGCGCACATCCCGAGCTGGTCCGGCCGGATTCGCCGACGCAGCGCGTCGGTGAGGAGCGGGTGCGGGGCTTCGCCCCCGTCAGGCACGCCCGGCCCATGCTCTCGATCGACAACACGTATTCGGCCGCGGAGCTGCGGGAATTCGACGCGCGGGTGAAGAAGCTGCTGGCCGGCGAGCCGTACACGTACGTCGTGGACCCGAAAATCGATGGCGTGGCCGTCGCGCTGCGGTACGAGCAGGGGCGGTTCGTGCAGGGGGCGACCCGGGGCGACGGTGTGACGGGCGACGACATCACCGCCAACCTGCGCATCCTGGTGGGTAACCTGGTCGGCACGCTCCGCGGAACGGACTGGCCGCGGGTGCTGGAGGTGCGGGGTGAGGTGTATTGGCCGCGGCCGGGCTTCGAGGAGTTCAATCGCCGGCTGGCCGCGCGCGGGGCGACGCCGCTCGCCAACCCGCGGAACGCGACGGCGGGGACGTTGAAGCTCAAGGCGGAGACGCTGCGGGAGGAAGTGGAGCGGCACGGGCAGCTCAGGTTCGAGGCGCACGGCTTCGGCGTGCTGGAGCCGAGTCCGCGCGTGAGCACGCATTCCGAGTTGACGGCCCGGTTGGCCGAGTGGGGCGTGCCGACAAGCCCCTACGCCCGGAAGTGCCCGGATATCGAGGCGGTGATTGCGCTGGTGAACGAATGGGAGCCGCGGCGGCACACGCTGGACTACGACACCGACGGGCTGGTGGTGAAGATCGACGAGCTGGCGCTGCGCGAGACGCTGGGGCAGACCGCCCGCAGCCCGCGCTGGTGCATGGCGTACAAATATCCGGCCGAGCAGGCGACGAGCCGCATCCTCTCGGTCGACTTCCAGGTCGGCAAACTGGGCACGATCACGCCGGTCGCGAACCTCGAGCCGGTTCAGCTCGCCGGCACCACGGTCAAACGCGCCAGCCTGCACAACTTCGACCAGGTGCGACGGCTCGACCTGCACCTGGGCGACACGGTGACCGTCGAGAAGGCGGGCGAGATCATCCCGCAGGTCGTCGCGGTGGACCCGACGAAGCGCCCGCCGGGGGCGCAGCCGATCGCGCCGCCCGCGGCGTGTCCGGCGTGCCGCGGCGATGTTGTGCAGGATGCGGGCGGGGTCTACCTGCGCTGTATCAATCCCGCCTGCCCGGCACAGCTCGTCGAGCGGCTGCGCTTCTTCTGCGGCCGCGACCAGATGGACATCGAGGGCGCGGGGATCAAGCTCATCGAGCAACTCGCCGCGTCGGGGCTGGTGAAGACCTTCGCCGACCTGTACCGGCTGAAGGAGCGTCGCGCGGAACTCATCACGCTCGAGCGGTTGGGCGAGAAAAGCGTCGACAATCTGTTGGCCGGGATCGAGGCCAGCAAGCAGCGCCCGCTTGGACGGGTGCTCGCGGCGCTGGGCATCCGACACGTGGGCGTCAGCACGGCCGAGCTGCTGGCGGAGCACTTCGGGACGGCGGCGGCCGTGGCGGCGGCGAGCCCGGAAGCGCTGCGGGAGGTCGAGGGGATCGGGCCGGAGGTCGCTCGGTCAGTCCACGAGTGGATGCACAGCGCGGGCGGGCGCGAGACGTTGCGGCAACTCGCTGAGGTCGGCGTGAACCTGCGACAGCCACGGAGCAAGCGGCCCGCGGGGGGCGCTCTGGCCGGCAAGACGATCGTCGTGACGGGCACGCTTTCGCGCTGGTCGCGGAGCGAGATCGAGGCGCTGATCAAGCAGCGCGGGGGCAAGGCGGCCGGGAGCGTGAGCCGGAAGACGGACTACGTCGTCGCGGGCGAGGCGCCCGGCAGCAAGCTCGAGAAAGCCCGCGGGCTGGGCGTGCGGGTGTTGACGGAGGAGGAGTTCGCGCAGCTCCTGACGGAGTGACGGGGTCGCCCCGAACATGCGTCGGGAGGCTCTGACGCGAATGGCAAGCGGGCTCGTCACAGACAAATCCGGATGAATGAGCCGGCACGGCCTCCGGCACCTGAGCAGGCGAAGGCCCACGCTCGTAAGTCCCGCTTGCCGGTTGGCGGTTCGGCGGTTACGTGCGCTAAATCCCGGCCCCTAGGCACGTTACGAATATCGCTCCGTACGGTTCGGGGACGACCGGCGGTGGCGTGCGCACGAACTCCGGCGGGGGACGGGTCACGGGGACGGTGGAGACGCGGTCGACCGCGAGCGGGTCGGGAGTGTCGCTCTCGAAACGGACGGCGACCTTGCGCGTGGGGCCGTCCCCCGGGTCGTGGCGGAGCACGCGGGCGGCCCGCGGCAGCGTGCCGGCATCCTCGCGGACCATGGGGTCGGTGGTGGGCATTTCGATCAGCTCGATCCTCTGGCCGACGGGCGGAACCTGATCGGCGGGTGTCAGGAACGCGGCGCCGCCGGCCGAAACGTTCAGCATCCACGCGCTGATGCGCTGCGGCCGGCCCTCGTGCCGGAACCAGAAGGCGAAGGCCCGCGGGAAGCGGGGGTCTTTGCGGCGTTCTGTGACTTGCCCGAGCAGTTGCGGCATGTTTCGGCATCCAGTAAGAGAGCGGGGTGCCGGCGTAACCGACATCCCGATCTACTGTGTTGATCGGCGGTTGCGCGGCCGGGCCTGGAAGAGCGGTGTGCAGGTCCGATAGAGACCGGGCTGCGAGCTTCCCGCGTGCTCCGAGCCGCTCGAGCCGGGTTCGTCGGCGAGGGCGACTCGGCACGATCGGAGGTGTCGGGAACCCGCGAGCCGGTTCGACGGGAGCCGAGCGTTGCCGGAACGGGCGGTCGCGGTCGACCTCAAGGAACTGGATCATTTCTCATGGGTGGGGCTGTTCGGCAATGAGCGGCCGGTGGAACTGGAGGTGGGGACGGGCAAGGGGGCGTTCCTGTTGCGTCGGGCGCGGGGGCGGCCGGACCGGAACTTCTTGGGGATCGAGTGGGCGAACGAGTTCTACCGTTACGCGGTGGACCGGATGGAGCGGTGGCGTGTTCCGAATGTGCGTCTGCTGCGGACGGATGCGCGGCATTTCATCCGGGTGGTATGTCCGCGTTCGTCGCTGACGGCGCTGCACGTTTACCATCCGGACCCATGGCCGAAGCGGCGGCACTGGAAGCGGCGGTTGTTCCAGCCGGTGCTGGTGGACGCGGCGGTGGAGTGTCTGGTTCCGGGGGGGCACTGGGCGGTGCAGACGGATCACGCGGAGTATTTCGAGCAGATCCGCGGGCTGCTGCTGGGACATCCGGAGCTGTACGAGGTGCCTTTTGACGATCCGGATTTCGGGGTGGAGGCGTCGCGCGTGGCGACGAATTACGAGATCAAGTATCTGCGGGAGGGCCGGCGGCTCTACCAGGTCGCGGTGAAGCGCCGCTGACTTTGCGAAGCCGGGCTGCGGACGTAGAATGCGCGGTTGCGACGGGTAACGGGGCGCCGCGACTGGCGGTAAGGGACGCACAGATGGCCGGACATTCACACTGGGCACGGATCAAGCGGGCGAAGGGGGTCGCGGATGCGCGGCGCGGGCGGGTCTGGAGCCGGCTGTCGCGGGCGATCATCGTGGCGGCCCGGGCGGGCGGGGGCGACCCGGACGCGAACCTGAGCCTGCGATACGCGATCGACGCGGCCCGCGACGCGAACATGCCCAAAGACACGATCGAGCGGGCGATCAAGAAGGGTACGGGCGAACTGAGCGGCGGGGCGTTCGAGGAGCTGCGGTTCGAAGGTTACGGCCCGGGCGGGGCAGCCGTGCTGGTGTTGGCCCTGACGGACAACCGCAACCGCACGGCACCGGAAATCAAGAAGGTCTTTGAGGCTCACGGCGGGAACCTGGGGGCGACCAACAGCGTGGCGTGGATGTTCAAGAGCAAGGGCGTGTTCGTCATCGCGGCGGCAGCCACGGACGAGGATACGCTCACGAGCGTCGCGCTCGAAACGGGGGCCGACGACGTGAAGTCGCTGGGCGACGCGTTCGAGCTCGAGTGCGACCCGGCGGTGTTCGGCGAGGTGCGCAAGGCGCTGGAGCAGGCGGGGATCAAGCCGGAAAGCGCCGAGGTCTCGATGGTGGCGTCGAGCAGCGTGACGCTCACCGGCGAGCCGGCCGAGCGGATGATGAAGCTGATCGACGCGCTCGAGGAGCATGACGACGTTCAGGCGGTGCACACGAATTTCGAGCTGTCGGACGCGGACGCCGCGCGGTTGTCCGGAAGCTGACGCTTTTTTCGCGCACCCGTGAGCCGCAGAGACGCAAAGAGGGCGGCGGGTCGCGCAGACAGATGGAGGCATGGATGCGCGCGCTGTGGTTCAGCGTGATGCTCGGGATTCCGGCGTTGACCGGGGGCTGTTCGACCCTGGCCAAGCAGGCGTATTACGAGGTGCGCGGGGCCGACGCGGAGCTGCTGTTTGTGAGCACCCCGGACGCGACCGGCTTGCGGACGGCGCGGGCGCTCGAGAGCGCCCCGGCCCGCACGGAACTGGGCCCGCGGCTGGTGCCGCCAAACGTGCTGCGGGCGGCGGACACGGCCGTCGATGGCGCCCTGGCGCGGCTCCGCGCGCACTATCCGGGCGGCGAGCCGGCAGCGCACATCGAGAGCGACGTGCTGTACTTCCAGCGCAAGGGGCTGCTCAGCGGCGGGCTGCTGCTGACGCGCGTCCGGATGACGGTGGGCGGCACGACGGCGTTCGACGCGGTCGTGAAGTCGGAGAGCAAGTCGTTCCGCGAGGGCGGCGAAGACGACCTCGCGCGGGCCCACGCCCGGGCGCTCGAGCAATACCTGCTCGAGCTCAAGACTCCGCCCGCACAACGCGACAGATGAGTGCGCAGAATCGCATCAGCCCGGGGCTGTGGCCGGGCGCGACGTGGCCGCCTCGATCTCGGCCGCCAGCTCGGTCAGCCTCTTCTTGATGTTGCTCACGTCGTCGGCCGACAGCCTGCGGGCCGTCCGGTTCAGCATCCGGATGAAGTAGTCGATCTCCGTCGTCGTGACGGGGTGGCCGATGTTGCCCTGCGGCCCATCCGAAGTGACCAGCGCCTGGCCGTCGGCGTCGAGCACGACCATCCATGGGATCCCGCCCTTCGTGTCCCGCCGCAGCCGGGCGATGACCGCGGCCGCGTTCGTCATGCGGTCCTGGTCGATCTTCACGTCGAGGTAGTCGCGGGCGAGGAGCGGGGCCACATCCGGTCGCGTCAGGAAGGCGTCGAGCTGCCGGCACCAGGGGCACCACGGCGCGCCGACGTGGAGCAGGATGCGCCGGTCGTCCTGCTTCGCTTGCGCGAGGGCCTCGGAAAGGACCTTCTCCGCGTCGCGCGGCTCGGCCTTGTGCTTCGTCAGCAGCGCCAGCAGCCGCTCGCGGTCGTACTCCTGGCCCTTTTCGAGCGTGCCGGTCTCCTGGTTCCAAAGCAGCTTGCCGTCGGCGTCGAGGAAGGTAAGGAACGGGAGGCCCTCCTTCTTGAGATCGACGTTGTAGGCGGCCGCGATGTCAAGCTGGCGGTCGAAGTGGCCGACGTCGGCGTACACCCGCTGGTACTCGTAGAGCAGTGTGCGGGCGACGTCGCGGTCGGCCTGGAACACGTCGTGCAGCCGCCGGCACCAGCCGCACCAGTTGGCCCCCCAGATGATGAGCACGCGCTGGTTCTCGGCCTTGGCGCGAGCGATGGCGGCGGAGATCTGCTTGCGGGCGTCGGCCTTCTCGTCGTAAATCGGCGCAGGTGCGGAGGCGGGCTGCGACGCGGTGGGGGCGGCCGCCGTCGCGGGCTGGGTCGCGGCGGCTGCGGGCTGGGTCGCGGCGGCTGCGGGCTGGGCGACCGCAGGATCAGCCGTGATAAGGAGCAGCAGCATCGGGACGGCAAAGCGGCACGTGCGGGACGAAGACGTCATCTGAGGCTCTCCAACCGTGACAGGTGCGTATCGTAGGGGCGGGTCTGCCCGTACGGCAACGACCGCGCGCGTTTCACACCGCCCGCTGCGGGCACGCTCAGCCGCCCGTTGAGAAAGGGGGCCGGCTCCGCACCACCGCACCATGATGCGTCTACAGCATCGCGGGACAGAAGACGGGCCCATGTCGAGGCACAGGCTAGCGGCCTGTGTTCCTGCTCCCCGTTCGCTTCCGCGGTACCGGCACTCCCGCGGTGCCTGTTCCCATTTTCGTTGTCCCTTTTTGAGCGGTCCCATTTTTCCACCGTCGTTTTTTTAACGAACCGTTTCAGCCGGCCGCCCGCGTGTGAAATCCCGCGCCCGAGGCGCCGCGACTGTGCGGACCGAGTGGAAATCGCCGGCCGCGCGGTGTACGCTGCCACGACCATGTCGGCCAAGCGAACCAGGTCAACTCACCACCACGAGTCCGCAAAGAACATGAACACGGCGGCCGATGGCGATGCGCGGCCGGAGCACCGCCGGCGCGGCCGTCGCACACGGGTCACCGCCGGGGCAGCGGCGCCGCAGATGCAGCCTGGTGCGGAGCTCGGGCGGCCGATTGAGATGCGAAAGGAAGTTCACATGCCGGAACACGAGTTTGTCAGACACGCCGTCGATCCCAGCGACGTTCAAGATGAAGAGCTGATCGGGATGGACCTGCTGCGGGCCTGCGAGGCCGCGGCGTTGAACGTCTTCCGCTGGATTGGCAAGGGCGACAAGAACGCGGCGGACGAGGCTGCCACGGACGCCCTGCGCGGAATGCTCCAGATCATGGACATGTGCGCGACCTGCACGATCGGCGAGGGCATCAAGGACGAAGCCCCCGGCATCTTCATCGGCGAGAAGCTCGGCACGTGGCGACCGGGCTCGCCGGTCGTCAACATCGCCGTCGACCCCATCGACGGCACCACGCTCACCAGCAAGGGCCTGAACGGCGCGCTGACCGTCATCGCGGCCGCGAAGGCCGACAGCGAGGAGCACCGCACGCTGGCCGCGATCCCCAGCTATTACGTGGAGAAGATCGCGGTCGGGCCGCGGGTGAAGGAGGGGACCGGGACGGTGCGGCTCGGTGCTTCGGTCGAGCAGAACCTGGAGATTATCGCGCTCAAGCTCGGCAAACGCCTGCGCGACCTGATCGTGTGCATTCTCGACCGGCCGCGGCACGAGAAGCTGATTGCGGACGTGCGGCGCACGGGGGCGGCAATCCGATTGATCGGCGACGGCGACGTGTCGGCCGCGATCGCCCCGAGCATGCCGGAGAGTAATGTCGACGTGTACATGGGCGTGGGCGGAAGCCCGGAGGCGGTCCTGGCGGCGGCGGCGATCCGGTGTCTGGGCGGCGAGATCATGGCCCGCATCTGGCCGCGGGACGACGAAGAGCGCAAGAAACTGGAGGCGGAAGGGCACGGGGAGTTGCTGCACCGGATCTACACGTGCGAGGACATGGCGGTGGGCGACGACGTGGTCTTTGTGTCGACCGGGATCACGGAGAACCCGCTGTTGCACGGGGTGGAGGTGCGCGGGCACATCGCGGTGACGTACTCGGTGGTCATGCGGGCTCACTCGCGGACGGTCCGCTACGTGAAGGCGTACCACGACCTGACGCGGAAAACGATCCGGCTGGCCAGTCAGGCACGGCACACGCACCTGTAGGGAACGGGGGGAGCATGGGCGGCCGGCCCGGATCCCCCCGGCCCCGGCCCCTGGGCCCCCTGCCGCCCACCGGTTGACACGGCACGCAGACGACCGCTAAACTACGGTATTCCGGCCAGGTCGCGACCGGAACGTATGCCCGCTCGCACGGGGCGCGTGGCAACCGGCCACAGTGGGCCGCCAGAACACGGCTGGCGGTGCAGGCCTCCGAGCGGGTCCGCAACCGTGCTTTCGCAGCGATTGCGACCGTTGCCTGACGAGCGCCGCCGGGCCAGCGAGGTGGGCGCATCGAATCCGGTCCCCGGCCCGGGCGGGACTGATTACCCGGTGGTGTAATTGGCAACACACGAGGTTTTGGTCCTCGCATTCCTGGTTCGAGTCCAGGCCGGGTAGCTGCGCGAGCCTATGGCTCGCGGCCTTGAGCGGCGAGCCGTGAGCCGAAGTTCGGGGCAGTCCGTCCGGGGCGAGGTCGGCTGCCGCCACCGCGCGTGGGCCGCGCGGTAGGACGACGAACTCCCGGCTCATGGCTCGCGGCCGGAGGTCCAGGACTGCTTTCGGGAGCGTGTGTGACATCGGACCGCATCGGAGGCGTGATTCTCGCGGCCGGGAAGGGCACCCGGCTCAAGAGCGAGCGGCCCAAAGTTTTGCACGAAGTGTGCGGGCGGCCGATGCTGGCGTACGTGTTCGACGCCTGTCGGGCGGCGGGGGTGCGGGAAGTCGTCGCGGTCGTCGGGCACGGCAAGGACGAAGTGATTCGCACGTTTGCGGGTGATCGCGACGTGACCTGGGTCGAGCAGAACCCGCAGCACGGGACGGGGCACGCGGTGATGGTCTGCCGCGAGCACCTGCTGCGGTTCGAGCACGTGCTGGTGCTGGGCGGCGACGGGCCGCTGATCCGTGCGGAGACGCTGACAGCCCTGCTCGAGCGTCACCGGGGGGAAGGGAACGCGGCCACGCTGGCGACGGCCATTCTGGAGGATCCGACGGGTTACGGGCGGATTTGGCGGGACGCGGCGGGCGAACTGCTGGGCATCGTGGAGCAACTGGACGCGACGGCGGAGCAGCGGCAGGTGCGCGAGGTCAACCCGAGCTACTACTGCTTTCGGGTGGCGGATTTGCTGTCGGTACTCGACCAGTTGCGGCCCAACAACCGGAAGGGCGAGTACTACCTGACGGACACGCTGGAACTGCTGCGGCGGGCGGGGCGGCGGATTGGGGCCGTGACGGCCGTGCCGCCGGAGGATGTGTACAGCATCAATTCGCGGGCGGAGCTGGCGCTGGTGAGCCGGGTGATGCGCGACCGGATTCTGGACCGGCTGATGGATGAGGGGGTGACGATCGTCGACCCGGCCACGACGTGGATCGACGCGCGGGCGAAGATCGGGCGCGACAGCGTGGTGCGGCCGGGCGTATGCATCGACGGGCCGGTGGAGATCGGGGAGAACTGCCGGATCGGGCCGCTGGTGCACCTGCGGGGCCCCTGCCGGATCGAGAGCGGCTGTGTGGTGGAAGCGCCCGCGGCGGCGGGAGGCGGACAATGACGGGGATCCGCATCTTTTCGGGTCGCAGCAACCGGCCGCTGGCCGAGCAGATCTGCCGCTACCTGGGCCTGCCGCTGGGGCGGGCGGTGCTCGACGATTTCCCGGACGGTGAGATATCGCTGAAGCTGCTGGACGACGTGCGTGGAACGGACACGTTCATCGTGCAGTCGACCTGCCCGCCGGGGAACAAGCACCTGGTGGAGCTGCTGATCTACATTGACTGCGTCCGCCGCGCCTCGGCCAAGCGCATCACGGCGGTGATCCCCTACTTCGGCTACTCGCGGCAGGACCGCAAGGACGAGGGGCGCGTGCCGATTACGGCCAAGCTGGTGGCCAACCTGCTGACCACCGCGGGGGCGGACCGCGTGCTGACGCTCGACCTGCACGCGGCGCAGATCCAGGGCTTTTTCGATATTCCCGCGGACAACCTTTCGGCCGAGCCGGTATTCTCGGCGTATATCGGGTCGCTGGAGCTGGGGCCGGTGACGCTCGTGAGCCCGGACGTGGGAAACGTCAAGCGGGCGCGGATCTACGCGAACCGGTTGGGCGGCGAGCTGGCGATCATCGACAAGCGGCGGGTGAGCGGGACCGAAATCCAGACGCAGGCGATCATCGGCGAGGTCGAAGGTCAGACCGTGCTGATGGTGGACGACATCGTCGCCACGGCCGGGACGGTCGTGCGCGCCGCCGAGCTGGTCCGCAAGCACGGGGCGCGGCGGATCATCGCGGCCGCGACGCACCCGGTGCTGTGCGGGCCGGCGGTGGAGCGTCTGGCGGGCGCGCCGATCGACCAGTTCGCGGTGACGGACACGATTCCGATCCCGGCGGAGGTCCGGGCGCGGCTGCCGAAGCTGCAAGTGCTGTCGGTCAGCGAGCTGATGGGCGAGGCGATCCGGCGGATTCACCGGAACGAATCGGTGAGCAGCCTGTTCATGAAGTGAGTTCGAGTCCGCCGGCCGAGTGTCGGCGGCGGGTCAGGAGTGAGTGTATGGAAATCGCAACCATCCAGGGCGAAGTCCGGGAGCGGGCGAATCGCCACGGGAACGAGCGGCTGCGGCGGCGGGGGCTGATCCCGGCCGTCATCTATGGGCACGGGCAGGCGCCGGAGCTGGTGGCGCTGTCGCTGCACGACACGCAACAGGCGTTGTCGCACTCGCAGCACGTGGTGAACCTGCGGATCGACGGGCGCGTGCAGCAATACCTGGTCAAGGACGTGCAATACGACCACCTGCAACACACGCCGATCCATGTCGATCTGATGCGGTTCGACGTGACCGAGCGGGTGAAGGTCAAGGTGCCGCTGGAGTTCCGCGGGACGGCCAAGGGCACGCTCGAGGGCGGCACGCTCGTGACCGTGCTGGCCGAGCTGGAGATTGAGTGCCCGGTGCTCGAGATCCCGGAGGCCATCCGCGTGCGGGTCGACCACCTGGGGATGAACGAATCGCTCAAGGTGCGGGACATCGAGCCGCCGGCCAAGGCGAAGGTTCTGCACCACGCGGACGACATCGTGGCGATCGTGCATCCGCCGCGGATGGTCGAGCCGGCGGCGGCCGAGGCGGCGCCGGCCGAAGGTGCGGCCGCGGAGCCCGAGGTCATCAGCAAGGGCAAGGAAGAGGCCGCGGGTGAAGGCGGAGAGTAGCCGTGAAGCTGATCGCCGGCCTGGGCAATCCGGGCCCGCGCTATGCGGAGTCGCGGCACAACGTCGGGTATGCCGTGGCGGACGAGCTGGCGCGCCGCTGGAGCGTGACCGGCGTCCGGTACGACCGCGACTTCGAGGGCCAGATTGCGGAGACCCAGGTGGGCGGCGAGCGCGTGCACCTGCTGAAGCCGGCGACGTTCATGAATCTGAGCGGGCGGAGCGTGTCGGCGGTGGTGCGTTTTTACAAGCTGGCGGCGGCGGACGTGCTGGTGATTCACGACGACCTGGACCTGCCGCTGGGGCAGTTGCGGATGCGGGCGGCGGGCTCGGCCGGTGGGCACCAGGGGCTGAACCACGTGCTGCTGGCGCTGGGCACGGACGAGGTGCCGCGGCTGCGGATCGGGATCGGCAAGGTGCATCGGGACCTGACGGTGGATTACGTGTTGAGCCGCTTTTTCCCGGAGGAGCGTGCGACGATCGCGGCGGCCATCGGGCGGGCGGCGGATGCGGCCGAGTGTTGGCTGCGGCGCGGCGTGCAGGCGGCCATGAACGAGTTTAATCGCAGGCCGGAGGGCGAGTCGCCGGGCGACCGCCGCACGGAAGGAGAGTCATCTTGAAGCGTTATGAAGGGCTGTTCCTGTTTGACACGGCGGCCGTGCGGGAATGGGCCGCGATCGAGGAAGAGATCCGCCGGCTGCTCGGGCGGATCGGCGGCGAACTGCTCGTGTGCGTCAAATTCGACGAGCGCAAGCTGGCGTACGAGATCAAGCGGCGCAAGCGCGGGACGTACGTGCTGACGTACTTCGACGCCCCGCCGGAGCGGCTTGCGGACCTGGAGCGCGACGTCCAGCTCAGCGAAGTCGTCCTGCGAGCGCTGTTCCTGCGCGCCGAGCAATTGAGCGCGGAGCGGCTGGCCCAGCTCCGGGCCCACCCGGCCGAGACGCCTCTGGCGCCACTGGCCGGTGATGGTCGGCGGCACGACGGCGAGAGCCGCGGCGAGGGGCGTGGCGAACGGCACGGGGAGCGGTTCGGGCGCGAGCGCGAAGGCCGCGGCGACTTCGAACCGGTGCCGAGTCCGGCCTCGGAGACCGGGGGCGAGGCGGGCGAGCCGGGGGTAGAGTAGCGCCGAACCGTGTGCGGCGGGCCGCACAACGGCCCCAGGCTCGCAGCGCACGGCTCAGGCTCCCGGCCGGTTACAGGACGGCCGGCCCCGCGAAAAGGCAGGTGAGGCATGGCAGGCTACAACCGTGTGATTCTGATGGGCAATCTGACCCGCGACCCCCAGCTCAAGTACTTGCCGAACGGCACGGCGGTCTGCGAGCTCGGCTTGGCGGTCAGTCGCCGCTGGCGCGACAAGGACGGCAATCAGAAAGAGGATGTGTGCTTTGTCGACGTCTCGGCCTTCGGCCGCCAGGCGGAGACGATCAACCAGTACATGGCCAAGGGCAAACCGATGCTGGTCGAGGGCCGGCTGAAGTTCGACTCCTGGACCGGCCAGGACGGGCAGAAGCGCTCGAAACTCAGCGTGGTGGCCGAGAACTTCCAGTTCGTCGGTGCCCGCGGCGACCAGCCCGCCGGGGCGGGTGCGCCGGCGGCGCACGCAGCGGCGCCGGAGGTCGGCGGC
>CAZMCT010000119.1:0-12118 GCA_964564785.1 uncultured Planctomycetales bacterium
GGCACTACGGGCGGGAATAGGGCGGGAATAGGGCGGAACCCGGTCGCGGCGGCGACCGGCGTTGTCATTCCGAGCAGCGCAGCGACGAGGAATCTGGCTGCGGGCGGAGACGCTCACGTTTTCGGGCGAGCGCCGAAGTACCCGGCTTTCACCATCCGCAGCCAGATTCCTCACGGCTGCTGCGCAGCGTTCGGAATGACAGCGTTGGGGCGTTGCGCAGCATTCGGAATGACCGCCGTGTGCCGCCCGGCGGCGAGTTCCCTCGTCTCGCCGGTGGGGAGGATCAGCGTCGCGCTGGTGTTGGCGGGGACCGTCACCGCGAGCTGCACACGGTCGCCGTCGATCCGCCAGGCGGATTCGATCCGGCCGTTCAGCGAGTCGTAGTACCCGCGGGCCCAGGTGAGACCGCCGCCCGGCAGCGGCCGGAGCGTGAAGTGTGCGAAGCCCGGCTGCTGCTCGTCCGGGTTGATGCCGAGGATCGTGCGAAACATCCACTCCCCGACGCAGCCGTAGGCGTAGTGGGCGAACGAGTTCATGCCGGGGTCCTGGAAGCCGCGGCCCTCGACGTAGCCGTCCCAGCGCTCCCAGATCGTCGTCGCGCCATGCTCGACCGGGTACAGCCATGACGGCAGCGTGCGGTTGAGCAGCAGCCGGTACGCCTCGTCGGCCCGCCCGCGCCCGGTGAGCTCGTTCATCAGGCAGATGGTGCTGTGGAAGCCGGTGGAGATGTTGCCGCCGTAGCGATCGAACGCGGCGATCATGCGGCGGAGGGCCTCGTCCTGCCGCTCGGCCGGCAGGAGGTCGAAGGCGAGGGCGATGGCGTAGCCGGCCTGCGTGTCGCCCGTCAGCACACCGTCCGGCTGCACGTAGGCCCTCTGAATTGCCGCGCGAATCTCGTCGGCCCGCGCTGCGTAGCGCCGCGCATCCTCCGTCCGCCCGAGCACCTCGGCCATGCGGGCGACGAGTTGCGTCGAGCGGGCGAAGAACATCGTCCCGAACACCTCCTTGGGCACCTCGGCACCCCGGGCCGGCCAGCCCGCGAGCTTGAGCGTGTCGGCGTTGAGCCAGTCGCCGTAGTCGTTGCCGCGGCTGTTCTTCCAGAGCAAGTCCGGGTTCTGCGCGTGCACGTAGTCGACCCAGCGGCGCGCGGAGTCGAAGTGCTCCTCGAGCAGCCGACGGTCTCCGTACCACACGTACGCGGTCCACGGCACGAACACGCCCGCGTCGCCCCACGCCGGCACGCTGGAGAAACGCGTCGCGGGGTCGAATGGATGCGGGGCGAAATCGGGATAGCGGCCGTCGCTGGTCTGCGCGTCGCGGACGTCGAGGATCCACTTCCTGAAAAACGCGGCCATGTCCATCGTGAAACACGCGGTCGGCGCGAAGGCGAGGATGTCGCCCATCCAGCCCAGCCGCTCATCGCGCTGCGGACAGTCGGTCGGGATGCTGGTGAGGTTGGCCCGCTGCGTCCAGACGATGTTCTGGTACAGGCGGTTCAGCAGCGGCTCGGAACACTCGAAGCCGCCCGTCTCCGGCGCGGCCGAGTGAAACACGCACCCGGTCAGATCGGTCGCGGCGGGCTGGTACGGCAGGCCGGTCACCTCGACATAGCGGAACCCGTGATACGTGAAGTGCGGCTCGAACGTGCAGTCGCCCGGCCCTGTGTACTGATCGGTCTGCTTCGCGCTGCGCAGGTTCGCCGTGTAGAGCGTGCCGTCGGGGTTCAGAACCTCGGCGTGGCGGAGCGTGACGGTCGTACCGGCCGGGAGCTTGCGGAGCTTCAACCGGCACCAGCCGGCCGTGTTCTGGCCGAGGTCGAACACGTACACGCCGGGCTGCGGCTCAGTCAGGGCGACCGGCGACAACTCCCGCGTGATGCGGATGGGCTCGTTGGGCTGGGCGACCAGCGCCGGGCCGCGGCCGCCGACGCCGGGCGGTGCGGCCGGTCCGTTGAGACCGGGGTTGGGCTCGCCGGGCCGTGCGATCACGCGCACCGGAGTCCAGCTCGCATCATCGAATCCGGGCGCATCCCAGCCGGGTTGCTCGCGCGTCGCGTCGTAAATTTCGCCGTCCAGCAGGTCGGCGACGCGGATCGGGCCTTCGGTCGTGCTTTTCCACGAGCCGTCGGATACCACGGCGACCACGCGGCCGTCGCGGCGCTCGATCTCCAGCCGCAACAGGAGTTGCGGGTGATCGCCGTAAATCCGCCGTGGCCGGCCGTTCGGGACGATCTGCGTGAGGCCGATCCGGCCGCAGTACCATCCGTCGCCGAGCTGCACGCCGAGCACGTTCTCACCCGCGCGGATCAGGTCGGTCACGTCGTACGTCTGGTACTGGACGCGGCGCGCATAGTCGGTCCACTCGGGCGCGAGGATGTGGTCGCCGACCCGCCGGCCGTTGATCCGCAGCTCGTACAGCCCGAGCGCGGTGATGTACACGGTGGCCCGCGTGATCGGTCCGCCGGGATCGAAGCTCTTGCGGAACATGGGCGGCGGAGCGGGGTCGATACCGCTGACCTCCCGGGCGTCGCCGATCCATTCGGCACCCCAGTCCTCGGGCGCGAGCAGGCCCATCGACCACTTCGCGGCCGCACTCCAGGGCGAACATCGGCCCTCGGCGTCCCACGTCTGCACTTTCCACCAGACGCGCTCCTTCGAGCACAGCGGCCGGCCGGCGTACACGATGTGGGCCGTTTCGCTCGACTCGACGCGGCCGCTGTCCCACCGGTCGCCCTCGTCGCGGGCCAGGCGGGCGGCATCGCCGGCCACCAGCACGCGATACGCGGTCTGGCGCGCGCCGCGTCGATCATCCGTGATCAGCCACGAAAGCCGGGGCGCGGCCGCGTCGATCCCGAGGGGGTTCACGAGGTACTCGCAGCGCAGGTGTTGCGGCGGACCGAGCCCGGCGGGCGGAGCCGGCGCAGTCTGGGCCAGCAGGCACGTGCAGAGGAACAAAGCAAACAGCATGACGATGGTTGCGCAGGGGGACATGCGGGCACCTTCGCGGCTGGGCCGGGCGTCGCGGCGGCCTCCGCGGCCGGCCGGAGACCCCGTTCGCGGGCGAGCGGTAACCGGAAACGAAGCGCGGGTCAATCGGGCGGGGTCCGGGGGATGACGCCGGCGGGACGATGTCGAGCGGACCGGCGGGCGTCGTGCGGCTCGGGACAGCGGCAGGGATCCCGGCGGCGTGGGCCGCGGCTCGGGCAGCGGCGGGGACGCCCGCAGAAAACTTGCGGGCGCTGTGTGGGCCAATGGTGAGTTGACCCGCTGGACGTGCCTCATTGTCATTGCGAGGAGGTCGCCGCGGCGAGGGACGAGGAATCTGGCCTCGACCGCAGACCCGCCCCCCCATCTCGTGCGTCGCCCCCCGCCCGGCCTTCCGCCGTCCGCGGCCAGATACCTCCTCGCCGCGCTGGTCGGAATGACACGTCGCACGCCGTGGCCTCGCACAGCAGACGCTACAGATCCAGCCCGATGTCGAGAATGGGAGCGGAATGCGTCAACGCGCCGACTGCGATCCGGTCGACGCCGGTCGCGGCGATGTCCGCCACGTTGTCGAGCGTGACGCCGCCGCTGGCTTCGAGCGCGATCTTGCCGCGCAGCCCCGCCGAGTCGCGGTACTGCACCGCCGCCCGCAGTTGCGCGGGCGTGAAATTGTCCAGCAGCACGATCTCGATGGCCGGAACCTGGCACACCTCGGCCAGTTGGTCGAGCGTATCGACCTCGACTTCGACGAATTTTGCGGGCGGTGCGGCCTCGGGCTGAAGGGCCGTCAGGTCGCGGGCGACGGCCGCCGCGGCCGGACCGGCGCTGAGCACCCGATCGAGAGCGCGGGCCAGACCTCCCTCCTCCAGACCGGCGAGATGGTTGTCCTTGATGAGAATGGCGTCGAACAGGCCCAGGCGATGATTGCGCCCGCCGCCGATCCGCACGGCGTATTTGTCGAGCTCACGCCACCCGGGGACCGTCTTGCGCGTGTCGAGGAGCTTGACTTCGGGGTTGGCGGCGTGGGCGGCCGCGACGAACTGCGAGGTGAGCGTGGCGACGCCGCTCATGCGGCCGAGGAAGTTCAGCAGTGTGCGCTCGGCCGCGAGTACCGCCGTCTGAGCGCCGCGCAAGATCGCCACCGGGGCGCCGGCGGCAACGCGATCGCCATCGCGGAGTTCGCGGCCACGAATCTGCTCGACGTGGAAATCGAGCGGGGCCCCGAGGCGCTTGGAGAACACGTCGCACACGACGGGGGCGAGCGTGAGGCCGCACACGACGCCGGCCTGACGTGGCACCACGCGCGCACAGACGTCCACGCTGCCCGTGGGCAGCAGCGCTGAGGTGATGTCACCGGTCGAGCCGAGGTCTTCCTCGCAGGCGATCTCGATGAGCTGGCGCGTGAGTCGTGACCACATGACCGCACCTCCAAAGCAATCGCCGCCGGGTCCCGCGCGGTGGCCGGCGAGCCCAAGGCGTCGGTCCCCAGCCGCGGGTCAGGGCGACGGGGGATTGAATCTTGGCGGGCGCTTGTTCAGAAACGCGGCCACGCCCTCCTGATGCTCGCTGCCGCGGCCGGCGGTGGACTGCAACAGGGCCTCGTATTCGAGCTGCTCGTCGAGCGTGGCGTGCCAGGCCCGGGTCAGCGCCCGTTTCGTGAGGGCCAGCGCCAGGCGTGGCCCGGCCGCGAGCTTGACGGCGATTTCGCGTGCCGCCGCCGGCAGGTCGGCATCGTCGACGACGCGCGTGGCCAGCCCGAGGGCCAAGCAGCGCTCGGCCGCAACCGTCTCGTCGAGCAGGCACAGCTCGCTCGCCCGTCCCAGGCCGGCGATCTGGACCAGGGTCAGCGTCGTTCCGCAGTCCGGGACGAGGCCGACCTGCGGGAACGCCATGCGCAGGGCCGCGCTGCGCGCGAATACACGCAGATCGGCGGCCAGCGCCAGTCCCGCTCCGCCGCCCGCGGCCACCCCGTTCACGGCCGCGACGATCGGCTTCTCCATCGTGCGCATGCGCAGGATGAGCGGGTTGAGCCGCTCACGCAGGAGCTCACCCAGGTCGAGCTGGGCGGGGGCGCTCGGCGTCCCCCGCGTCTCGCGCAGGTCGAGCCCCGCACAAAACGCTCGCCCGCGGCCGGTCAGTAACAGGCAGCGGATGGCATCATCGCGCTGTCCGGCGCGCAGGGCGGCGGCCAGCTCGACGCACATGTCGGCGTTGAGCGCGTTGAGCGCGTCGGGGCGGTTGAGCGTGATGGTCAGCACGCCCTGGGCACTCTCGGTCACAATAGTGGCAAAGGTGGCGGCCATTGTCCTTTTCTCGACGCGCGGCGGGCCCGGCCGCGTGCTAGCGGCCCACGAAGATCGGCGGCCGCTTTTCCAGAAAGGCCCGCAGGCCCTCCTTCAGGTCGTCCGTGCCAAAGAGTACGGCGTAAAGCTGTCGTTCGTAGGCGATGCCCTGTGACAGCGGCAGGTCCCAGGCCCGCCGCAGGGCCTCCTTCGCGGCCTGCACCGCCAGCGGCGGGCGCGCGGCCAGCTCGCGACACAGCTTGAGGGCCTCTTCCTCGCAGTTCTCGCGCGGCACCACGCGGCTGACCAGGCCCGCGGTCAGCGCCTCGCGGGCCGAGAGCATCCGGCCGGTCAGCAGCATGTCGGCCGCCATGGCGCGGCCGACCACGCGCGGCAGTCGTTGCGATGCTCCGCCGCCGGGCAGCATGCCGAGTGCGACCTCGGACAGGCCGAAGCGGGCGGTTTCGGCGGCCACGATCAGGTCGGCGGCCAGGGCCAGTTCGCAACCGGTGCCGAGGGCGTAACCGGCTACTGCGGCCACCAGCGGCTTGCGGAGGCGGTCGAGATCGTCGAAGCGGGCGAGGGGGTGTTGCTGCTGGACCTCGGCCGAGGTGAGCAAGGCCAGTTCGGCCGGTTCAGGGCCGGTGGCGAAGGCGCGCTCGTTGCCGAGCAGCAGCAGGCAGCGGACGGCGGGATCCTGGTCGAGGCGCTGGAGCGCGGCGGTGAGGCGCTGGAGCAGCCCGAGGTTGAGGGCGTTGTTGGACTCGGCGCGGCAGATCCGCAGCAGGCCGATCGTGTCGCGCAGTTCGGTGCTCAGGTCCGACATGGCGTGCATGGTACGCCGGGACGCGCAGAGCGTCACCTGTTACCCGCGTGAACGCGGGCCGGCACGCGGCGAATGGCGCGACTAGCCGGTTTCGCGGCGCTCGGGCGTGGTCAGGCGGGCCCGCCAGGCGAGCAGCGCGGTGAGGAGGACGACGCCCAGGTAGAGCGGAACCGCGTAGCGGGTGCGGATGACCGGCTCGCCGTGGCCGGAGGGGCCCTGCGGCACCCAGATCATGAGCAGGCCGATCGCGGTGTAGACCACGGTGAGTCCGTAGCAGACGAGGACGGTCTGGCGGACGGACAGACCGCGCTGCACAAGCTGGTCGTAGAAGTGGCTGCGGTCGCCTTCGAAGATGGAGCGGCCGGCGCGCCAGCGACGGAACATGGCCAGGGCGGTGTCGAAGACCGGAAGGGCGAAGATCATGAGGGCCCCGAGGACCCAGCGGAGCTTGCCGCGCTCGGCGAACAGCAGGATCAGCACGCCGCAGTTGTAGCCGAGGAGCACGCTGCCGGCGTCGCCCATGAAGATCTTGGCCGGGTTGAAGTTCCAGGGCAGGAAGCCGAGCGCGGCGCCGAACATGGCGATGGCGAGCACGAGGCGAATCGGGTCGCCGGTCGTGCTGTAGCCCCACGCCGCCAGGTGCGCGGCCAGCACGAAAAAACCGAAGGAAATGATCGCGGTCACGCCCGAGCACAGGCCGTCGAGCCCGTCGATCAGATTGGCCGAGTTGCAAGCGCCGAGCACGATGAAGATACCGACCAGCACGGACGCGGGCACCGTGATCCAGCGCGGGACTTCGAGTTGCCAGCCAAACACGACGCCGGCGCCGTTGAGCACCGAGTCGACCAGGTTCGCGCCGATGCCGGTCGTGACCAGCACGGCCGTGACGATGACCATGCCGAGCGCGAGTCGCAGGCGCGGCGAGACGTTGCGGGCGTCGTCGGCCAAGCCGAGGATCGAGATCGCCACGCCGCCGGCCAGCACCGGCAGCAGGACCTGGAGCTCGCGGACGGTCCCCGCGGCGAGGGCCGCCAGCAGCGCGAGTGCCCAGGCGGCGCAGATGGCCGTGCCGCCGAGGTAGGGAATCGGCTTGGCGTGGGGTTTCAGATGCTGGTCGGGCACGTCGAGGACGCGAAAGCGAAACGCGGCCCGCATGGCCAGCGGCGTGAGAAAGACCGTCGCGACGAACGCGACGAGCCCGTAGCCCTGGTACTGGCCGAGGATTTCAGTGAAGGTTTTCATCGGTCGGGTGGCAGTATACCGCGGGGAATGCGAGGAACGGGCAGCCGGGCAGCGGGATCCGCGATCCGGTCATTCTTGCCGGCCTGCGACAGCGGGCGTACATTCGAGCGGCCGGGGAAGGCGACGGTGGCGCGCATCGGTCTGTATCATGGTCCGCTCTATGCCGGCCCGCAGGGGTACGAGACCTATGGTCCGTACGCCCGATACGTGGCCGAGTTCGCGCGGCACTTCGACGAGGTGACGGTGTTTGCGCCGGTGACGCGGCGCGCGACGAACTACCGCGGGTGCCCGCTGGCGCGCGGCAACGTGCGAGTCGTGGAGTTGCCGGATTTCGACACGCACGTACAGGCGGCCCGGCACCTGCCCGCGCTGGCGCGGACGTTCGCCCGCGAGATCGAGCGGGTCGACGTGGTGAACTGCCGCAACACCGCGCCCTTCGGCTACCTGCTCTACCACTTCGGCCGGCGACACGACGTCGGGTTCTTCTATCACTTCACGTCCGACCCGTGGGAGATCCTGACGCTGGGGCCGAAGTACCGCGGCTGGTATGGGCGGATGGCGCGGCTGGCGTACGGCCTGGACTGGCGGATTCAGCGGCACGTGATGCGGCGCACCTACTCGTTCGTGAACGGGCGGCTGCCGTACGAGCGGCTGCGGCGCGTGACCGACCGCGTCGAACTGGTGATCTCGAGTACGCTGGAGCCGGGGGACCTGACGCGTCGCACGGAGCGACCGCTGCATCGGCCGGTGCGGCTGCTGTACGTCGGTTACCTGAAGCACATGAAGGGACTGGCGTACCTCATTGCCGCGGTGGACGAACTGCTCGACCGGGGGCAGGACGTCGAGCTGCACCTGGTGGGGGCGGGGCCGGAGGAAGCCGGCCTGCGGGCCGTGGTCCGGGCGCGCGGGTTGGAAGCGCGGGTGGTCTTTCACGGTTATGTGCCGCTGGGGCCGGAGCTGAACCGGCACTACGACGAAGCCGACGTGTTCGTGTTTCCTTCGCTGTCGGAAGGGAGCCCACGGGTGGTGCTCGAGGCTCTGGCGCACAGTCTGCCCGTCGTCTCGACCGCGGTCGGCAGTGTACCGGACCTGATCCGCGACGGCGAGAGCGGGTTGATCGTGCCGCGCTCGAATGCGGCGGCGCTGGCGGATGCCGTGCAGCGGTTCATCACGCACGAGGCGCTGCGGACGCGGTGCCTGCGGGCCGGGTACGCGCTGGCCGAGCAGCACACCGTCGAGCGGTTCCTGGCCCCGATGGTGGCCATGGGGCACGAGCTGGCACGCCAGCGGAGCCGGGCGCGATGAGGGTGTGGCTGGTCAATCCGTTCGATCCGCTGCCCGGGGAGCGCGAGCAGCTCGGCCGGTATGCGGCCCTGGCGCAGGCCCTGCGGGCGCGGGGGCACGAAGTGATGTGGTGGTCGAGCGCGTTCTCGCACCGTTTCAAACGCGCCGTCGACGCAGCGGCCGTGCAGCAGGCGGCGGCCGACCTGGGGATCGAGGTGCGGCTCACACCGGTGCCGCCCTATCTTGGTAACGTGTCATTGCGGCGGCTGTGGAACCACTGGGTGCTGGGCCGGCGATTCCACCGCGCCGCGCGGGCCGAGATGCGGCCGGACCTGATCGTGGCGAGTTCGCCGCCGCTGGAGTCGGCCGCATACGCGACCCGGCTGGCGCGGGGGTGGGGCGTGCCGGTGGTACTCGATATCCAGGACCAGTGGCCGGACAATTTCGTACGGGTGTTGCCGCACCGGCTGCGCGGGATGGGGCGCGCGCTGCTGGGGCCGTACTACGCACTCGAACGGGCGGCGTACCGCGGCGCGGACGGGATCGTGGGGGTGGCGCAGGGGTACGTGGACCGGGGGACCGCGGTGGGGGGCCGGAAGCGGTGGGAGGCGGTGTTTCCGCTGGGGGTCGATGTCGCGGATGTGCGCGCAGCGATGGCCCGCGGGGCGGCCGAATTCGGGACGAAATGGCGCAAGCCGCCGGGCCGCGTGTGGCTCTTGTACTCGGGCAGCCACAGCTACATGTACGACTTCCTCACGATCGTGCGGGCGGCCGTGCCGGCCGAGCAGCGCTGGGGCGAGCGCGTGCGGTTCATCCTGACCGGCACGGGCGAGCTGGCGCCGCAGGCGCACGCGCTGGTGCGCGCGCATGGCCTGCGGAACGTGACGCTGACGGGCTTTCTGGAGTTCACCGAATGGGCCTGCCTGCTGTCGCAGGTGGACGCGGGCTTCAACGCGTCGTTCCCCGAGTCGCTGATCTACTTTCCCAACAAGATTTTCTACTATCTGGCCGCGGGCGCGGCGGTGCTGAACACGATTCCGGGGCAATGTGCCCGGCTGGTGGAGGAACACGGCTGCGGCCTGAACTACACCGCGGGCGATGTCGCGAGCTGCTTGGCGGCGATCGGCACGGTGGTCGAAGATGAGCCGCGGCGGGTCGCGATGGGGGCGGCGGCGCGGCGCCTGGCCGAGCAAGTCTTCGACCGGCGGATCGTGTACGCGGACATGGCTGCGTTCCTGGAGAACGTGGCGAAAGGCAAGTAGCCCGCGGCGGGGCGGGCGGGCCGGGCACTATTCGCCGCGCTCGGTCCGTGCCCGGCTGAGCAGCGCCACCCCGCGGCGCAGGCGGGCCTTCACCTTTTCCGTCAGGAGTTCCGGGTTGGCGGTCAGATCCGCGGAGGGAATGTAGCCGAGCTCCAACTCCTTGACGACTTGCTCGAGACCGCGCGCGAATTCCTGGAACGCGGTGGGCAATGAGTCCGACAAGGCGCCGCCGGGATCGAGACGCCACGTGCTACGATCCAGCCGCAGCCGGGCCTGTCGGGGCGTCAACCGCTGGGGGACGGTGTACGAGACGAAGGCTCGGTCACCCTCCACGCGGGCATCGAGCAGCTCGATCTCGCGGCTGAAAACCCCGAGACTGTCGCCCGCGAACTCGGCCAGGTCGTCGGCCACGTAGGCTTGGTCGACGATCTGGGAGAGTCCGACGGCCGCCCGGTCGCGCAGCCACGCGCAGAGGCGGTCGTTGGCGGTGAGGAACTCGTCCACCGCGAGCAGGAAGCGGACGACCGGCTCGCCGTGCGGCGGGACGACCAGATCGGAAAGTGCGCGGTACTGACGCGCAGCGCGGAGGCGGGCGAGCTCGGCCAGGGCCGCGCGCGGGTCGCCGGTCGGGCCGGAGGCGGGCTGCGACGCGGCCGAGGGCGGCGGGGGTCGGGAACAGGCCGGGGCGAGAAGGGCGGCGGTCAGGGCGATCAGGAGGAGACGGCGACGCATGCGGGCGGTGATAGTAATCCGAGCTGCGCCGGGGCGGGAGTGGCGGGGGTCTTCGGTCCGGGCAGCGCAGCCGCGCCGGGCTGCGGTCGTTCGTGCTCGCCGGGTGTCGGCGCCGGCGCGAGGCGCCGCGGTCGCTGCGGTGCTCCGCGGACCGCGCCGCCTGCGGTCGTTCGGTTAGAATCGGGCCGGCAGGCGGACGATGCCGATCATCGTGCAGAAATTCGGCGGGACGAGCGTCGCGGATGCGTCGCGGATCCACCTGGCGGCGCGGCGGGCCATCCGGGCGTTGCTGGCCGGCAACCAGGTCGTGATGGTCGTGTCGGCGATGGGGCACACGACGGACCACCTGATCGAGTTGGCGCGGCAGGTTTCACGGCGACCGGCGCGGCGCGAGCTGGACATGCTCCTGGCCACCGGCGAGCAGGTGAGCATCGCGCTGGTGGCCATGGCGATCCACGAGGCGGGGTACGAGGCGATCAGCCTTACGGGCGCACAGGTGGGGCTGCTGACGGACACCGCGCACACGGCCGCCCGGATCCAGTCGATCGACACGGGCCGCATCCGCCGGCTGCTGGATGCGGGCAAGATCGTGATCGTGGCCGGGTTCCAGGGGGTGACCCGCGATTTCGACATCACGACCCTGGGCCGCGGGGGCAGCGACACGACGGCCGTGGCGCTGGCGGCGGCGCTCCGGAGCGAGCGGTGCGAGATCTACACCGATGTGGACGGCGTCTACACGGCCGACCCGCGGCTGGTTCCCACGGCCCGCAAGCTGGATGCGATCAGCTACGACGAGATGCTGGAAATGGCGAGCCTGGGAGCGGGGGTGATGCACAACCGCTCGATCGAGCTGGGCAAGAAGTTCGCCGTCCCGATCCACGTGCGAAGCAGTCTGACCGACAACCCGGGGACCGTGATTATGAACCAGACGCCGGGGATGGAAACGGTGGCGGTGCGCGGGGTGACGCTGAAGCGCGACGTCGTCGCGGTGACGCTCGCGGGGTTGCCGAACGAGGCGGGCGTAACAGCCGCGGTCTTCAACGAGGTGGCCGGGCGCGGGATCGCCGTCGACGACATCGTGCAGACCGTCGAGGCGGCCGGCCGGCCGGTGACGCTGACGTTCACGGTCGAAGGTCGCGACCCGGGCGAGTTGCGCACGCTGGCCGAGCTGCTGGCGCAGCGGTTTTCGGCAACGAGCAGCCACGTGGCGGACGGGCTGGTGCGGGTGAGCGCGATCGGCGTGGGGATGCGGTCGCACTCGGGCGTGGCGGCGCGCATGTTCGCGGCCCTGGCGGCGGAGAAGATCCCGATCGAGAGCATCTCCACCAGCGAGATCGTGATCAGTGTGCTGGTGAAGGCGGCGGAGGGCGAACGGGCGCTTCAGGTGGTGCATGCCGCCTTCGGGTTGGAGCGGGGATGACGAGCACGGCACCGGCGCTATCATTCGGAACGCGTCCGCCTCGGCGGACGACCGGGGGCGCCGGCCGCGGGCGCCCGCCGGCCCCC
>CAZMCT010000120.1:0-12117 GCA_964564785.1 uncultured Planctomycetales bacterium
AGTATAACACAAAACCAACAAAATGCAATATATTTACTGCACTGGTTAGTAACTGCCGAAGTCGATGCAGGGGCTGTTGGCGGCCAGGTAGCACGATCCCGCGAACGCGCCAGACGGGATGCTCTGGAACAGCGGGTCCGCGTTGATGTTCGACGTTCCTGGCCAACCCCCCTCGACGTCGCTGTAGGAAACTTCCACGGGCACGGTGGACTGGACGATCTCCGGCCCGTCGTTGTCCCAGAAGATGCACTGCGTCACAATCGCGGTCGCGCCGCCGGTGCAGTGCAGGCCGCTGCTTTTCGTCGCAGGGTCGGGAGTGCTGTTCTGATTAAGCGTGCAGTTCGTCAAGATTACGCGCACATTGCCATCGCAGCCGACGGCACCGCCCTCGTACGGTGCCTCGGCATTGTTCGTCTGAAATAGACAATTGACCACGGTCGCGGTTGTCGGCGATTGCTGATCGCCTGCGAAAAAACCTGCCCGACGAGTCCTGCTGTGTAGAGACCTTCCGAGTAGTTGGAGGCGAAGTAGCAGTGGGTGAAGAGGGGGCGTGCGTGCCTACAAAAAACGGCTCCGCCAGTATTCTGCGCGAAGTTGGCTACAAATCGGCAGTCCGAGAACGCCGGCGCGCAAGCTGCCTCTGCGAGCTCGGATTGGCAAAGCACAGCTCCGCCATTGCCCGCCGCCTGTCCAGAACCGTAAGCGCCGTTCTGTTGGAACAGGCACCCACGTAATACGGGGCTCGCGCCAGCTCTGCACGTCAGACCTCCCCCAATACCCGCGGCACCGCCCGAGTTAGAGTCGATTTCGCAATCGACGATCGACGGACTTGCCCCATTGCAGACGATCGCCCCGGTCGCAGCGTACGTGATCTTGAGGCCTTGAATCCGGGCTCGCGTGTCCTCCCCGGAATGGAAGTTGAATCCGGTCGAACCCCCGCAGGCGATGGTGACGCGTCCGAGGCCCGGCGCCGGTCGCACTGTCAGCGCCTTTCCGCCGAAATCGAGGTTCACATTTCCCGGCCCAGAGAATGTGGTCGGTGGGCCCAATAGGATCGTGTCTCCGTCGGTTGCCGCGTGGATCGCTTGCTGGATCGTAGAATAGTCCCCCGGCACGTAGATCTCATCGGCTAAGGCCGCCCCCCCCCCCGCCGAGACCAAGATTGCGCAAACCAGACCGACACTCCCGATTCTCCCGCTCTGCGACGACATGTCGTGCTCCTCCCGTTGTGCGACTTTCCCGCGCGCCCTGCGGACGTGCTCAGGGCCTCTCACAAGTGAATCATGCACGGCGTAATCGAGGCGATCAAGGGGTAGGACCGAATAAAAAGGCGTTTCATGGTTTGACGAACGGTGGCGGCACCGCAGACTCTCCACCTGCCAGCACGGCCACGAACGGATTGATGTCGCCGAAGTCGAACACGCCGTCACCGTTGATGTCGCGGTTCGCGAACGGGCAGTCCGGGTACGTCGCCGCGTACCACGTCGGGCTCACCATCGCGTTGATGAACACGTTGATGTCGCTGAAGTCCACCGCGAAATCGCAGTTCACATCGCCTGCGCCGCTCAAGACCCGCGCGCCCCACACCGCCACGTCGTCGAGGTTCCAGCCCGGGTACGTGTTCAGCCCGTCGGTCGGGCCCATCACCCACCGCAGGCGCACGTCTTCTCGCCCGTCCGCGACGGACGCGAGGTCCACCACCTGCTCGGTCCACGACAGGTCGCCGATCGCGCCCGTGGTGTGGTTCCAGACCGTCACCCAGCCCGCCCCGGCGCTCGTCGCGTCGATCCGCGCGTGGTCGAACGTGCTGCTCTCCACGCCCAGCCAGCGCCAGAACCGCAGCTCGACGCCCACCAGGTCGGTGCAGTCCAGCGGTCCGGTCGTCACGCTCGTGGCCGGCAGGTTGTTCGAATAGTCGCCCTCCAGGTTGAACCCGACCACGCTCGCGCCCGTGTGGCCCGCCAGCGGGTCGCGGTTGTGCGTCCCCCCGCCCGCGGGCACACCCCACGCCCACAACCCCTCCCCCGTCCACCCGGGATCCGCCTGCATATCGAACACGTACACCGGCTGCGGTCCGCCAACCGTCACGACCACTGTCGCCACCGCTGACGGCCCGCCCCCCGGCGGCACGCCCCCGTCGTTTGCCAGGAACGTGAATGTGTCTTCGCCCACCCAATACGGCTTCGGGCGATACTCCACCACCCGCCCCCCGCCGGCCAGCGCGTGCGGAACGGCCGTGATCCGTCCGCTCGTGGGGTCGTGCAGGTACCCGCCGGCCGGCAGGCTCTCGATCGAAAACGTCAGCACCCCCGGCGGGTCGGGCAGGCCGTCGTCTTCGGCCGCGAGCTCGATCAGCACCGGCTCATTGGCCGGCGTGCCGGCCGCGAGATCCTCCACGAAGGGCGGATACTCGTAACAGCCCGGCAGCGCGGTCAGATCTGACTCGACGAAGTCCTCGGGCGGTCCCGTCCCGGCCGACAGCCCGACGAGCCCGTCCGCGGCCGCGACGTCCAGATAACTGAAGGCGATCCGCCCGTCGAAATAGAGCTCGATCTGGAACGTGTTCGTGGTAGTCGCGTTGTATTCCGGCACGGCCAGCCAGGTGACGGCCACGCGATCGGCCAGCAGCCGCCAGCTCACGGCCCCGAGCTGCGGGCTCAGGTCGTCGAACAGGGCCGCGACGCGCGGCAGCGCGAAATGCTGCGCGATCGTCTCGTTCCACGAGTTGTCGGCCGCGCCGAACGTGATGTAACCGTTCGAGCCGACGTAGATCGTCCCGTAGCTCACCCCGTAGAGCTGCACCTGCGAGCCGCCCAGCGCGACCGCGACCGACTGGTCATCGCCCAGCGTGAGCGGAGTGCCGCCCGCGGGGTCCGTCGCTAGGCTGCTGCTCGGCACGCGGCAGCCGCGATAGCCGCTCACGCTCGCATCCGGCGTGAACACCAGCGTGCTGTACGCCAGGTCGTTGTCATTGACGAATTGCTCGGTGAAGTAGTCAGTCGCGGCCGGCGTCGTCAGCTCGTAGCATGCGCCGCCGGCATCGTCGACCGTCACATTGCCGGCCGCGTCGACCGCCTCCACGGCGAAGCGGTATGCCGTCTGCTCGATGAGGCCCGCGACGCGAACCGCGTGATTGGCCGCGTATGCGCTCGTACTCTGCGCCGTGCCCAAGTCGTCACACGCCGCGCCAAACCGGATTGTCGGCTGGGTCGGCTCATTGGTCTGGAACACGACCGTCGCCGCGTGGGCCGACACCTCGCTCACCTGCACGCCGGTGATGGTCGCCGCCGTGCAATCCACCGCCGCCGTGTCAGTCACCACCGCCGGCTGACCGCTGCCGTCGTCCGCATCCTCGTACGTCAGCGTAATCGTGTCGCCCTCGGCAACGCGCAGAATCCCCGGCAGGTCGAACCCGTGCAGCGCCAGCGTGCCCGCCAGCGTAGCCGACTCGGGGCTGATTTCGGTGAGCGTCACAACCTCGCCCGCCGGCTCCGAGGTCGATGTGACCATGACCTGCACCGTGTCCACGATCGTGTCGCTCGTGTTCAAGTCGCAGTCCACAACCCGCGCGGTGAGGTACGCCGCGCACGCGTACGCCGCCCGGTCCAGCTCGGCCACGCCTTCCGACGAGCACGCCAGCAGCGTCGGCGTCGCCGCGATCGACAGCGGCTGCGGGCCGGCCGGCACGTTGAAGCCCACGACCTCGACCCGGTAGGCCCCGGGGGCCGGACCCGCGATCCACACCTGTTCGATATTGTTCACGTGGTCCGGCTGCGTCCGCACGGCCGGCGCGCCCGGGTTCGCCAGACCGCCGAGCGTCCACGGAAAGTGCTGCGTCCCGTCGGGGCCGAAGACCCGCAGGTCGAGGTCGTTCACCAGCGCCGGGCTCACGTTCGGCGTCCCCGGCACATCGTCCCAGGCCAGCGTGACCCGCAGCTCCGCATCCCCCGGCGCGACAACGACGACGAACTCAAACACCTCGCCCTGGCCGACGCTCGCCTCGCGCCAGTTCCCGCTCCGCAGCAGATCGACCGCGGCCGGCGCCCGCACCGACCCATACCCGCTCTGATAGTCCGGTCCTGCTGGTCCGACATCCACCGCCGTGTGTGCCAGCAGCACCTTGAGTGTCGAGCCGCGAAAATCCGCTGCTCCCGGCTGTGCAGCGCGCCAGTCCTGGAGCAGCAGCGCGCCCAGCCCCGTCACGGCCGGTGCGGCCATCGACGTCCCGCACAGCGTGGCGTATCCGCCGGTGCTCGCGCACGAGGTCACGCCGTAGTCCTCGCCCACCTGGCAGCCGGGCCCGACCACGTCCGGCTTGAGCCGGCCATCGTCGGCCGGCCCCCAGCTCGTGAAGCCCGTCACGGTGTCGTTGTTCGAGTTCACGGCTCCGACCGTAAGGTGGTTCTTCGCGCAGGCCGGTGGCGCCGTCGTGTGATAGTCGGTGCCGCAGCGCCCCGAGCCCCGCTCGTTCCCGGCCGACCACACCGACCGGAACGGCACCGTGAACAGTGGGTTATCGCCATCGCCGCGCACGATCGTGTCGATCAGCACGTCGGTCACGCCGTAATCGCCCTCCCACTCGCACGGAAAACCGTTTGCGGCCGTGTTCGTGCCGATGGAGTTGTTCGCGATCGCGGCCGCGTACGTCGTGATGGCAGCGTGGTAATCGTCCTCGAGATCGCCGGGGTCGGTGTACAAGAACCCCTGCTGCATGCCCCCCTCCTGCTGAAACCCGTATGACTGGATCGTCACGCCCGGCGCGACGCCCGCGTAGGTGCCGCCGCCGGCCGTGCCGGCCCCCCCGAGCGTGCCGCCGACGTGCGTCGAATGCTGGATCGTGATCGCGTTATCCCGCTTCGTCAGCCGGCCGCCGAAGTCCGGGTGCGCGGCCAGCGCCGTCCCCGAGTCGTACAACAGCACGCTGATCCCGCTCCCGTCCAGCCCGCAGGGCGGGGCGGCCACGGCCGCGATCTCCAGCCGCTCTCGCACATCGTTGTTCGTCGGCCCCATGCGCGGCAGCGGCGGTTCGATCCATTGCACCCCGTCCTCGTCGGCCAGTTCCGCCAGCTCCGTTTCGGGAAGCTCGATCACCAGCGCGCCAATCGAGCGCAGCATCGAGATGATTGTCGCGCCCTGCGCGCGGCAGAGCTCGATCCCGTCCGGCACGAGCGGTACGTCCGCATGCAGCACGACGTAGACCGCGAGCCACCGATTGGCCGGGGCGCCGCCTGCCTCCTGCATGTCCGTCGCCGGCGCCGGGGGCGCGGCGGAGGACTTCGCCACGGCCCAATCGGGCACCGCGCCCGTCGCCAGCGCCGGGTGTAGTTTCCAGGCCCGCTCGATCGGCAGCACGCAGCGCACCTCCACCCCGGTACGCAACAGCACGCCACTCGTTCCTTCCGCCCCGCCCCACGTCGCGAAATACGCGTTGTCACCCACCGGCCGCAGCAACCGCAGCCCGGCCGCAGCCAGCCGCGACCGCTCGGCAGCCATCAGCGGCCGCTCGAATTGCACCACGACGTGTCGCGCCCCGCCGCGGGCCGCCGCATCCAGCGCCGCGGTGACCACCGCCGTCGCCTGTCGCGCGGTTACGACCGACCCGACCCGCCAGGGGAGCACGCCGCGCGTTTCCGGCGGCTCGGCCGGCGCCCGGCCGGCAAGACCCAGCACGAATCCGCTCGCGAGCAGCCCGACCCACCCGCATTCCCCCGACCGCAGGAATCCCTTCCCCATCGGTCGCCTCCGTCGACTCAACTCCTGGCCTGCCCCTCCGGATCGGGTTTGAACACCCGCGTCTCGAGCGCCTTGACGTAGGACGTCCACTCGCTGGCGGGATCGGGGTCCGCCGCAATGGCTTCGCGCACCATCGCCTGTTTCGCGTCCAGATTGTCGAGGTAGTGCACCAGAATGGCCTCGGCCGTCGCGGGCAGCCGCGGACTGCCGAATTCGTACTTGCCGTGGTGGGCGAGCACGAGGTGTTTGAGACTGGTCTCCAGCAGCGCCGGGAACGGCTGGCCGGTCTCGCGCTCGACCTCGCGGCACTTCTCGTGAATCCACAGCACGCACTGGACGATATGTCCGATGAGCTGTCCCTCGCTCGTGTATTCGAAGTTCGTCTTCCAGGACAGCTCGCGCAGCTTGCCCGCGTCGTGCAGAAAGATCCCCGCCAGCACCAGGTCGCGGTTCACCTGCGGATATAACGGGCACACGACCTGCGCCAGACGCAGCAGGTTCCGCGTGTGCTCGACCAGCCCGCCCAGGTACGCGTGGTGCATCTGCACCGCCGCCGGCGCCCGGCGGAAATCCGCCGCGAACGACTCGTCGTTGACGAATCGGCCCACCAGCAGCAGCAGCTCGCGCGAGCTGATCGTCCGCAGGATGCCCTTCACTTCCTCCCACAGCGCGTCGACATCCAACGCGCTGCACGGCAGGAACTCGGCCGGGTCGAACTCGTCCGGCGCGCACGCCCGCACCCCCTCGATGATCAACTGCCGGTTGCCCTTGTAGCTCTCGATCCGCCCGCGCACATGCAGCAGCCCACCCTCGGGGATCGATTCGTACAACGCCTGCGTCGCCTGCCACAGCCGACCGAGTATCTGCCCCGACCGGTCCGCGAGCACGCAGTGCACGTACAGACTCCCGTTGCTGGTCTGCCGCAACTCCTTCGACGCGACCCGGAAAACCTGGTCCTCGACCCGCTCGCCCGGCTGAAGCTCCGCAACTCCCTGACGCGACGGTGACACTTTGTTCATGACACACCGGCCTGCCGGTGACGCAGGTACGAGGTCCACTCGTAAGCATCCGGCGTGATGAACACCGCCTCGTCCCCGAACAGGTCCTGCCGCAGAATCAGCCCCAGCGGCGTCGTGAAGTACGAGTGGATCGCGGCCGCCACCTCGCGCACGGCTTCGTCCCAACTCCGCCCCTGATCCTCCAGATTGCGCAACTGGTAAAAGATGCCGTCCGGGTGCCCCCCGTGTCGCGAAACCATCTCCGCGATCAGAATCTGCTCGGCCGAGCGCCGCACGAGCGCCCAGTCCACGCGGGCGTTCGCGTGAAACACGACGCGATGCAGGTGCTCGATCTCACCGGCAACACGCCGCAGGTGATCGTGGGCGCCGATCGCCGCCGTCAGCGCTTCAACCTGTTCACGAGTCAGCCGTGCCACGCGCTCCCCGCTTCCCTTCGGTCAGGATCCCGGGCCCCGCCCCCCGCCCCGCCCCCGGGGGGGGGCCCCCGGGGCCGGGGGGTTCTTCTCTTCCGCACCCTTGGTTTGCTCGGCCGGCGGAGCAGCCTCGGCCGGCTGCGTCGTGGCCCCGCCGCGCATCATCTCGCCCGCGATGAGCGTTCCGACCTTCACGCCCAGCTCTTCTGGCGTGAAGGTCTCGGTCGCCTGGACCCAATCCACGGCCTGGTCGAGCGCGCGCTGCATGGCCTGGTGCCAGAGCGCGACGAGGGGGGCGTCGGCGGCGCTCAGCGGCGGATCGAGCTGAAAACGCCACTGCCCGCCCTGGAGCACGGCCGGCAGCGCCGGCGTGGCGCGTTGGGGGCCGAACAGCAGGGGGCCGAGCCAGTTCGGCGACACGCTGGCGTGCTGGGGGTCCAGCAGCTCATACTTGAGAACTTGATTGGCGCCCTCGAGCACGGCGACCTCGCGCGTGCCCAGCTTCTCCTCCGTCACCTTGCGCAGCAGGTCCAGCTTCTCGGCCGTCGCGAAGAGCGCGTTGCGGGCGTCGCCCAGCGCCGCGATCTGCTCGGGGTCGAACGCGTCCAGCAGGGCCTGCGTGTCGCTGCTCTTGAGCGACTTCTCGACCCGCTCGACAAACACCCGCAGGCCCGCCTCGGCGTCGCTGGGGGCCCCGCCCCCGGCGGGCCGCGCGCCTTCGTCCGCGCTCGGCAGCTTCCGCGGCGTGTATTGCGTCGGGTCGGCGAGAATCCCCGCGTCCGGCGGGGCGGCCACCAGCGGCGCGCCTTCCTTGACCCCCCCCAGCGTCCCCGGCGGTCGCGTCGGCGGGTCCTGCGACTCACCACAGCCCGCAAGTGTCACCACGAGCAAACACACCGCACCGCGTGGCAAACGACGCCGGTTCATCGTGCTTTCCCTGTCGGGGGCGCCGGGGGACCCGCCGCACCCTACAGCGCCCGCCCGGCGCTGCGGCGCAGTGTCACCCCGCAGGCCAAAACCGTAGCCCGCCCGGAAAGCCGCGTCAATCCCCGAGCTGTCCCCCCGTTCCCCGCGCCGCAACCGCCAGCCGGTCCCGCAACTGCGCCGCCCGCTCGTAGTCTTCCGCCGCTACCGCGACCTCCAGCTCCGCCTCGAGCCGCACCGGGTCGCCCTCGGGCAGGTTCGCCAGCACCTCCGCGCGCAGGGTCCGCAGCGCCTTCGTCTCGCTGAGGCAGTCCTCCGCATCTTCCGACATGGCCCCCAGCTCCGCCAGCGCCGCATCCAGGTCCCGTAGCGCCCGGCCCGGCTCCCCCTCCGCCAGCGCCAACTGCACCCGCGCGCGCGTGTGCATCATCAACACATAAGCCCGCTGCGGCCGCAACAACGCCCGGTCGTGCTCCGACGCCGCATACCGCGCGCACAGCTCGATCACCCGCAAGTTGCGGGCCGTGTCGCGCTCAACCGCCTCGAACTCCTCGAGCACGAACCGCGACAGGTACCGCTGATAATACAGGTACGCCTCATGCCGCAGTTCCTGGCATTCCTCGGGCGTCAGGACGAAGTCCTCGTCATCCCCGTACACCTCCAGGTGCTCACGCAGCCGCGCTTGGTGATAATCCAGCAGCGATTCGTAACCGTGCGGCCGGGCTCCGTCCCGCCGCCCCGTGCCCGCGAGCTGGAGCCCGCCCAGGACGCTCCGCGTCTGAATCTTCTCGCGCCCGTCCCGGCCGATGATCTTGCGCACCGAGATCTTGCCCGGTTCGAAGTCCCAGCCGTCGAGGATGGTGCGCAGATCCCGTATCATCGCTCTGGGAGCATCGGCCGAACCCGGCTTCTGCATCAGCGCGCCGGTACCCGCCGGGGCGCCCCCGGCCGACTCGGAACCGTCATTCATGCGCATCGTGGCCGGCAGGTTTCGCGGACGTTTGCTCGAGTCGCCGCCCGGGCGGACGACGCGACCGATCACCGACCGGGCCAAGGAGACGCTGTTCAACATCTTGGGGCATCGGTTCGGCACGCTGGGCGAGTTACCGGACGTTCCGGTGCTCGACGTGTTCTCGGGCACCGGCTCGCTCGGGCTCGAGGCCCTGTCGCGTGGTGCGCGGAGCTGCACCTTCGTCGAGCGCGACCGGCACGCGGTCCACTGCCTGCGGGTGAACATCGAGCGGCTCGGCTTGGGGGACGTGACCACGGTACTCACGGAGAACGCGTGGACGCTGCGGCCGCCGCAGCCACCCGGGGGGTTCGGCCTGATCTTTGTCGACCCGCCCTATGAGGCCGGCGCGCGGGCGCTCAAGGTCGCCGACCTGCTCGAGCGGCTCGCCCCCAGCTTCGCCCGAGCCGGCCTGCTGGTATTCCGCCACGAGACTCGTGCGGAGCCACTCTCCGAGGCACACCTGCGCACGCTGCGGATCGTGGACTGCCGCGCAATCGGCCGCATGCGGCTGCTGCTGCTGCAAAGCGTGACAACGTGACCATCGAACTCGGTGGCGGTGGGCAGGTGGGTACGGCGCGCCGTGGGAACATGGGTGCAACAGGCGGCCCGCGAACCGCGGTGTCATTTCGAGCATCGCGCCGCCCTCGCTCCGTGTGTTCTCGAGGGAGCCCGCGTCAGGCGCGGGAATCGCCTGCTAATTCGCGCGTCGCGAGCAGGTATAGGAAAAAGCCCGCCCCCAGGATGTTCGTCACGATCCCCACCGGCAGCTCGGTGACCGGCAGCGAGCGCGCCGCCGCATCGCACGCGGCCAGGAACGCGGCCCCGACGATCACCGCCCCGAGAACCAGCGGCAGCGTCCGCACCCCCACCAGCGCCCGCGTCATGTGCGGCACCATCAGCCCCACGAACCCGATCGGCCCGCAGTTCGCCACAATTACCGCCGTCAGCAGCCCCACCAGCACGTAGCACGTCCAGATCGTCCGCCCCACCGCCACCCCGCGGGCCGCCGCCAGCTCCTCGCCGAACATCAGCAGGTCCAGCGCGCGATGTGCGTACACCGCGTACGCCAGCACCGGCACCAACGCCGCGAGCACCTCGTACCGCGCAGCCGGCCGCAGCACTCCCAGCGAGCCCATCGTCCAGAACACCACCTCGTTCGTGATCGCCCGCTCGCCGACGTAGAACACCAGCAGAATCCCCGCCCCGGAAAGGTACGCCACGCACACGCCCCCGAGAAGCAGCCGGGCTACGTCCCGACCGCGCCTCAGCCGACTGATGCCCCACACCAGACCCAGCGCTGCCAACGCGCCCACCAGCGCCAACACGCGTGGCCCGGGTCCTGTGCGGCCCCCCTGCCACAACAGAAAACCCAGCGCCGCGCCGAGCGAAGCCCCGCTGGCCAGCCCCAGCGTATACGGCTCCGCCAGCGGGTTCCGGAACAGGCCCTGGAAAATCACCCCCCCGACCGCCAGTCCCGCCCCGGCCACCGCCGCCAGCAGGCTCCGCGGCAGCCGCAGGTCCCAGTATCTCGAAAACCCCGCGCCGGCCAGATCACGCCACCCCAGCCGCTCCCAGCCCGCCAGTGAGCTGCCCAAGATCACGACCGCCGCCGTCAGCGCCAGCACGGTCAACCGGCGAACCATCGCGGCCCCGTGCATGTCACGGTTCCCAGGGCGTCTTTTGCTCGAGATCGACGTCGTAGAACCACTGCGCCACCACCCAGGCCGCATCCTTGCCGAGCTTCGCCGTTTCCGCGTCGAGCACGGTGGAGTCCCCGACTGCGACCTCCTGTGACGGACGCGAGCGGCCGCACACCCGGCCGTCGCGTTCCTGCGGCCCCGGCCAAAGCCGCTCGCCCGTCTGGACGTCGATCAGTTTGAGCCGCATCTGGACCGCCGGCGTCAGCAGGGGCGAAGCGGGCGCCTCGCGGAGCTGCAAGCGGTCGATCCGCACATACAGCACCTGCGCGGCGTTCAGCCGCTGGCCCACTTTCTGCACGGTCCACTGCCCGAAGTCGGGGAACTCCTGACGCAGCCGTAGAACATCCTCACGTGGCACCACCTGCGTCTTCAGGTCGTTCTGCGCGAGCAATTCCTCAAACTTTTCGTGCAGGTTCTGGGCGAATACCGGATTCTCGTCTTCCGGCCGCGCACACTCGAGCAGCAGCACCAGCCGCCCGGACGTCGGCTTGAACTCCGCCTTCTGAACCTGCGGGGGGCCGAACAGATAGGACGCGGCCGCGACGTATCGACAGGCCGGCAGCAGCACCAGGGCCAGCAGTGCGGCCGGGACCAGCCGCAGCGGCGTCATCATCGCACCACCACCGTGCGATCGTAGAACCGGTTGGCCACTTCCTGGGCAAACGCCTGCATCGTGTCCGCCCGGATGCTCCGATCGCTGGTTCCGTACCGCCCCGGCCCGCCCGGCGGATAGACCGTGTGCACGTCTTCCCGATAGGTCGGCTGCGAATTCGGGTAGTCGGCGTTGTACACGCGGACCACGGCCGAGATGTGTCCGCGGTACAGGTGCGGGCTTTCGGGCTCGCGCGTCGTGTATTGCGTCAGGTCCACCTCGAGCACGCGCTCGGCGTCGAAACGCTTGCCCACCAGGGCCGGGTCCATCCGCTCCCACTGCGCGTCTTCACGCTGGAACCGGTCCACCTTTTTCGGGTCCGTGATCTTCACCCCCTTCACGTTGGCTTCCAGCGCCACCCGCAGGTGGTCAGCCACCTCCCATCGCACGTTCGGGTAGTCGAAGAGCAGCTCTTCCGGCGCCCGCACCACGATCACAACCTTCCGGTCGGCCAGATAGCGGTATTCCGCCGGGATCGTCTTCGTCTGCTCCGGCCACCACAGCACCAGCGTGTGGCAGCCGGCTGCGGGCAGCAGCGCCGCCACGCTCGCCGCCACGGCCAGCGGCCGCGCAAAGCACGCCGACCACCGTGCGCCTGACCTCAGCATGGGAGTCACCTTCCGCCGCGTCCTCGCCGGGTCGCGGCCGGGACACGATACCAAGA